>JARLGM010000011.1 GCA_031292755.1 Candidatus Sulfopaludibacter sp.
GTCTTCTCAGCGACCTAGCGCCTTCTGCGGAGATAGCGTTGCGAGACGCCTGGCTGCATGACGCAGTGACTGCCGTTTTGCGGGATAACTTCTACGGACTGGAGCTAGACGCCCGTTGCGCTCAAATTGCGGCGTTCAACCTGGCGCTTGCGGCCTGGAGGCTTGCTGGGGAACACGTCCCGCTACCCGCGTTGAATCTTGCCTGTTCCGGGCTCGGTATCCATGCTGCTGAGGCCGACTGGGTACGGTTGGCGGGCGAAGATGGGTTTGCACGGGAGGAGATGCGTCGGATCTACTCACTCTTCAAGGACGCTCCCATCCTCGGAAGCTTGATCGATCCGCGGCGACTCAGTGCCACAGTCTACTCGGCAGGCGCTGATCGCGTAATCCCCCTGATTGAAGAGGCACTTCAAAGGGAACAAAGCGATGACGCTCGCGAACTCGCCATCGCGGCGGAGGGGGTACTCGCTGCGTTTCGGATCTTGGCGAATCGCTTCACGCTGGTCGCGACCAATGTGCCGTACTTAGGGCGCGGCAAGCAGGACTCGCTACTAGCTCAATACTGCAGCGAGTTCCATGCGGAGGCTATCCGAGGCAGCATCCGCCGAAATCTTAAAGTTTCCGCCTCAGTTGAGCAAACAGTAGGAAGATGAACATGGATCAGCCAAACAAATTCCGGGTGTGGCCAGCGGCCGGAAAAGCCTCTCTGGCTTGGCCTGCAGGTCCTGGTGACTCTTTGCAGTTGACGACTGTTCGCTTGCAGATCGCTGTTGATAGACGAGGTTGCCGTTCCAATGTTCAACTTGATTTCTCCTGAATACAGCTTTGAGAGGTTCTGCCATCTGATGTTGGGCAAGGATCCGACGGCGGTGTTGGACGCCGCGTCCGCCGAGATCACCTACGCCCGTCGAAACCACCGGGAGACAACGAAAGACGCAGATTTCCGCAAGGGGTCGAGGGGACGGGCTTACTGCGACAACCTTCAGCGGCTTGTTGGGTTGTGCATGGGATCGATTCCCTCCGATCCAGCGCCGGATTTCCTCATGACCGTCAAGCCTCTCGTCATGAACCTTTTGCAGAGATGGGAGATCGGCGATTTGCGGCAATTCTTTGCCGACGTCCCGGATGAAGGCCTACCGGGAGAGGTACTGAAGGTGATCGACTTTGTCACGGTGGTGGTATCTAGGCGAGACCTTGATTCTGCCGATATACAATCCACGTTGGGTGCGTTGCGACGACTAACCGAATCACCCGAAACTGCGAGGCGGTTCTTCGAGCGCGTTGAAATTTCCTTTCACGGGTACGATCAGATCCCGCAGGAATTATTTGAGATCGATGAAGTCCGCCATTTCGTTTACAAACTCGACGAGCAGTTCCCCTATTGGCTGTTTTTCTTGTCAAAACGCCACCTTGGGCTTCAGTGCTTGCTCTATTCTTTGTTGCCGCCATTTCTCACGGAGGAGGGGCGCGCCCAGGTATTCCCGGAACGCATCAACGAATTGCTCACGCGCCGTTGGTTTCCGGCAATGAACCAGATCTGCCAGTACGTGGGATTCTCCAGTCACCAGATCGATCAACTTACAGACCGGACCATGACGTACATCACCCAAGGGAGGTTGCCTCTCGATGGTTAACCTCAAAAAGTCCCGGCCGCTTGGCTTGATTGTCCTCATACCATAGCCAATGCTTTTGGACCTCAAGCACTCGCGGGCGCTACACCGTCAGCACCAGGCTAGGAAGACGCCGCTCCTCATTTTCACGGCCAGCGACGTGGTCGGGATGGCGGATGCACTGCGGCGGGAGTTTTTCCCGACCGTGTCGATTTCCCCTGAGGTCATCTTTACGAATGGCTCGTTTCTTGGTTGCATCTCTCGCACTCCCCCAGCACCCGAGAGCCTGATCTGTCTCCATGATATTCTGAACTCGCCCGACGTTCCCGAGCAGGTATTGCGGCACATTCTCACTCATGAGCTGATCCACCTGATCGTGGCACCTCGAGAGGTCGACGGGAAGGTCACCACCCATCCTCCCGAGTTCTGGCAACTCGAAAACGATTTGTGTCCAGAGCGTTCTTGGATTTGGGAATGGCTGTGGGACAACTTCCATTCGTGCCTGCTCATCGACAAGAAGAACGAGTGCATCAAAGTCAAAAGGGACTGGCGAAAACGAACACACCTACAATGCCGCTCGCTCGACGAGATCATCAGTGCCGCTCCGAGGCACCAACACCCTGAAGGAATTGGCATATAGCCTCGGGCCGGCTCTATCCCGTCACGCGGTCAAGAGAGCGGCAAACGCTGACACTGAGGCAGCTATGCCGTATCTATTCCTCGGCCAGTTGATCGCGAACCCGCTGCACTTCCTCGGCACGTCTGCTCGCGTCCGCTGCCTGAGTCACCTCCCCGAGGCGGCCAAGTATCGTGGCCAGCAGCTTCCAGGCCTGGGTCTTCCACGGTGCCAGCTCCGCGGCCCGCTGCGCAGGGCGTAGGGCTTCCTGTTCGTGGCCCGCCCGGAGCCGGAATACCGCCCGCTGAAACGGGAACTCCCAGTACGCTGGGTATAGCAACCGAGCTTCGGTGAGGACGGCGTATGCTTCTTCGTATTCCTCCATCCATTCATGGAGACGCGCGAGGTAGCAGAAGTCGCCCGCCTCCCGCAGTCCCTCGTCGCGAACGATGTGGGAGAAGAACTCGGACGCGATCGGCGCAATCACCCGCTGCCCGTCCTTCATCTTGCCAATGCAGAACCCATCGGCGATGGTGGCCGCTCGAACCCGTTCAATCCGGACGCTCCTATGCCGTGGGACAGGATTTGTAACCTGGACCTCGGCAATCCGCTTGAGCCAGTCATCACAGAACTCCCAGCAGCCCCTGTGATCGTTGACACGGTCGAGGCAGCGGGCAAAGAGGTAGGCCAAGAAAACACGATCGGAAACGTGTAGTGGCAAGTCCTCCGCGGCGACAATCTCATCCGTACATTGAGCGTAGGCCGTCATTGCCTCAAGCGCGATCGGCAATTGAATACGAGCGGGGAGGTACCGTGGATTGAGATCCTTCGCTTCACGAAGTAGGCCAACGGCATACTTCAGATTTCTTACGGCAAGCGGCCAATCGAGTTCGCGGATCGTATCGGCGTACTTGCAGTGCAGAGCCGAAACCTCATGCAGTGAGTGGACATCACGCTGGTGCGCCAGCCTGATTTTCGCGGTTTCCGTGGCCTCGGCAAACGCTCCCCTTCCTGTCTGGGCCGCGAGCAAGTTGCCGATTAGATCCTGATCGCCGGCATAGATCAGCAGGCCCTCAGAGGCGGAGCTGGCGGCAGCAAGGTGGTCGGATTGGTGGATCTGTGCAAGCGAAAGGTTGACAAAATACGCGGCGGGTTTGGATCTCGCTCCTGCAAGGCAGTTCAGGGTCTGGATGGCCTCAGCAGCGCGCCCAAGCGCGATCAAACAATTCGCATAGTTGATTGCGACATGCTGGTTGTGGGGATAGTCAGGAACCGCGGATACGGCCTCGGGCACGAACAGGCTACCGTAGATCTCCGCCGCCTTGCCATAATCCCCCACGGCCGTTAGAGCCTGCGCCTCCCGCAGGTATTGCTCAATCTCGGAATGCTCGGCCACACCGTAGGTGCCGGCCTGGTTCCTAATTCCCATTCCGCCCGCTCGCATGAGTCGGCCGTACTCCCCAGCGCCTACCATGGGCATCCCATAACGAAGCGAAGGCTGGAACGCCTGATACGGGACGCCCCTTCGTTTGGCTGCCTCAGCCAGTGCGAGGTCCAGCGATGCGTAATCGGGCAGTCGCTTCGTAGGGTCCTTTTCCAGGCAGGCGTCGATTACGTCTTCCGCCCCAAAAACCGTCTTCTTAAGGAAGCTAACGAGCGGAGCATGCCGCTCAAACAAGTGTTTCAGGCAGACCTCTTTCGCTGTGGCGCCGGTGAACGGGCAATTGCCTGACTCCCATTCATACATGAGGCACCCGAGGCTGTAGATGTCCGTTCGCTGGTCAAGTGCCGCCTCTCCAAGAAGCTGCTCTGGGGACGCGTAATACACCGTTCCCAGGAAGCTTCCGGCCGCAGTCAGAACTGGATGGGTGCTTCCGCCAGCAACTGCGCGCGACGCCGGTGCGGAGTTTGGGAAGGTCAGTGGGCGGGCCAGCCCCCAGTCCGACACGAACGCCACGCCGGCTTCATCGAGCAGGATGTTGTCGGGCTTGAGATCTCGGTGAATTATCGCGTGCTTTTCATGCGCCCACCGCAGAGTGCCGACGATCCGGGACATCACCGTGAAGAACGAGTTGGGCGATCGGCTCCGGAGGTGCGACCTTAGATTGCCGCCGTCCATCCAGCGAGAACACACGACAGGAAGCTCGTTGAGCCGAAGAATGCAGAACGCTTCGACCACTCCGTCGCAGGCCGATAGTGTCGTCCACAGCCGCAGTTCGCGAAGGAACCTGCTCCAGGCCTGTGGGTCCTCGACGAGCTCTCTTTGGATGACTTTCAGCGCAAACGAGCGTTCGCTTTGGACAATGCGGATACACTCGCCCATCCCACCCTTGATGATGCGAACGACCTTGAATTCTGGTGACGCCAATCCGACATGAGCCGCCAGTTCCGGGAGGACTACTACCTGATTCGGCGTGAAAACCATCTTGAATCCGCAATTTCGTCGCGCTCGACCATTGTAAGTCGAATGGGCGCATACCATCTTTCGAATGATTCAAGTCCCGTCCGTACGTTTGCATCGACACGAGGGAAAGAATCCCTGGACTTGGACGGGCGCCCTTTCTATTAGCGAGCGAAGTCCGAAGAACAAAAGGGGTTATGCTGTATGGAGCGATACACTTGCGAATCGCTCGCTGCAGTACAGCATCTTTCCACCCCGCAAGCGATGTGGATTCGGGTCATGACGAGCCATGCCAAACGGCGAGAGCAGAGAACCGGTTGAACAGCCAGCACCAAACATCAGCTCTGATTTCTTAACGGGAAGCACTGAGATCGGCCTCGACCGGATCCGAGAGCATGCATTTGCGTTTACCGGTGGCATGGCTGGGTGGCCGAGGGAATTGAAACTATACCCGACGATCAAGCGATACGGTGGGACGGTGGTTGAGATTGAGGGCTTGAACAAAACCGAGTGCCTGGTGCATGGCGATCGTCGTGGCGGGAGAAAAACGACGCGCAAACTGCGAGCGGCTCGGCACGCGGGTATCGACATCATCAATGAGAGCGATTTCTTTCGAATTCTTGCCAATGAAATCCGTTTGCGGAACAGGAACCGAACCAGCTCGGTACCGAAATAGGATTGGCCCCGGTACCCCGTAACCCACCAGGCTGTCCATGCGGGGTCTCGAGTTGTGCTTTATGCGCGTTACCAGTCCGAGGAGGGGAGATACCTCGACGCACTCACACTTCCGGCGCACATTGCCGGGCTGTCGGGCAGCCGGATGTCGTTGTGTTGTGATATCTTGAGGTTGTCGTGAAGTGGCAGAGCAAAATCGAGCGGCGGGATTCAATGCCGCATTTCGGTGCAGGTTTACTGTCCGTTTTACTGTCCATTTTGCGATCAGACCCCATGGTTCTGGATGGATTGCAGGGACGGTATAGACTGGCCGCGAAAACGGCTAAATCCTTACCGGACAGTTAAGTAGCGGAAAACAGAGGAACGCGGGAGTAATTCAGTGGTAGAATGCCAGCTTCCCAGGCTGGAGTCTGTTGACTCTGCTCACCTGCTCACCTTCAAGACCAAAAGAGCATCGGTCCCAATCCTGACGATTTCAACGAAATTGGTCTCGCACGCAAGCATGCTTCGGCGGTAATCTCATCGTATGCCTCGACGCGGAAAAAATGGCACGACAGAACCGAGCGATGCTGAAGTGAGGGCGATCCTCGTTTCTGCGATGGCCGAAGTCGGTGCTGATCCCGCTCTGATCTGCGCATTCCAAAGAACAGGTGTGTATGCCTGCGAAGACAACGAGCGGCGGTTGTTGCAGAGCCAGTTGGCAGCATGGAACGGTGCCGTTGAGGAGTACTACAAAACTCTGGCTGGACCGCGCCAGTGAACGCGACCGCGGGTGTATGGCTGTCGTGATCGGCTGACTGGTGGTCAAGCGGCAAATTTTCGCACGCTCGGAGCGGGCGCCCTCGGAGAAGGACCGTGTGCGCCGGCAATGTGCGGACCGCGATGGCGTCAAACGGAGATCTTCAACCTCTGGGGAATCTTCGGATGGGCTTGGTGCGGAGACGTCCAGGGCGACTGGGGATGTCCCGCAGAACGGTCGGGCGGCGATCGAGATTCTTGGGGCCCCCTTGCGATACGGCTGAAATCAAGTCTCAGTCAAGCTAGACGAACTCGCGGTTGGCCTCTTTGTCGGTCAACGGCGGCTCCCGCGAGATCAGCCGCAGATCGAACCGAAAAGTCTCAGGTTGGGCAAACTCGATTCGCGCAAAGTCCGAGTGCGCGGGATTCAGAACGTAGTTCCGCTCGCCAAGGATTACGGAAGGCACGGACAAGACTGCCGATCGCTCCTGCGCAACCCAGACGTCTCCAAGAAGCCTCGTCGCAACCTGCTTGCGAGGACTTAATGCCGACCATCCCTCCGGCAAATCCTTATCAGCAATTCTCTCGATGGCCACGTCCTCCGGAATGCCGGCTGCGCCGAGAAGGTATTTGTCAGGCAGCGTACCGGACAAGTGCACGAGAACTTCGAGCACGGCGAGCGAGCGGTTTTCGCTCATGTACAGGACGCGGACCCCTTTTGAGTTCCACCGCCCACCGACGCGGCGAGCACCCTCGCCATCGTATGCCGGGTAGGAACTCCGGCACAATCGGAATGCCCGCATCAGCCAAGGACACCGAATTCAATTCGTGTAAGGACTTCGTCTGCTTCCTGGAAGCCCTCTTCTGTAGCGGTGGCCTCCAGCGGTGTGCGGCCGCTTAGGGAAGGATTCGGTGTCTGCAGCCAACCCAAGGCCTTCTGTTGGTTGGCGAAAACCTCGCCCGCGCGTACCGACAGCGTGATGAACCGGCCGGGCGGCATTGTCTCGAGCTCGCGATTTGACGGCGTCGTCGCCACGTTACGAACCTCACTTCAAATATACGCCTTTTTCGGCAGCTTCACCTAACTCCTCCTCGCCCGAATCGCCCGAAAGGCCGCATCAACCTTGAGTCGGTGGTAGGCATTGAATCTGGCCACGTTGGCGAAACGAGCATCGCTGATCGGTCGTTCAGCTTTGTGCGCTTCCGCGCGCGGGGCAGGCATCTCGAAACGGAGTTCGGCGGTGCTCGACGTCCCGTCACTTTCATCGCCAAAGGCCGATCAATCCTCGTTATCTAAACCGGCCGAAACAGGTCGTTAGCGGACCTCGTGTGCCATTTGTTCGCCGCGCACTGGCGGAGGTGTTTCAATGGTACGGAAAGTCGGACCGATCATTCGATGCAGCACTCGTATTTCGCCAGTGCGAGTATATAGTGGCCGCGAGGTCGAAACCAAGAAGCGAAAGTATGCCCATGCGGTTCTCCTGTCGGCCTTGAAGCACGCGGTATCCGGTGCCGGGTGCCGAAGGTTTGTGCGCTCGGCGGTTTGTCGCGCGGACCGAGCGTGCCGGTACATCAAAAACAACAGGGCCAGGAAAATGAGGACTATACCCAGTGCAACCAGGGTATAGATATTTTTCCGCCGCTGCTGCTGCAGATCGGCCAGCGAGCGAGCCTCGATATTCGAAAAAACAAACCACCGGCCGACGAATTTGGCGAAGCGCCCGTCTTGAAACATGAGTTCAATCTGTGCTCGGAGCCGCTTCGTCTCGTAACGAAATTCCGGGGTCGAAGCGATCGCCATTTTTGTCGACCGTTCATCGATCGCCTGCACCCGGAAATCGACCGTCTCGCAGCCATGCGGTCTACGCAATAGCATCGCTTCGAGAAGGCGCACCTCCATAAACGCCGCGTCCGCCTGACCCCGGCACAAGCGTTGCAGAGCGTTCGTGCGATCGGGCGCCGGATCCTCGATCGATCCGGGGAAAAACTGTCTGGCGAGTTGTCTGGCAAGAGGCAGTCTCGCGATAGCAATGGTCCGCCCCGTCCAGGTGGGAGAGTCAGTATGAACGCCGGAGCCATCGCCCTGCCACACCACAGCGTATTGGTTATCCAGTCAGGGTTCCGACGCGTAGACACCCGACTGCGCGGCTGCCCGGTTGGCCCATAGCGGCCAAAGGTCTACAGAGTGACTGGCAAATGCCTGTTTGGGGCCTTCCGGATGGAATTCCCACTGGAGTTCTATATGGGCTTGACGCGCAGCCTCATTCAGGATATCTACGCTGAAGCCCACAGGACCCCGGCCCGGAATCCAACTCTGGTACGGCGCCGCCTGATCCACCCCGATACGCACGCGCAGACGCTGAATTCCCCTGTTTCTGCTGACAGAGGACGAGACCAGGAAGGCGATCGCGATGAGAGCGCATATGCCAACAACCAGCGAGGCGCGGCCAGCTTTTTGGCCGGCCATTCCGTAACTATATCGCCAGATACTCAATATTACTTTAGGAATCCCATGGAAGAACCTAAAATTAACCGGCGCCTAACCTGCCGCTATCGGGCAGGCCGGCGCAATAAGCGATGGAACAGCATTGCGGCAGGCGCCCGCCTTCCGTTGCGCGGCACGGATTCCGTTCCAACGCTGTCTATGACGGCTTCCCGCCAGCGCTGCACCGCTTTGACATAATCTTCTGCAAATTGGTCGACAATCCGGCGGCATTCGAACCACTGTCTCCTGAGGTCCGCAAGCTCGGCCCCCGGATTCACCGTATTGAAATCGTTCTCGACCGCTATGGCCAGCCTCAGGCGGTCACCTGCTGCCGTCATTTCCCTCTCAAGCCTTCGCGCGCCCGCCCGGGAATTTTGACTCGGCATCTGTTTACACTGAAATACTAACCACACTTATAGGGTCAAAAGGGGTTGTCTTTGGATAATAAGGTAATGTCAGCACCACGTCTTAGTCGGTGAGAGTCCAAACGTGGCTTTCCCCCTACCGTAGCGGCGTGAAGGCCCTCGGCAGCGCCTATTCCTTGAGCACGTTATCGTCGTACCAGGGGCTGTACAAACCGCGGTCGCCTTCTTCCAGTTGGAAGCCCGCGTGTTCGTTCAGATCGAGGTGGAACTTCACGCGGCGTCCTTCGCTGTCAGCATAGATCCGCCCTTCCAGTTCCTTGCCGATCAGGCCCTCCAGATCGCTGAAGAACTGTGCCGGAAATACGAACGTCGGCCGGCGCTGGAATTCCGCCTCCGCCGCCGTCAGCACATCGTGCGAGCGGCAATAGCACTTCGCAACGGGCACCATCCGATCGTCCTCGCCGAGCATTCGGGCCTCAGACCGGCGGATTTTGAGAAGCCGGCCGGCGCGGAGTTCCACGGAGTCGTAGTCGATATCCTGCGCGGCCATGACGATTTTAGACAAGTATAGCTGAAGTTGCGGGATTCGATCTCCGAGATTCGATCTCCGAGTTGCACCTCCCTCTTCGGCTGTGATAGTTTTTCCCCAAACCTGGATTCTGCTGAGAGAGTCCACGAGGAGGGGAACACATGCTATCCGCGCAAACGCGGCGCGCTGTGGAACGGGTGACCTGGCTCGCCTGCCTGATTTTCACCGGGTGCAAACTGGAGGCGCAAACCAACCAGGCCTTGATTCTGAACGATCGCGGAGTCGATGCGGCCGCACACTCCGATTACGTGCAGGCCGAGCGGCTGTATCGCGAAGCCATCCGGATCTGGCGAGGGATGGGTTCCCGGTACGACGCCCACACCGCGACCACGCTTTTCAACCTGGGCTCCGTTCTTTGTAACGAAGGGGACGCTCGCCAAGGCGTCCAGGTTCTGGAGGAAGCCTCGGAACTCCACCGGCGCGCTCTCGGCGCGAAACACATCCGCACCGTCCGCAACCTCAGCCTGCTAGGGTACGCCTATGTGCAGGCAGGCGACCTCGACCGAGCGGACGCGACGCTGACTGAAGCGTTGGCCGACGAGAAAGAGTTGTATCCCAACGATCTTGTATTGGCCGAAACGCTGCTGTCGCTCTCGCTATCGCAACGGCTGCGCGGGAAGTTGGACGACGCGCTGCAACTCGGCGAAGAAAGCCTGAGCGCGGCTTTACGGACGGGAGGAGAACTCACCGGCGATGCCGCCCTGGCCTATGAGAACGTGGCAACCGTCCACCGTCTCGCGGGCAGGCCGCAGCGGGCTCTTCCCTTGTTTCGCAAGGCGCGCTTCATTTACGAGCACACCCTGGGCCCCGACAGCCCGCCACTCGAATCACTCATCAGTCAGGAAGGCCTGGCCCTGTTCGAGGACGGCGAGGTCGGCCTGGCTGGGCAGGAACTGTCGCAGGCGGTCCAGGCGCTGACCCTCGCGGGCCCGGCCAGCGAGTATCGACTGGCGACCGCGGAAGACAACCTGGCGCTCCTCCGCTTGCGCCAGCGAAAGTTCGCCGATGCCGAACGGCTGCTGAATCATGCCCTCTCCATCGAACAGCGCCTGCCTTCGCGTCCGGTGTTCGAGACCACAACCACGTTGGAACTCCTGGTCCAATTGCGGAAGGCGCGGCGTGGCGACGCTTCGGCCGTCCGGCCCAGCCACTGAGCCGCCGACTCCGACTTTCGACTGAGTTCCTCGCCCGCGCATTGTCATATAGTGATGCGGGGGATCTTGCGCATGAAGAAGAACACGCAAAACAGGATCAGCCGGCGGTCCCTGTTTCGGAACACCGCGGCAGCCGCCGCGCTGGGACCCTTGTTCAAGGCGACCCAGGGATCGGTGAGCGCTCAGTCTCGCGTCAACAGGAATTCCGCGCCGAGCGGGCTGAAAATTACCGATATGCGCGCCTGCCGGGTGGCGGCGAATTACGATTATCCGATTATCAAAATCTTCACCAATCAGGACGTGTACGGCCTGGGCGAGGTGCGTGACGCCGGAGTGGAAGGCATCGCCTTGATCCTCAAGCCATACCTGGTGGGTAAGGACCCGCTCACCATCGAGGCCAACCTCCGCGGGCTGCGCCAGTTCGCGAACCACGGCCGCATGGGCGGCGGATATAGTGCCGTGGACATGGCCCTGCACGACATCGCCGGCAAGGTTTACGGCGTGCCGGCCTACCGCCTTGTCGGTTCGAAGCAGCGGGACCGGATCCGCATCTACGCCGACACCACGGATCACAAGGACCCGAAGATTTACGCCGAGCGCATGCGCAAACGCAAAGAAATGGGGCTCACCTTCTTCAAGATGGACTTGCATACCGAACTTGTGGCCGATCGTCCCGGCGCGGTCAACGAGCGCGGCGTTGCCACGGAAAAGGGCCTGGGCTATCTTTGCGAATACATCGAAGCCATCCGCGATGTCATCGGTTGGGGCACTCCCCTCGCCGCGGATCATTTCGGGCCGCTGAACGTCAAGGATGCCATCCGTTATGCCAAGGCCTTTGAACAGTATCAGCTCTCTTGGGCCGAAGACATGGTGCCCTGGACGAACTGGCAGGGCCTGAAGGAGATTCGGAACACCACCACGACTCCCATTCTGACCGGCGAGGATGTTTTCGGCCTGCGCGGCGGCTTCGACGCTCTGATCGACAACCACGCCGTGGACGCGATCCATCCGGATATCGAAACTTCCGGCGGCTTGCTGGAAACCAAGCGCATCGCTGATTACGCAGCGCTGGCAGGCGTGCAAGTGGCCATGCATCATGCCGGCTCGCCCGTGGGCGGATTCGCCGGATACCACTGTGCCGCCACTTTCTCCAACTTCCTGGCCATGGAGAATCACGCCCTGGACATGCCCTGGTGGCAGGACCTGGTGGCCGGTGTCCCGAAACCGATCGTCGATAAAGGGTATGTCGCGGTCCCCGAAAGGCCCGGCCTGGGGATCGAATTAAACGATGACGTAGTCAAAGAGCATCTGCGTCGCCCGGGATACTTCGAGCCAACCCCGATGTTCGACGACCCCATCGTTTCCGGCTTCCACCCCGGCGGCGCCTGGCCGCACTTCGATGAAAACGGAAAGTGGTGCAACTGTGTCAGCTACCAGTAGCGCGGCTCTCTGTCTGGCGGTGGCGCTGCGCTTGGGCGCGGCGGATCCGACATTCCTCCACCGCTACCTTCCGGATGTCGAACCGCGGCCGGACGATCTGACAAAAGATGGCAGGTCCGCCTCCTACCGGCCGATATTCGGCTCCGGCGACGCGCAGGCCAATCAATTGAAAGGAATCGCCCGCTACGGCGAGCTGACCGTCGGAGCCGGCGGCGAAAGCGCGCTCGTTCTCTATCCGGCCGAAGAGCAGATTTACTACGTGCTGGTTGGCTCCGCGACCCTGCTCTACGGCGATCAAAAGACGCCCTTGCGAAAGAACGATTTTTTGTACCTCCCGCCTGGAGTCAGGCATGGCATTGTCAACACATCGGATTCGCCCGTGCGCCTGCTCGTGATGGGATTCAAAATTCCATCCGGGACGGCACTCACCGCGCCGGCGAAGCTCATGCTGGCAAATGCCGGCGAGGTCCCTCTGGTGAAACTGGACAGTCACGGGCCTACCACGCAATTCAAGCTGTTGATGGGGACCACCCGGAGCACGCGCGATAAACTGGCGGCGGCCAGCCAGATGACCAGCCTCTTCCTCATGGATTTCGCGCCCGGCGGCACCAACATTCCACATCACCACGAGATGGAGGAAGAGATCTACTATGTCCTCAGGGGCCGCGGCGACATGGTGGCCGGCGGTGGAGCGGATGGCAACGAGGGGCGATATCCTGCCCGCGAGGGTGACGCTTACTTTATCCGGCTAAACACCACGGTCGGCTTTTACAGCGCGTCGAAAGCCGGTGAAGAGCACGACCTGATTCTGGTCGTGCGATCCAGTTTTCCCTTCCCGCGGATGAGGCAGTGACTCAGTGCAGGCGCCTCCAGAAAATCCTCAATGGCGTTTGCTTCCGCTGAGGGAAGCCATGGTCGATGATGTCCCGGGTGTCCCGGCTTGGCGCTGAACTGTTAACCGGATTCGGGAAGGATGCCACACCGGCGGTGCGCGATGCGGCCGTAATTGCCGCTTGCCAGCGGTGGAGCACCCTGAGATCGGGGCTTACGGCGGCGGATGCGAAGTTGACCGAGTTGGCCAACCACGGCATCGCCACGCAGGCGACGCGCGGCTCCCCGGTGGAACCGCGCGTGCACTGCCAGTCGGTATCTACTAGAAGTCGAAGCGCAGCGCCCCTTGCAGGAGGCGCGGGTTGTTGACGACTCCGCTGATTTTGCCGAACGTGGCTGGGCTGGAAATGGCGAGACTGGGATTTCCAAAATCCACGTTGTTGAGCAGGTTATAGGCTTCCGCGCGGAAGACCACCTTTTTGGTTTCGGTGATGGCGAACGATTTCACCAGAGAAGCATCCACGTTGAAGAACCGCGGACCGCGGAACGTGTTGCGGCCCGCGTTTCCGTAGTCTCCGGCGAGGGGATAAGTGAAGCTGTTGATCAGCGACGGATCGATGAAGTAGACGCCATCTCCGCGCCGCATGGTGCTTCCGATATTGCGGCTGCCGGTGTAGTTGTCCCACGAAGCTACGCCATAGGATAACGCCGTGTAACGGCCCGAACTGGCCGTCATCACGCCGCCGCTTTCCCATATGGCCAGACCGCCGACATCCCAGCCGCCGATCAGTGCGTCGGCCCACTTTGGCATGCCGCCGCCCAGCGCGTGTCCGCGGCCGATGGGCAATGTGTACAGGCCCTGCAGGTTGAAGACTTGCGGACGGTCGAAATCCGAACGGCCCTTGTTCAGCCCGAGGTTATAGTTGTCCATCACGTCCGTGAAGCCGTTTCCTTCCGCGGAAATGTTGTCCAGGCTTTTGCTGAACGTGTAGTTTGCGAAAATCCGGTACGACTTGGTCTGGTGATGGATGCTGAACTGGAAGGAATTGTAAGTCGCGCTACCGGAATTGGTTCCATAGATCAATTGCAGGAATTGCGGGTAGTTGCGCAGGAAATACTCCGAAACACCCGCGGCCTGGTATTTGGCCTGCACATTCGCCGACTGCTCCACGTTGTTCACGGCGTTGTTGTATTGAGCGGTCTGCAGGTTGCTCGCGCCGAGCGTGGACACCGCACTGCTGGCGCTGCCCATCATCTTGACGAAAACGTTGTTCGGGGACACGTTGGCCAGCGTTCCTGCATTGTAATTGCTGGCGAGTTCATTGAAGGCCGCGAGTGCGGTGGCATTCGGATGAACCTGGTCGATGTCCTGGTTCATGAACATCTTGGTACTGTGGTTCGCCACGTAGCCAGCCTGAATCACGGTATCTTTGAGGATCTGGCGTTGGATGTTCAGACTCCACATCTGCACGTATCCGGTGCGCAGGTTGGGATTGAATGCCACCACCGAAGTGCTGCGGGTGGCCGGCAGCGTAAGGACCGGTACCGCCGGCTGCGAGGGCACCACAACGCCGTCCGCAATACGCAGGTCGCTTCCGGGCGTCTGGTTCGGGTACACGGTCACGCTCTGGGAGAAGCCCGGCGTGTTGCCATCCACCAGACTGGTAGTGGCGCCGATGATGCGGTCGTAGAACACGCCGTAGTTAGCGCGTATGGCCGTTTTGCCGTCGCCTTTCGGATCCCAGGCAAGACCCAGGCGCGGGGCGAAGTTGTTCCAGTCGTTGTTGTACCACTGGCTGCCTTTCTGGATGGTCAGGTTGTCGATCTGGCTCACCGTGTTCAGGTTTGCCGCCTGGTTGAGCGTGCCCTGGAATCCGCTGGTTTCAGACGGAACGCCGCTGAAGTCCCACCGCAGCCCCAGGTTCAGGGTCAGGTTTCGCGATAGTTTCCAGTCGTCCTGCACAAACAGGCCGTACTCGTGAAAGACGAAATTGCGTACGCGCGGGGTACCTGCCGCCTGCCAGGTATTCAGGTCGCTGTAAAAAGTCTGAGCCACCGACCCTACACGGCCCAGCAGGTTGTTGTAGAGGCCCTGGAAGATAGTGAGCTGCGTGGAGTTCAAACCTGCCGGTTGCACCGCGGGAGGTGTGTTGCCCGTGGCCGCGGAACTCAGGCTGGCGTTCGGATAGATGCCTGCGTCGTTGTATCCCCATTGGGTGGTGAAGCGGAAATTCCCGCCTACCTTGATCGTGTGATTACCGTGAATCTTGGTCAGGTTGTCGGTGTATTCGTTGACCGGTGAATTGCGCCCTTGCGCAAAGGCGTTATAGATGGGCATGGTCCACTGGTTGAAGCTGTACATCGTGCCGGCCACGCGGTCCGGGCGGACGAAGTCCGTGGTGGCGCTCTGGTGCCCGTATCGGAACTGGTTCACCGTCGATGCATCGATGGTCCAGTCCCAGCCGCCGGCCACGCCCCAGCGCCTCCCGCCCTGTGTGCCTTGTGGCTGCCCGGGGAAATATGCATCCGCGCTGTTGGTGGTGTCGATGCCGGAGTTACGCTGCCACGACACGCGCGCGAAGATGTGCTGATTGTCCTTCAGGTTGTAGTCCGCCTTGATGGTGAACTGATCTTCCAGTGTATTGGCCGGGTTGTTGAACCGGTAACCCGCATAATTCAGGCCGTCGCCCACGTCGTTGTTGTTCGACGAAGGGTAAATTTTGAGCAGCGAGGCGATGGTCGGATCGATGCCCAGGTGCCGTGGGTCGGCATTGAGGATGTTGAACTGCTGGGTGGTCCCGCCGGCGATCCACTGGTAAATACCCTGTTTCGCCAAGTCGGTGGGAACCGTACGGTTGCGCGACACCTGCTGGTGCGTCCGCCGCGCCTGGACGTTACCGAAGATGAAAAGTTTGTTGTGCTTGATGGGGCCGCCGAAGTTGCCGCCGAACATGTTCTGAATGAACATGGGCTTGGCGACCCCGCTTTTGTTGCTGAAGAAGTCGTTGGCATTCAGGGCCGTGTTGCGGAGATATTCAAAAAGGCCGCCGTGATACTGGTTGGTGCCCGAGCGCGTGATCAGCTCGATCTGGCCACCCGCGTTGCGCCCGTATTCGGCTTTGCCGCCCTCGGTGACGACGCGAAATTCCTCCACCGAGTCGGTGTTGTTCGCGGTCATCGCCAGGCCGAGGCGCGGCGCCACCGCATCGTTCACGTCGATGCCGTCGAGCGTATTGTTGTTGCTACCCTGCCGCATCCCGTTGATGTGCGAGTAGCTGTAGTCCGCCCCCGCGTTCGACCCGTTCTGCGAGATCGCCACGCCCGGCTGAAAATAGGTTAACTGGATCGGTTGCCGCGCCAGTTGCGGCAGGTTATTGATTTCGTTGATGGTCACTGCCGCGGAAACCTGCGCGTCGGCGGTGGTCACCGCCACGGCGTTGGCGGCGACTTCCACCACCTCCGTCATTTTGCCGACATCGAGGGTCACGTCCTGGGTTTTGTTGTCCGAGACGGCCAGTTCGATGCCCGTCACTATGGATTTGGAAAATCCCGCCGCTTCCACGTTCAGCGTATAAACACCGGAACGCAACGCCGGCAGCACGTAGACACCGCTGCTGTTGGTCGTGGCATCGCTGGATTCCCTGGTTGCGTCATTCACCGCAACGACCTTGGCATTCGGCACAATGGCCCCGGATGCATCATGGATCGTCCCTTGCAGGCGCGCAGTCTGGGTCTGTCCGAAGCACAGACCCGCGAGGAGAACAATTATCCCAAGCGGCAACAGTTTGCCGTGGAAACCGCTTTTCATCTTATTTCACTCCAAAGTGAGACTTTTGGAACACCCTAACCCGGGTCGAGACGGATTCACCGGCCCGCCGTGTAGAATTGGGAGTATTTTATCCTAATCGTGTGCGTTTTCACAATATAATTTAGGATCTGTAATTCTATTTTTGTGATTTGGGTGAGACTTTGTCGCGAACACACAAATAGCTACGACACGAACGGAGTGCCTGAGAGGGAGTATGGCACAAATGACATTCGGATTACAAGGTAAAAGGTTCTGATTTACTGAAACATGCGACGGACCAGGGGCCCCTCTTACGCGAAGGGGCTGCGTTTGACCGCGTAATCGATGGCTTCCCGGGGAACGCTGAAATGCGTCATGGCGGTGTTCCCCATGTAGCCCAAATCCTTGATGCCGATGGGGCTGGTGTAATAGGCATCGGCCACCATCTTGCGTGCCCAGGCGAAGAAATCGATTCCCGGCGAAAGTGCGGGGTCCTGCCGCAGGTTTTCGCGATAGGCAATCAGGTCCAGCAGGGCGGTCTGTTGGGAAGGATCCGCGGCCAGGAAGGTCTTGCCGCCGTAGCGGTGCTTCATGGCCTCATCGATCCAGGCGAGTCCGCCGGTGTAAATCAACTTCATCTCGTCACTGGCCGAGCACAGAAAATCGATAAAATCCGCCGCGCCCGCTGACAGGGCGCCGGGCGAGAGTTCGTCGGCGGGAATAATCAAATCGCTCAGGCGCTGGAGGGTCGCGTATTCGTGAGCGGTGAGGCTTTTGGGCGTGTAATGGCCGTTCTGGGGCGCCAGAGTCTGGTGGATATGCTGTACGTCCTGCGCAGCGAGGACATACTCGCCGGCGGCGCCTAGCGTGAGAGAGATGCCGATGTGGCGAAGCAGGTCTCGCCGGGAGTATTCAGACATTGCCTTTCCTCATTTCCTCCGCCAGATACTCGGATGCGCGCCAGGCGAACGCCACGATGCTGAGGGTCACGTTCTTATCGGGCTGGCTGACGAAGGGCGCGGCATCGCAAACGAACAGGTTCTTGACCTCGTGGGCCTGGCAGTACTTGTTCAGGACCGAACGGTTGGGGTCGTCCCCCATCTTCACGGTTCCGGCTTCGTGGATGATGGTGCCGGGGGTGGAGATGCCGGCGGTTTTGGGATCGGGGCGCCCGCCCATGACGCGGCCACCCATGGTTTCGATAATGCCCGTGAAGGTTTCGTGCATGTGGCGCACCTGGTTGATTTCGGCATCGCTCCACCGGGCATGGAAGCGAATAACGGGAATGCCCCAGGCGTCCACGCGCTCCGGGTCGATTTCGCACCAGGTGTCCTTATTGGGAATCATTTCTCCCCGGCCGGCGAAGCCCACGGTGGCGCCGTACTGTTCGCGGATGGAATCCTTGAGCTTTCTGCCGTAGCCCTGGAAGGCGGCGCATTCGCCATGGAAGCTGCCGATCATGGGCATGCGGAAGCCGCCGCCGATTTCGATGTGATAGCCGCGCGGGAAGTTCTTTTTCTTATCGTCCAACAGCCACCAGGGCACGTAGACGTGCATGCCGTCGATGCCGTCGCTGTTGTGCCGGGGGAGATTGGCCAGCGCGGGAACGGTGCCGCTGAGGCTGTAGCCCACCGAATCGGTAAGATTGCGGCCCACCTGTCCCGACGAGTTGGCGATACCGGCGGAGAAGCGCGCCGATTTGGAATTCAGCAGCAGGCGCGCCGATTCGCACGCGCTGGCCGCCACGACCACGGCGCGGCAGCGGATCTGCTGTTCGGATCGTGTGGCCTTATCGACATACGATACCGCGGTTACCTTGCCGGAGCCGTCCGTGACCAGCTCGCGCGCCATGGCGCCGGTGATCAGGGTCAGCTTGCCGGTCTTCATCGCGGGGAAGATCATAGCCTGGCTGGACGAGAACGCCGAGGCCGTGACGCAGCCTCGCCCGCACTGACCGCAATAGTGGCAGGCAGCCCGCCCGTTGATGGATTTGGTGAGCATGGCCATGCGCGAAGGGATGCACGGGATACCCAGCTTCCCGCAGGATTTCTGGATCAGCACCTCGTGCACACGCGGCGCGATGGCGGGCAGGAAGTTGCCGTCCGGCGCGGTGCGCAAGCCTTCTTTCGTGCCGGTGACGCCGATGAAACCTTCGGCCTTGTCGTACCAGGGCGACATCTCCTGGTAGGTGACGGGCCAGGGATCGCTCAGGCCGTCTTCGGGCTGGAAATCGTAATCGGAGAAGCGGAGGGAGATGCGGCCGTAGTGATTGGTACGGCCGCCCACAATGCGCGACCGGAACCAGCGCCATTCCTGGCCGGCGGCCACGGTATAAGGCTCGTCGGGGATATCCCAATAGCCCACGGGCGCGGCGAAGTAGCCCCACTGCTGGCGTCCGAAGTACAGCTCGGAATGCGCGCCGGCGCCGCGGTTATCCACCTGATAGGGCCAGACATGCTCCCGGAAGTCCTTGGCGGGGTTGAGCATGGGTCCCGCCTCCAGGAGGGCTACCTGGAGGCCCTTGTCGGTGAGGACCTTGACGGCGGTGCCGCCGCCGGCTCCGGAGCCGACCACTACGACATCAAAGACCTGCGCCGATTTTGTGCTTTGCATCCCAGTGTGCCTGATTCATGATACTCCGGCGCCCGGGTCCAATATCCCCTACGGACGGTAGATACCGCCGGAGCGCGGGCGCATCTAAATAGATGGAAACAGAAAAAGAGATTCCGAGGAGAATCAAGACCATGAAGAAATCACTCATCCTGACGGGAGCAGTCGCTCTCTTCAGTCTCATCGCCAGTGCCAAGTCGTACGAAATCGCGCTATCCAACCCAGCGTATGCCGGAAACGTGCAACTGAAGGCCGGCGAGTACAGCGTAAAAGTGAAGGGCAATACCGCCACGTTCACCAATCAGGACACGTTCAAGACTTACACGGCGCCAGTGAAGATTGAGCAAACCCCCTCAAAATTTGACCAGACCGCCGTCGACACGACCAAACAGGATGGGTCTGACCACATTCAGCGGATCCAGTTAGGCGGATCAACCACCCAACTCGATTTCGGCGAGTAATCCACCCCAAAAACCCCAATTGTGAGCGGTGCGCGAGCGCCGCTCACGTTTTTCCATAGAAGTAGCAATCGCCCCAAAAACAAAATCCTGCTCATTTCTTCTCCAGCCGTTCGATGCGCGCTTTCAGCTCCGCATTCTCCTTCTCCACTTCCGAGAGGCGGGTACGCAGTGCTGTGAGGGGGTCGTCAGCTTGGCGTGGAGCGACGGCTGCGGGGCTGCGGATTTGCCCGGCGACCATCCCGGCAAGCCGCGCAACGTTGGGTTGGGTGTCGGAACCGGCGATGCGGTCGAGCACCGGGAGCGCCGCGGTATCCCGGCGGGCCGCCAGGCTTTGCATGGCCGGCTGCTTGTCGCCGGCGGGGGAATCGTCATCGAGCGCTTCCATCAGGCGATCGGTCACGGCATGATTGTTCCTGCCGAGTACGCCGAAGGAACGCAGAGCGCTTTGGCGGATGCGGTCATTGCCGTCGCGGCTCAAGTCCAGCAGAAGGGGGACCGCGGCTTCGTCGCCCGCGGATTGAAGCGCGGCCGTGGCGGCATAGCGCATGATGGCATTCGGCGAGTCCACGGCGAGGAACGGCTTCACCAGATCGACGGTGTGCTCCGGTTTCAGCCTTCCGACGCTCAGTAAGGCGCTCTGCCGGACGTCGAAGCTGGCATCGGTGCGCGCGACTTCCAGAAGCCGGCTCATCAGTGCGCCGTTGCTCTTGAGGCTGCCGAGAGAGCTTGCCGCGCTGCGCCGGACTTCCGCATGCTTGTCGGCGAGCATTTTCAGCAGAGGCGCCTCCGAGCCCAGGCGTCCGAGCGATTGAGCCGCTTCGATGCGCACGCCGTAAAAGCTATCGGTAGTGCCGGCCTTTTCCAGTGCGGCCAGGGAGGCGGCACTGTTCACCGATCGCAACTGGTAAGCGGCTTCGGCGCGATTGAGCGCGCGCGGAGCATGCTCCAGTTGCCAGACCCACTCCACCGCGGGTTTGCGATCGTTCACCGATTTCAAAATAATGTCGCGCGGGTCGAACAGCACGGTGGCCGGCTGCTCGTTCAAGCCGAAGTAGAATTCCTGCGATTCGTCGCGGACATCCAGCCGGAAGCTCTGCGATGACCCGCGATCGCCGAGCGCTTCAATCTCCACCGGGACATGGAACAGCGTCTTTTGCGTCTGCTTGACCGAAAGGTGCAGCAGACGATTTCCCGAATCGTAATCCCAGGCGACCTCGAATGCGGGATAGCCGGGCCGGTAAACGTACTGGTCGAAGAGCCACTCGACGTCGCGGCCGGTGGCTTCGCTCACCGCTTCCACGAAATCGCCGGTGGTGGCGGTCTGGTAGCTGAACTTCCTGGCGTAGTGCTGGATGGCCTTCCAGAAAAGCGCATCCCCCAGTTGGCCGCGGAGCATGTGGAGGGTCCAGCCGCCCTTGTTGTAAATCAGGCTGTAGGCGCCGTTCCCTTGGGTGTCGGTCTTGGGCACGACCGATGCGGGACTCACCGGTCCCGAGGTCATAGCGCGCGCGGCCTGCATTTCCTTCCAATCGAAAACGTCGCGGCCGTAGGCGTGCTCTTCCCAAAGCGCTTCGAAGTAAGTGGCGAATCCTTCGTTAAGCCAGGTATGGCGCCAGTCGGCGCAGGTCACCAGGTCGCCAAACCACTGGTGGGCCATCTCGTGGGCAATCAGGCTGTCGGTGCCGGCTTTGCGATCTTCAAAATCGCGCGCATCCAGAATGGCGGAAGCGCCTTCGGTGGTGGCACTGGTATTCTCCATGCCGCCGCCGAACGTATCCACCATGGATTGCGCGTACTTGGCCCAAGGATAGGGCGCGATGTTGTCGGAGAAGAACTGCAGCATGTCCACAGTGCGGCCGAAGGTTCGCGGAATGTCCGCACCCCGGCCGTGGGGAACGTAATATTCCACCGGCACGATCCATTTATCCTGGCCCTTGTCGAACTCGCCGGCGACCAGCGAGATGAGGTAGGTGGACATGGGCTTGTCCTGCACCCAGTGGAAGGTGTTGTGGGCGTCGACGCCGGCCAGTTTTCCGTTGGAGAGCACCTGCCAGCCGGCGGGAACGGTGACCAGCATTTCGGTGGTGGTCTTGTCGTTGGGAAAGTCGTAGCCGGGGAACCAGTAGCGATTGTTCCCTCCGGCGGTATCGCCATTGGCCCAGATTTGCCTGGGGCGATCTGGATGGAACTTATCGGGGAAGACGAAGAAGAGTCCGCGCTTGGGCTGGGCGCTGTAATGGATCACGAAATCGATGGGCGCGCCGGCGGCATATTGGCGGTCGAGCGTGACGATGAGTTTGTCACCGGTGGTGCGGTAAGCCAGCTTGCGGCCGCCCACGGTGACGCTGTCGATGTCCAGGTCCGCGCTGTCCAGCGTCATGTCCCGCAGATCCCCCGCGAGGGGCGCCATGCGCAGAGTTGCAGTGCCGATGATCTTGCGCGCGGGCAGATCGAAAGAGAGTTCGAGCTTGAGATTCTGGAGATCGAAATTCCGGCTACGAGCGTAGGTCGGAATTTCGTTGTAGGGCGCCTGGGCAAAGGCCGACGCCAGGGAAAGCAGACAAAGAGCAAATTTCATAAAAGTGAAAACAATTTGGCCGCCGATGAACGCCGATAAGAATTGGTTTTCATCTGCGTTTATCTGCGTTCATCCGCGGCCCATTCTCTTATGCCGTCTTTACGATGGGAATGCGCGCGGCCACCGGCGGCATCTCCGGGAAGTCGGTGTAGGGCGTGGATTGATACCAGTAGCCGACGGAGAAGAAGTTGTCGCCGCGATCGTTGGCGTGGCCGTGTTCCATGGTGTGCTTCATGTAGCGCTGGAAGGTGACGGGGTTGTCGCCGTGCCAGCGGTAGCAGCAGTAGCGGCCGCCGGTGCGTTCCGCGTTGACGATGAGGGGGGCTCCGTACATGGCGTGAGCGAATGGCTGGGCGCCGTCGCGGCCGCCGAAATCCCAACTGCCGAGGAAGTAGTCTTCCGAGCCGGTGCCATTGATGACGGGCTTTTTCTCGTCATCGATGAAGATCATGTCGTCGCCTTCGCCCCACCAGCCGTTGGCGTTCTGCAACACGCCCAGCGTGACACCCATCAGGTGGCCGCGGCCGCGCGTTTCAGCGTAGACGTAATTCTTCTGGCCATCCAGATTGAGCTTGGGCCCTTCGCTCGTCACCGGCACGCAGGGGGCGGCCTGACGGTACTGCGCATGGAAATAGAGCACGTCGTCGGGCAGGCGCGGCACGGTCATGTAGTCGATGTTGGAGTAGAAGGCATTGACGTCGCGTTTGCCTTCGTTGGTGACCGTGAAGCGCGCCGACCGTTTGTAGGGCATGGCGAAGTAGCAGTTGAGCGATTTGCCGGGCGAGCAGGCCAGGTACTTCGATTCGTAGATGAAATAGGAATTCAGGTTCAGGCCGAAGAAATCGCCGATGGGGGCTTCCACGCTGGGCTTGGCATTGCCGTCCCAGTATCCGCGCAGCACCAGTTCCTTCAGGTGGTCGCCGCTCTGCGCCGCGATAGTGAACCAGATGTGGCTGATGACGCCGGGCCCATCGGCCTGGAACACGTCGCGCGTGGCGCCCGCGGGAACGCGCCAGGAGTCCGCGTTGCCGCCCGTCTTATCGGCGCTGGACTGTTTCAGCGAGGTATAGTTTTGCGCGCGCGCGTAGGGTGGGAGCGCGAGTTCGGACGGGGTGGCGCCGCCGCTCTGAGCCTGCGCCGCCGCGGGCGCAACTGCCGCTACACTTCCAAAAGTCAAGAGGCGGCGCAGGAAACTGCGCCTGGGATTTTCGGGAGTAGTCATAGTTATTTCGCCAGTGCCTGGTCAATGGCTTTTTGCGCCAGCGGGACCATGATTTCGTAGCCCTTGTTATTGGGATGCAGGCCGTCGTCGGTGATATCCGCTTTAAAAAAGCCCTTGTCATCGACGGTGGAGGTGAAGTAATCCAGGTAAGTGAAGTGATTGCGGGCGGTGTAATCCTTGATCCACTGATTCAGGGCATTGATTTTTTCGGGCGGGCGGGTCACCGTCTGCGGGCGGTGGTAATCGCACACCGGGGTGAGGGTGGCCAGGATGACCTTAATATTGTTGGAGCGGGCCATGTCCGCCATGGCCATGAGATTCTGCTCAATGGATTCCAGCGTAACCGGTCCGAGGTTGCCGCCGATATCGTTGGTGCCGGCCAGAATGAGGACGGCCTTCGGCTGGAGCGCGATGACGTCGGGGTAGAACCGGAGCAGCATCTGTGCGGTGGTCTGCCCGCTGATGCCGCGGTTGATATACGGCTTGCCAGGAAAGAAGGGTGCTCGGCCGGGGCCGCGTCCCCAGCCATCGGTGATGGAGTCGCCCATGAATACGACTCGCTCCTCTCCGGATGCCGGCGCCTGGACTTTGGCATCATCGGCGGCATACCGCGCGGTATTGCCGAAATCGTTAATCAGTTGCGCGGCCTGGCGCAATGGGGGAGGCAGAGGCGGTTCCGGACGTTGAGCCCATGCCGCGGCACACATCAATAGAGCAAGCGTAAGTCGCATGCAGCTATTGTATTTCCAAACGATAGGGATGGACAGGCCTCGCGGCCTGTCCGGGGGAACGGGATTAGAAGTCGACTTGGGTCTTGGTGCCGCCCAGTTGGATGTCTTTGATCACGTCGGTGCCGTTGTCCTTGTTGGCATCCACGCGGGTATCGTCGAACTTTTTGTCGGAAGTGTTCACTTTGACGGTTGTGGTGAACTGTTTGGAAGTCTCGACAAATGTGAAGGTGGCGGTAGTACCTTCGACCTTCAGCCGGTACTGTCCGGGTTTCAGGGTCAGATTGCCGGCCTTCGTGGGCCCGGCCAGGGAAATCTCGTAAGTCTTTGCGTTTGCGAGAGTTAAAGAAGAGATTGCGAGCACTCCAGCGAGGAGCACGGATTTGACGGTCATGGGATTAAGTGAGTCTCCTTACAGACGTTCAACGTAGAACCCGAGAATCCTCGCGGCGCGATCCCGCTATAGAGATTCTCTTCTGTTGGTTCGCATTTATGTAGGCGAACTCGACAGGCGAAGGGTTACACCACAAGTCGGAGGGAAGCAAAAAAGGTAAAATTACTCCGATATCTTTAGTTATTCCCAATGGTATGCTTTGGCAATGAGAAAATTGCTTGCCGGCCTGAGCCTTTGCGGGCTGCTCGCGGCGCAGACGGCGGTGGATGAGGGCACGTTTGCGCGCATTCGCAGCGAGGAAGCCGAACATTCGCAGATCATGCACACGTTGCATATGTTAACGGACCGTTACGGACCGCGCCTGACCGGCTCGCCGAATCATGAGGCCGCGGCGAAATGGGCCGTCCAGCAACTCACCGGCTGGGGATTCAAGAACGCACACCTGGAACCGTGGGAGTTCGGGCACCCTGGCTGGTTGAATGAGCGCGCGGCGGGCTACATCGTGTCTCCGGTGCACGAGAATCTGAAATTCGAAGTGCTGGCGTGGACGCCTTCGACAAAAGGGACGGTCACCGGGTCGGTGGTGGAGGTAGTGCTGCCGCGCGGTCCCGAGATTCCGCGCGCTGCCGATGCCGGCGGCGGTCGCGGCGGACGGGGCGCGCCGGCCGGTCCGCAGTATCAGCAGCCCACGCAGGCGGAATTGACCGCGTGGATGGAGGCCAATCAGGCGAGTGTCAAAGGCAAGATCGTCATGGTGGGCAAGGCGGCGGTGATTCCGGTGAATTTCGAACCGGTTCCGCTGCGCCGCGACGATGAGCAGGTGCGGCAGAGCTACGACCCCAACAATCCCAATGCCGGCCGGGGATTCGGACGCGGAGGCGCTGGCCGGGGCGCGCCGGACCCGAGCCGCCTGACCGCCGCGCAGGTGGCCGAGCAGGTGGACGGATTCCTGGTGGCGAACGGCGCGTCGATGCGCATCAACGACGCCGGAATGGACCACGGCCTGATTCGCGCTTTCAACAATCGCACGTTCGACGAAAAGAAAGCCGTGCCCACGGTGGTGATGCGCAACGAAGATTACGGCCGCATCGAGCGTCTGGCGGGCGATGGCGATGACGTGAAGCTGGAATTCACCATCGTCAACCACTGGTATCCCGAGGGCAAGACTACATACAACGTAGTGGCCGAAATTCCCGGCAGCGATAAGGCGGACGAAGTGGTGATGCTGGGCGGGCACCTGGATTCCTGGCACGCCGCCACGGGTGCCACGGACAACGCCATCGGCTCTTCGATCATGATGGAAGCGGCGCGGCTGATTCAGGCGCTGGGCCTGAAGCCGCGGCGGACCATTCGGGTGGCGCTGTGGTCCGGCGAGGAAGAGGGCCTGCTGGGGTCGAAGGCGTACGTGGCGCAGCATTTCGGTACGGCGGAAGATCCCAAGCCGGAATGGTACAAGCTGGATTGCTACTTCAATGTAGACTCCGGCACCGGCCGTCTGCGCGGGGCGGGTGTCTTCGGGCCTCCGGAAGCGGCTGTGGTGCTTCGTCCGGCGCTCAAGGAGTTTGAAGATTGGGGCGTGTTCGGCGCCAATGTGACCAACAGCCGCGCCACCGGCGGCACCGACAGCACCTCATTCAACGCGGCGGGTTTGCCGGGTGTGGGGCTGCAACAGGACCCGGTGGAATACCAGAGCTTCACCTGGCACACCAATTTGGACACTTACGAGCGCATCGTTCCGGAGGATGTGAAACATGCGGCGACCGAAGTGAGCGCCGCGGTTTGGCACGTGGCCAACCTGGACCGGATGGTGCCGCGATTCAGCAAAGAGGCGATGCCGAAGCCTCCGGAGGCTGGCCGGGGCCAATAAGTTGCGCGAGCGTGTCAAGGAATGGTCCGATAGTTCCGATATAAAGGGTGTGCGGCGATGAAAGGGAAACGCTCGAAGATGCCCCATTCGACTTCGGGAGCTGGCGCGGCCCCCGCTGGCGCCACCTGTTATACCGGACCTGCGCCTTTACGGGAAGTCATGTTCGAACAATTGGACTACCTGCTGGCGCACAACGGAAAGGGTTGTCCTAGTGGCTGCGCCGAGTGCATACGGCTGGAGCACGTGAAGTTTTGGCTGCTGGAACCGTTCCAGGGAGTGATCTAAAAGCGCGGCGGCGTATTGTTTGCGCGGCAAGGTTAGTTGTGAGCCCAAACTATAGGGGTTAGAATCGGAATCGCGATGAGAATTCCAGCCTTGCTGCTGTGCCTGGCCGCCGCGGTGTCCGGTCAATCGACGGATGTTCCGGCGTACACCAAACCCGATCTTCCCTCCGAAAAACGGGCCGCCGACCTCGTCTCCCGAATGAGCTTGGAGGAAAAAGTCCTGCAGATGCAGAACAGCGCGCCCGCCCTGCCGCGTCTGAACATTCCGGCCTACGACTGGTGGAACGAAGCGCTGCACGGAGTGGCGCGCGCCGGCGAAGCCACCGTGTTTCCGCAGGCCATCGGCCTGGCCGCCACCTTCGATACCAGCCTGATGAACCGCATCGCCACCACCATCTCCACCGAGGCTCGCGCCAAGTACAACGAGGCTATCCGCAATAATAATCACGCCCGTTATTTCGGTCTGACCTTCTGGTCGCCGAACATCAATATCTTTCGCGATCCGCGTTGGGGACGCGGTCAGGAAACCTATGGCGAGGATCCGTTTCTGACCGGCCGCATGGCCGTGGCGTTCATCAAGGGCATGCAGGGCGATGACCCGCACTACTTCAAGGTGATCGCCACCGCCAAGCATTACGCCGTGCACAGCGGCCCGGAGACAACGCGCCACCAGGCGGACATCAAGCCGAGCGAGCGTGACCTGAATTACACCTACCTGCCTGCCTTTCGCGCCAGCATCGTGGAAGGCAAAGCCGATTCGGTGATGTGCGCCTACAACGCCGTGGATGGCGTGCCCGCCTGCGCCAATACCGACCTGCTGCAGAAACACCTGAAGCAGGACTGGGGCTTCCAGGGATATGTGGTGAGCGATTGCGGCGCCATTTCCGACATCTACCGCGGACATAAATATAAGGCCACCGCCGCGGAAGCATCCGCCGTAGCCGTGAAAGCCGGAACCGACCTCACCTGCGGCAACGAGTACCGCTCGCTGGTGGAAGCCGTGAAGTCCGGGCTGATCGCCGAAGCGGAGATCGATCGCGCGCTGGAGCGGCTTTTCACGGCGCGTTTCAAGCTGGGAATGTTCGACCCGCCGGACCGCGTGCCGTTCTCCAAAATTCCGTATTCGGAGGTCGATTCGGCGGAGCACCGCAAGGTGGCGCTGGACGCGGCGCGCGCCGCCCTCGTGCTGCTCAAAAACGAAAACGAGACGCTGCCGGTGAAAGCTTCGGTGCGCAAAATCGCGGTCATTGGGCCATCGGCGGACGATCCCGTGGCGCTGCTGGGTAACTACAACGGATTCTCGTCGCATCACGTGGCGCCGCTCGAAGGCATCGAGAAGCAGTTCGCGGGCAAGGCGGAGATCCGCTATGCCCTCGGCGCGACCTACACTTCGCAATCGCCGGCGCTTTTGCCCGAGTTGGCTCTGACGCCTCCTAGCGGTGCGGGCCACGGCGTATTAGCCGAGTATTTTGACAACCCGGAATTTCAGGGCACGCCGAAGATCTCGCGCGTCGAGCCGCGTCCATACCTCGCGTTCCAGCAGGGCAGTTACTCCATCCGCTGGACCGGTACCCTGCATCCGCCGGTGACCGGCGACTACGCCTTCACCATCGGCGGCGCCCCCCGCACTCCCGCCACGCACCTCTTCCTGGACGATAAGGAACTCGTGGCTGCCTCTCTGCACACCCAACTGGAAGCCGGACACGCCTACAAGCTCCGCGTGGAGTTCCGGCCGCAGGGACCGGCCGGCAGCGTGCAGATTTCCTGGATTCCTCCGTCCGCGCCGCTGCTGGCCGAAGCGCTCGATGCGGTGAAGAATAGCGACCTGACAGTGGCGTTTGTCGGTCTGAATCCCAATCTGGAAGGCGAGGAGATGCGCGTCTCCATCCCGGGATTCGCGGGCGGCGACCGCACCAATCTCGAACTGCCGGAATCGCAGGAGAAACTGATCGAGGCCGCCATGGGAACGGGCAAGCCGGTGGTGGTAGTGCTGACCAGCGGCAGCGCGCTCTCGGCGAACTATGCCGCCGCCCACGCCGCGGCATTGCTGGAGTTGTGGTATGGCGGTGAAGAAGCCGGAACGGCCGTCGCCGAAACCCTTGCCGGCGTCAACAATCCCTCCGGGCGCCTGCCGGTGACATTTTATAAAAGCGTTGACCAGCTTCCTTCCTTCGACGATTATTCGATGGACGGGCGGACTTATCGCTATTTCAAAGGCGAGGCCCTCTACGGCTTCGGTTTTGGTCTGAGTTATTCGAAATTCCAGTACTCCGGCCTGCGCGCGCAGCGCACCGCGAAGAGCGGCCAGGTGTCCGTCCGGGTGAAGAACGCCTCCACGCGCGACGGCGACGAAGTAGTGCAACTGTACATGGACGGCGGCACGCCGGATGCCGCCATCCGCGAACTCCGCGGCTTCCAGCGCGTTCATCTGCGCGCCGGAGAAACGCGTGAAGTACAGTTCGCCCTCGACGCCGCATCCCTGCCGGCGAGCAAGGTGAAGATCAGCGTGGGCGGAGGGCAGCCGGTGGGCGCCATCGCCCACGTAGACGCGATGATGTAGTCCGGCTCCACACTTTGGGGCTGGAATGCGTCAAAATGTGTTAGGGCCCGATGCGCTTTCTGCTAATCCTGTTCCTTTCCGGTTCCTGTCTGGCGGGCGAGTATGCCGTGCTGGCCAGCGGTTCGCGTCTGCTGGTGGATCGTCACGAGACCGAAGGGAACAAGATAAAGCTATATAATGGCGCGGGTTACATGGAAATGGACGCGGCGCAAGTGCGCGGATTTGAACCTGACGACCGCCCCGTGGAAGCAACGCCGGAGGTCCCGCCCGTCCCGACACCCACGGAGGAAACTGCCGGCGGCCCGGTGGCGCTGACGCCCATCGAACTGGCCGATTCCGCGGCGGACCGCTACGGTTTGCCGCACTGGCTGGTGCGCGAAGTCATGCGGGCGGAATCCGGTTTCCAGCCGCAGGCGATTTCGCCCAAGGGCGCGATCGGCCTGATGCAGTTGATGCCCGAGACCGCGCAACTGCTGGGTGCGGATCCCCGGGACCCGGCCCAAAATGCCGATGCCGGAGCGCGATACCTGCGCGAATTATTGGACAAGTACGACGGCCTTTTATGGCACGCCCTGGCTGCCTACAACGCCGGTCCGAAAGCGGTAGAGAAATATCACGGCGTGCCGCCCTACCGCGAAACCATCGACTACATCTACCGGATCGATCAGGAACGCAAGCGCAACGAAAAGTAGAACCGTGGGCGGACGCCCTCGTCCGCAGCCGGCCCCTTCGGTTGCAGCTTAGTTCCGCGACCCTACGGTCTCGGTCCGCCCGGCGAGAGGCTGCACGACCCCGTTGCCGCAGACGGCCACTCCGGTCTTAGTCAGCGCGTCCAGAAAATTGACCAGAATGTGATAGAAAACCTGCTCGGTGAGCGGCTGCTTACCCGGCAGCCGGAAGGTGGCGGGCAACTCCTTGGAGATCGCGATCTTCACCGAATTGCGCTGCGCCCGGCCGCCGCGGTCGCGCTTGTTCGCCAGGGTGATCGGGGTCTGCATCACCATCCCCGTCCGCCCATCCACATAAAACTGGCAGCGCGAAAACCAGCCCAGGTTGGCCGGGTCGGCGGCGTCGAACAGCAGCAGGGGCGCCTGGCGATGCGGAATGTTCAGGTCAAGCTGCATCACTCGCTGGCCGTCCTTGGCTTTAATCTCAAACCCCGCCTGCCGGGCGATATTCGACACCATCTCCGGCTGGAGTTCCAGATAAATCAATTTGTGCTGCCCGGCCTGAAGTACCTGCATGATCGAAGGGCTATTGTAACGCAGTGGCTCGCCGGCCGCAGATATTGCGTTCCTCCGCGCCGCCGCGTCGTATTGAGCTAGTGAAGGGAACGAATGATGAAAATCGCAGGATTCCTCGTGGCGCTGGTCTTGTCCGCGCCGTCTTGGGCACAGCCGCCGAAACTGCCCGCCAACCTGGAAAAACTGGCACAGAAAGCCAAAGAGAGCGCCGAAGTGACATTGGACGGCTCGCTGCTGAAACTCGCCGCCCGCTTTCTGTCGGACAAAGACACCGACGAGGCGGGCGCTAAAAAAGCGCTGAACGGCATCGACGCCATATACGTGCGAAGCTTTACCTTCGACCATGACGCCGCTTACGACGAGGCCGACCTGAACGAGTTGCGCGCAGCCTACCGCGGGCCCGAATGGTCGCGCATCGTGGGCGTCCGCTCGCAGACTTCCGGCGATAATGCCGACGTTTTCTTCAAAGTCTCGGCCAATGGCCAACTGGGCGGAATTGCGGTGATTGCCGCCGGCACGCGCGAGTTGACCGTCGTGAGCATCACCGGAAATATCGATCCGGCCCAGTTGATGGATCTCGGCGGCCAGTACCACATTCCCAAACTGGAATTCTCACCCAAGCAAATCCGGAGGATGGAGCAGTGATGCGACTGTTGCGCGTGGCGGCGATGCTGCTGGCGTGCTCGGGAATCGCCGCCGCCGGCCACGAGTTCGATCGGGTGGTGAAGGCCATCGAGACGCATTTCGGCGCCACCCGAACGCACATACCGCTGATGGGCGTGGCCAACCTCGTGCTCCAGGTGGGCCACCCCGCCGGCGCCAGCGGGTTTCACATCGCGCTGTTTCAGGACCTCCATACCGATTTGGACGAAGATCGCCAGGCGGAATTGGACCGCTTCATGGACACCCTGTCTTCGCCCACGCTGCACCCTTTCATCCGAACCCGTTCGCAACCGGACGCGGAGGCCACCTACCTCTTCTGCGGCGATACCGGCAAGACCACGCAGATTCTGCTGGTCACCTTCAATCGCAGGGAGGCCACGGCGATCGAAGTCAAGGTGAGTTTCGAGACCATCCTGCGCTGGATCCAGCATCCCGATGAGGCCGGCAAAACGCTGAATCCCGACCGCGACGGAAACTGAAGCCCTACCTCACCGCGATGAACGATTTCGTGAAGCCGCCCAGATGCTCGCGAATGATGCGGGCTCCGGGGAACAGTTCCCGCACTTCGGCGAACCCGAGCAGGCGGACTTCCGAGAGGTAATGTTCGATGTAGAAGCGCCGGCGGTCGGGAGTCACCCGCACCATCAGGCTCCACAAATTGAAGCGCGGCACCACCACCCGCTGCCAGCGCCGCGGCAGCCAGTGAATGAACGGCGTGAGCAGGTGCTGTTCCACGGGGAACCAGCGATTGGGCGTCTGCACCCAGTAGCGGCGCCCCACGCGCGCCACCTCGCGCGCGAAACGCCGCTGGCTGGCCGCGTCTCCCACGTGCTCGATCACCGAGTTGCTGAACACCACGTCGAAGGCGCCGTCGCGGAACGGCAGGTCCCGGCCGTCACCGGCCACCCAGGCGGCATCCCCCACGTCAGCGCGCGCCCGCGGTGTGTTCAACAAAGTGACTCGCGGGCGCTCGGGCAGTAGAGCCCAGCACTCCGGCGTGCCGCCGATGTCCAGGATGCGCGTATCGCGGGTAATGCGCAGTTCCGAGGCGAAGCGCATCATGCGCCGGCGGCGGAACCAGGAGGAGATTGACGAAATCCCGGGCAAGCTCAAAGCTTACCCTACGCCACCGCTTCCGCGCCGCCGCTCACCACCCAGCCGTCGGCCAGTTGGATGACGCGATGGCCGAACTTGGCGTTCTCCAGCGAGTGCGTCACCTGAACGATGGTCGCGCCTTCGCCGTTAAGCCTCTTGAACAGTTCCATGATCTCCTTGCCCTGGCTGGAATGCAGGTTGCCGGTGGGTTCGTCGGCCAGAATCAGCTTGGGGTTGGCGATCACGGCGCGCGCCACGGCCACCAGTTGCTGCTGTCCGCCGGAAAGCTGGCTAGGGTACAGATCGCGCTTGCCCACAATGTGGAAACGGTCCAGCGTGTCGCACACAATGGCCGCGCGCTCAGATCCTTTCACGTTGCGATACGAAAGCGGAATGTCCAGGTTCTCGTAAACCGTCAGATTGTCGATCAGGTGGTAGCTCTGGAAAACGAACCCGATGTACTTCTTGTTCAGTTCCACGCGGTCTTTCGGCTTCATGCGATGCACCATGTGGCCGAAGAACTCGAACTCGCCGGTCCAGGCGCCATCCAACATGCCGAGGATGCTTAACAGCGTTGACTTACCGGCGCCCGAAGGGCCCATGATCGTAACGAACTCGCCCTCCTTGATATCGATGTTCACCCGGCGCAGCACGTAGCTGCGTCCGTAACCGCCCTCGTAAAACTTTTCCAGGTTGCGAAGTGTAATCATGTGTCTGTCCTATTCATGCCGCAGAGCCACCACGGGATCCAGTGCCATGGCGCGGCGCGACGGAATGTAGCTGGCCGCCAGCGCCACCGCTCCCAGCGCCAGCGAGATGGTTGCGAAGGTATAAAAATCGGTCGGATTCACGCCGTACAGCATGGAGGCCATCAGGCGCGTCAGCAGCAGCGCCGCGCCCAGGCCGATCGCGATGCCTAAAGCCGCCAGGCGCGCTCCGTGTCCCACGACCAGGCGCAGCACATGCGCGCGCTCCGCGCCCAGCGCCATGCGAATGCCCAGTTCGTGCGTCCGGTCGCTGACGTCGTAGGAGATCACTCCGTAGATTCCCACTGCGGCCAGCATGAAAGCCACCACCGCCAGGAATGCCAGAATGGCCGCGGCAAACCGTGGTGCGGATACGGCGCGATCCATCACGTCCTGCATGGTGCGCACCTCGGTCACCGGCTGATCCGGATCGAGTTGATGAATCGCCCGCTCCGCGGGGAGTGCCAGGCCGCGCGGTTCGCCTGCCGTGCGCAGTGTCACGATGACGGACGCAGGGGGCCATTGCGTGTAAGGGTTGTAGAGGGTGGGCCATTGCTCTTCCACAATCTTCTCCTGCCTCACGTCGCCGACTACGCCCACCACTGCGGCCTCCCCCGGCGTCATGGCATCCAGAATCAGATGGTGGCCGATCGGGTTGTCGCCGGGAAAATAGCGCCGTACCAGCGCCTGGTTGACGATAACTACTGGCGGGGATTCCGGTGTATCGGCATCGGAAAATGTGCGCCCGGCGATCAGCGGGATTCCCATGCTGGCAAAGTAGCCGCCGCTGATATAGCGGACCAGCGTCAGCGGTCTCTGGTCGGGCGGAGGCGCGGGCAGGCCGGCTACCTCGATGGTGGTGCCCACACCCAGGCCCGCCAGGGGCAGCGAGCTGATCGCCGCCGTACTTTGCGCTCCAGGCAGCCCGGACAGGTTCTCCAACACCTGGTGGATAAACGGGGCGCTGCGCGCGCGCGAGCCATTGCGCCCGCCTAGCAGCGGAACCCGCAGCGTCAGCACTCCCTCCGGCCGGAAGCCCGGATTTACGGCTCGCAGGCGAAGGAAACTGCGCACCAGCAGGCCGGCGGCAATCAGCACCACCACCGCCAGGGCCACTTCGGCAATCACCAGGGCGCCGCGCATGACACGCCCGCCACGGCTCGCCGTGCCGCCGCGTGAGGTCGCCGAGAGAGCCGCGTTCAAATCGATCGCCGAAGTGGCGAGGGCGGGCAGAATGCCGAAGAGAATGCCTGTCCCCACGGCCACTAGCAGCGCAAACAGGAGCACCCTGCCGTCCATTGTTACGTTGCGCAACTGCGGAATGCCGGCGGGTCCGAAGCGATGCACCAGGGCGATTCCTAAAAGCGCGACAGCCATGCCCAGTAGCCCGCCCGCCAGGGACAGCACCAGGCTTTCCGAAAGCAGTTGAGCCACGATCCGGCCGCGCGAGGCGCCCATCGCGAACCGCACGGCGATTTCCTTGCGCCGCGAGGCGCCGCGCGCCAGTAGCAGGCTGGCCACGTTGGCGCAGGCCATTAGCAGCAGCAGGCCCACCGCGCCGGACAACACCTCGAGAGGCTGGCGCGTATCCCCGGAAAGCTCTTCGCGAATGGGAAACAGGCTCGGCCGGAAACCGGCATTCAGAGCCTTGTTGGCCGCCTCCAGCCGGCTGCCGATCGTATCCATTTCCCGGTCTGCCTGTTCCAGGCTGACATCCGGTTTCAATCGCGCGATCACTTTTAGACTACGGGCGCCAAACCTCCGCGGATCGTTCGGGTTCAACCCCAGCGGCAGCCACAAATCCACATCCGGTTCCAGCAGGGAAAAACCCGCCGGCAGAATCCCGACCACCGTGTAGCTCTGGTCCCGCAGCCGGATGGATTTGCCCGCAATGGCGGCATCGGCGCCGAATCGGCGCTGCCACAGATTGTGACTCAGGAGTGCGAAATTGGTGTGGCCGGGCTGATCTTCCTCCGGCTGAAACGTGCGTCCCACTTTAGCTTGGACGCCCAGCAGGGGAAATAGGCCCGCCGAAACGCGCTCCGCTTTCAACTCCTCCGGCTCGATATATCCATTGAGCCCGCCGGTCAAGTTGATTTGAGCCTCCTCGATGGCGGCCATATCCGAAAATGCCCGGCTTTGCCGCCGCCATTCCCAGAAATTACTGCGGGCTACAAACATTTTGTGCAAGTTACGGACGGAACCTTTTTCCAAAATCACCACTAACTGCTGAGGGTCGCGAAACGGCAGGGGTTTGAGGAGCGCCGCATCCAGAACGCTGAAAATCGCCGTAGCAGTGCCGATTCCAAGAGCCAGCGCAATCAGAGCGATCACGGTGGTCGAACGGGTTCTCCCCAGGATGCGCGCTCCGTGCCGCAGATCCTGACTAACCAGGGGCATGGCTTGTCAGGTTAACAGATTTTGCGTGACGATAGGTGAGGACTAGCTCCCTAACCCCTTGCCGCGCATTCCCGACTTAGCCGAGTGGATCGAAATACCGCCATTTACATTGTGAACATGAATGTGCGCCCCGCCATGATTCACTACGGCGCGCAGGTCGTGGCCGTCATCGGCGCGCGAGACGCGCCCCACGTCGCTCTCGATGCCGCCGCTCAGATTGTGCGCGCTCAAACTGGCTCCACCGCCGGCGGGAAGCGACAGTTTGATGGGCCCGTTCACCGAACTCAGCGAAATCGGTTTGGAGGGACTCAGGCGATTGAACGTGGCATCCAGCTTGCCGTTCACCGTGGAAAGATCGGCTTCCCCTTCCAGTTTGTCGGCGTGGATGCTGCCGTTCACCGAGGAAGCTTTGATGGGACCCGCCACGCCGCTGATCGAAAGGCCGCCGTTCACCAACTTGATTTGGTCCAGATTGGCGCGGCGGGGCACCATGATGCGGTACTCCACGCTGGCCGGGTGCTCTGCGTCGGTCCCCGTGTAGACGGTGTGAATCGACAGTGCGCCCGACGACGGTTCAACAATGATGCGAGCGTCATCCAGACGGTGCGGATCGGGCGAGTGCTTGATCGCTTCCACCAGCACATCGTCGCGGTCCCAGGCGGTGATGCTGACGTCGCCATACAGGTTTTGAATCACTACACGGCCGTAAGGTCCGAGTGCAAACCTTTGGCGAAAATCAACGCGCGCATTGCCAATTGCGTTAGCATGCAACGCGATACCGCCGAGCAGCAGCGGCAACAGGCCCAGAGACAGTTTCCCCCTTTTAACCATTGCGCCCCCCGTGCCGCGGGCCCAGCGCCCGCGCTTGTTGTGCTGGTTGATCTTTACGACGTCTTTGCCGACTCGATACTCTCTTCCACAATGCGCCCGTCGAACAACCGGATGGTCCGGTCTGCGAACTCGGCATAGCGTGGATCGTGAGTTACCATGCAAATCGTCGAGCCGGCCGCGTGCAGTTCACGCAGCAGGTTCATGACTGCCTCGCCGTTGGCTGAATCCAGGTTTCCAGTCGGCTCATCCGCCAGCAGGATCAGGGGATCGCCGCTGAGCGCGCGCGCCACTGCCACGCGCTGCTGTTGACCGCCGGAGAGTTGGGAGGGGTAATGCTTCATGCGGTGCGACATTCCCACCCGCTCCAGCGCCTCCTGCACGCGGCGTTTCCGCTCCGCCGACGGCATGCCCCGATACGTCAAAGGCAGTTCTACGTTTTCGTACACTGTCAAATCGCCGATCAGATTAAATGCCTGGAAGATGAAGCCGATTTCCCGGTTGCGAATGCGCGCGCGCTCGGAGAGTTTCAGGCCGGTCACAGGCTTGCCGTTCAGATAATAAGTGCCGTCGCTCGGCGTATCCAGCAGCCCGAGAATCGCCAGCAGGGTCGACTTGCCGCAACCGGACGGTCCGGCGATCGACAGGTACTCCCCCTTCTTTACGTCAAAGTGAATGCCTGAAAGAGCATGCGTCTCAACTTCATCGGTCACAAAGACCTTGCTGACCTGTTCCAGACGAATCAACGGTTGGGAGCCATTATCCATATGCATTTACCCCTTTTACGAATTTGCCAAGCGCTTAGTTCAACTTAATTCGATCGTAATTGTCATAGGCGGACATGTCGGATAGAATCACCCGATCGCCCACGTTCAATCCGCCCTTGATTTCTATAGTACTGACGGAACTGCGGCCAAAAATGACTTTGACTTTGTTCGCATACTTACCAGCAGGCTCTATCTTGAAGAGTTGCACGGTGCTGTCCTGCTGTCCAAACACCGGACGCCCGACATAGACTACGTCATCCAGCTTCATCAACTGAATGGTTCCGTCCACGCTCAGATCCGGCCGCGAACCCGGAGGCAGGGCGCCCTGAAGAGCCACGTCCACCGTGACTGTGCCATTTAATACGGAAGAATCGATGCGCGATACCTTCCCGTTGATCATACCGTTCGACCCGCCACCCGCCAGGCGCGTATCGATCACGGCCGGCAGCCCGATGGTAATATCTTTTACCTGGGTTTCCGCAATCTTTAATTCCGCTTTCAGGTGCGAAGGCTGCGCCACCTTGCCGAGCGGCGTCCCGGCCGTGACCTTCTGACCTTCCTCCACCGGGTTCAATGGCGGTGGCACGGCTTCCAGCCTCCCGGCGAAACCGGCCCGCACGTTCAACTGGTCCACCTGGCTCTTTTTGAGCTCGTACTCGCTCTTCAACTGGTCCACTTTCACTTTGGACGCAGCAAGCTGCGCTTCCTGCGCCTGCGCGTCAATGGCGATGCGTTGCTTCTGCAGTTCCAGTTGATCGCCCAACCCCTTGGCCTTCTGAGCCGAAATCTTGGCATCGATATCGGACACGAGCCCGTCCTTGCCTAATGTGGCGTCCCGTTCCGCCTGCAGCTTGGCATTGTTGTAATCGGAGCTGAGCTGGGCGGCCTGCGATTGCAGATCGAGCAGCGATTTCTGCAGCGTGACTTTCAGGTTGGCGAAATCCGCTTCAGCGCCCTTCATCAGGTATTCCGCCGTCACAAGTTGCGTTTGCAGTTCCGGGTTGCTCATGATCATCACCACGGAATCGGCCCGCACGTCCGCGCCGGGCCTGATCAGGATCCGCTCTACACGCCCATCGGTGGTAGCGGTGATCAACAGCGTGTCTTCCGGTACCAACGTTCCCAATCCGCGGACGTCCAGGACCATGGGACCGCGCCGCACCTGGTCCGGCCACAGGGTGGACATCTCTACGCTGGGAGCGGCGGGCTTTAACTGTTTCAGCATTACGCTGCCGCCCACCAGTACGCCCACCAGGAGCACGATGGTAATCGTCCAGCGGATGACTTTCTTGCGGCCGACGTTCTTGCGTTGAATATCCATTTAGGGTTCCTGACCCTGAAAGGCACGGCGCCTGCCAATCCGCGATTAGTCTAACATATGACGTTTCATGGGCTAAACCGGATAGTCGAGGTATTTTGAGTGTCCGCTTGTGGGACTTCCTGTGCAGGCATGGGAATTCGCCCGCTCCTAATATCCCGGTCCGATATTCAGGTGATGACTGATTGAATCCGGCACCACCAGATACAAAACAAAGCCAAATACGGCATGCGCCAGACCCAGAAACCAGAGGTTACGATACCGGCGATAGAGCTGCGTGGCGGCGTACCCGCCCAGTAGTGTGACCCGTCATGAGGAACCAGTTCGGAGTGTGCGCGCCGGAAAACAGCGCCGCCGAGAGAAGCGCCGCAGTTCGCTTGGAAAGCACTGCATCGAAACGAGTTAGGAAGTAGCCATGAAGCATATACTGCTGGAAAACACCCCACGGGACGTAGGCCGCGAAGGCGAATACCCCTTGCTGGAAAGCGATGGGCCTTGTGGTCTGTAACAGGATGCCGGCGGCCAGGCCTGTTAACCCCAGGAAAGCCAGCAGGGGCGCATAGGTGAGCAGGCAATCGCGCAGATTTGCCGCTTGGAAGCCAAGATCGTTGGGCCGCTCGCTACGGGCATAATGGGAGAGCAGAATGCAGCCGAGAATCGGGATCCACAGGAGACGATGGCGTCCGCGCAGCAGCCAGATGTAACACTCGATCAGAAGGAAGACTGCCAGGGGTTCGGCAAAGTTGAGATTGCGGGTGGCAACGCGCGACATCGGGGCCTGAGAACATAATAGCGCTAGAACCAGAAGTGTTTGGTCCAATCCACCAGAGTGTGGAGGATAGCGGAGGAGCACACGCTATCCGACCGCTGAAACACCTTGCCATATGCCACGCCGGCGATGGTCGCCTCGATCATATAGCGCCAGTTCGGCAAAGCTTGCGGGCCGTTATCGAGATGCGCCGCGCCGAAAATTACGCTGGCGAGCAGCAGCGTACGCGTGGTGGCGCCCAGCCGCTGCATCAGCAGATTTTGAATCAGAGCGCGAAACAGAATCTCTTCGGGCAGCGCGGTTCCGGCGAAGATAATCGCGGCGGCGGCGGCCATTTTCCCCGCCGGCTGCACCGGCAGATGCGGTGCCGGTATGAACCCAATAGCAATTCCCACCACGACCAGCACTGGCGCTACTGCCACGAATCCCACCAGGGGCAGCCGGAGATCGCGCCTGGTCCGCGGCGCCCGGTACTTCATTCCGGGTAGCGCGCGGAAGCCCAGGAACAGCACCAATCCAAGCAGAATCGCGATTCCATAGGCTGCGCTGTGCAGAAAGCCCCGGGCGGGAACCGGCACCAGCGACCGTCCCGCGGCGAATTCGATGGGCAGCCATAACAGCAGAACCGTCAGCAGATCCTGATGCCACCATGCGGTAATCACCGGGACGGCGGTATAAGCCAGTACCGCCGCGGTCAGCGGTAAGGTGAAGGCTCCCGCCAGCAGCGATGCCCCCGCGAAGACCGCGGTCAAAACCGGCGGCGCCAGCCATACCAGCCGTGGAGTGGCCCGCAGCGATTCGCGGAGACGGTCCTGGACCGCCGGAGCGAGCAGGCTCAGTACCGCCCCCAGCAATACGGCGAGAAATATGGTCTGCACAGCTTACTGTACGACGATCCCGCTCTGTTCCAGCAATTCACCCGTCTGGGTGTAAAGATTCAACAGATTGCGCCGCAGCCCCACCTGCGCTTGTACCACTTGCGATTGCGCTTGGGTCAGGGTGTTCTGGGCCTGCAGGACGAACTGCATCTGATCGATCCCCAAGGTGTACTTCTGGTTTTCGGCATCCAGGTACTTGGCCGCGAAATCGGCCGCCGCGCGGGCCAGCTCCAGCGACTTCTTGCTCGATTCCAGGTTGCTTACCGCATTCAGGATGCTCAGCCGGATCTGCTGCTGGGTGGTGCGCACGTTGAGCGTATCGCGCTTCTTCTGCACCAGGGCGTCCGCCATGTCGGCCACGGCAGCGTGGTTGCGCAGCGGCAATTGCAGGTTGAGGCCGAAGGAGTAGACCGGAAATCCGAAGCCGAACATCTGGCTCAGGGCATCGCCGAGACCGCCGGGGATCGGGTTGGTATAAGGATTGACAATGCCGCCGATTCCCTGGGTTTGATACGAGCCTGTAACGCTCAGGTTGGGCAGAATCTCGTTATGGGCGGAGTTCAGGCTCAGGTCGTCAATGTCCAGATTCTGGGAGGCGGCCTTCAGGTCCGGCCGGGTATGTAGTGCAACTTCCACCTCCTTTTCGGCATCCACCTCCAACCCGGTAAGGGGCGCTTCCACGCCCTCAGTCAGGACGATTGGGAGTTGGCGGATGGCGGGATCCAGATCTGCGCCCATCTGCCGGCGTAGCGCATATTCGGTCTGGGCCAGGCTGAACTGCGCCTGCGAGACGCCCAGGTTCGCCGTCGCGAGCTGCTGTTCGGGGTTGTAGATGTCGAGCGGCGACAGTGCCCCCAATGCCAGCTCCTTCTGGGAAAGCTTGAGGGTTTCGTCGGCCAGTTTCTGGGCGCTTTCCGCCACGTGCAGATTCTCGCGCGCCTGAATTACATCCCAATACGCGTTTTCGGCGGCCGCGACCATTTGCAGGAGATTATTTTTCAGATTGTAATCCGCCGCCCGATAACGGCTCTTGGCGAGGATGAGGTTGATGTGATTAATGAAGTATCCCCGGTTGCGCAGCAGAGGCTGACTCACTTCCAGGCTCATTCCGGAGTTCAGGTTGGGATTCAGGAGAGCGTAACTGCTGTTGGATGAGTTCTTGGATGCCGAAAACCCGGCTGTATACTGCGCCCCGGTGGGCAGCACCTGGCTGACACTGAAGTTGGCCGGCTGGCTCAGCGCTTCGCTGGTACTCGCTCCGGCGAGCTCGGTGACCGAAGGCGCTTTCGACCGCGTGGAGCTGAAAGTCGCGTTGGCGGTGGGATCCCAGGTGGCCAACGCCCGCATAATCGCGTTCTTAGGCGCTTCCACGCTGAGCATCTGGATCTGAATATCGGTATTGTTGGCCATGACAAGCTGCAGATACGACTTGAGGGACAGAGACAGCTGGCCGTCCAGAACGAAGTCTTTCAGCCCCACCGGCCCCTTCAGTTCCACCCTGGTATTGACTTGGGAAAAGGTCTCGCGGAAGTAGGACGGCTTCGGAAAGGATGACAGTTGCGCAAACGCGCTCCCCGCCAGAACAGGTATCAAGACAAAAACAGACCGGATGGACATAGTTATCGAGAACACTGCCGCCTTAAGCAGACACTGACGTACAAAACAGGTTAGCCGTGGACCGATTGTCACTGTGGTGCCGCTCCGTCACGCCTGGGTATAACGCAAAGACGCTGGTTCGGCGGAAAAGTTTGCTGTTTAGCCTCTTTTCCGGGCGGGAGGGCCAGAGGAAGCACGCAGGGTACCAACCTCGAAATCAGTGACGATTTCCTGAAAGAGCCATTTTAGCTCCGAAATGGTTGTTTCGGGATTTTACCCTACCAGAAGGTCCAAGCGATCCACGGCATCGCCTCCCCGAGCGGATTCCACCGCTGCATTCAATGCCACAATGGTGGTCGGGAAGGCGATTTCGTCAATCACCCGGATGATTCGCCCGGTGGCGTCGCAGGGGCTAACCTAGTGCGGGCCGGCGTTTACCACAGGCCGCATCTCGAGATATGGGTAGCCGCTGATCGACTGGACAGCGCTGGTGACGAACTGCGTGTAGCCGGTATCGTTGTTGTAGATTTCCAGCGTGGCCTTAACGGGGCATCCGGCATTGAAAATGGGGGTGGCGCCGTTGGTCGACGTCGAAACCGGGTTGGTGCGCACCACGCCGCGGATGGCGAAACGCGGCATGGTGGAGCCGGTTACCTCCGTGCGCGCCAGCGTCAGCGACGCGGCGGCGCCCGGCGAAACATTGTTGATCGCAAGCTGTTTCAGCAGTGCGTTATTGCTGTCGTAGAACTGCAACTCCACCGGGCACGCGGTCGCCGTAGCTCCTGTCGTGCCGGCTACCGGGTTCAGATTCACTACGTTGAGCTGGGCCGTTTGATTGGTGGTAAAGCTGACGATTCCCGTCGATACCGCCTGAACATAAGTGGGTGTCCCAACGGTTTGGGCCATCAGGACAAAGCCGAATGCCAGAGTGCCGGTGAGCGCGCACCGACCGGCTGAAGAATACTTCATACTGCCTCCGTAAAATGGGTAGACTTCCGGCCGTCTACGGAGTGGACGCGCTGTTCTCCGGGTGGCCTGAAGAACCAACACGCTATGCGAGGAAAAGTTGCGAAAAAAACACGCGCGCCAGGCCGCCGGGGTAGGGGGAATCGACAGCCTGGCGCGCTGTTACAGAAGACCGACCATGAATCGAGCCGGGATGCTCTGTCCCGGTCTGCCAGAATAGAACCCGGCCCCCCCGGGAAAGTAGCGGACGCCTTCCGACTATCTTTTTTTTCTTGACAGCCCGGGATCAGGGAGCTTTATAGCGACACCGCCCGAGAGGGTCACGCGATCTCCATCACGGTGAATCTTCAGGGAGCCGGCGGGAGTAAGTCCTTCGACTACCTTCTCCGGCCTTGCCAATGTTGCTTTATTCGTGGCGCAAGGCCGTCATGGGATCCAGGCCGGCCGCACGCCGCGCCGGAATGAAGCAGGCCAGCAAGGCCGCGATGGCCAGTAGAGCCACCACGCCCAATACGGCAATGGGATCGGTGACAGGCACCTGAAACACTTCGCTGCGCAGTAGGCGCGCCAGCACGAAGCTGCCAAGCAGCCCGGCGCCCAGGCCCGCGATGGCCAGCCTGCCGCCCATGGCGAGCATCAGGCTGAGCACGTCGCGACGCTGCGCTCCCAGCGCCATGCGCACACCGATCTCGTGGGTGCGCCGCGCAACCGTATAGGAGAGCACGCTGTATATTCCGATGGCGGCCAGGGCTAGCCCGAGCAATCCGAAGAAGCTGAACAAGGCCATGTTGAAGCGCGGCTGCACGATTTCCTGTCCTACGATGTCTTCGAGCGTGATGGGGCGGCTCACCGGCTGGTCTTTGTCGAGTGCCGACACCTGCCGGCGCACCGCATTCAACAGCAGCATGGGGTTGCCCAGGGTACGCACGGCAAGCACGCGGCCCGGCGGCGCCACGCTGGTGTAGGGGACATAAATTGCCGGGGCTGGTGCGTCCCGCAGCCCCTCATTCCTTGTATTCCCGAGTATACCGGCGATGGTGACATAGCCCGTGGCGCCGGGAGCCGGCAGTGCCGAACCGCCAGGCTTTTCGAGCAAATCCAGCTTGACGCGCCGGCCGATAGGGTTCTCGCCGGCGGGCCACAATTTCACCGCGGCTTCGTTGATGAGGGCCACGCCGTCGCCGTGGGCCACCTCCTGTTCCGTGATGCCGCGGCCCAGGCGCAGCGGGATTCCCAGCGTTTGGCCATAGCCCGCGCTCACAAGGCCCACGATGATATTCGGATCGGCGGCAGGCGGCAGGCCTTCAATCGTGTACCGGGACGGGATTCCGCCGAACGGCATGCTGCCATTGCCAATCGCCGCCGATTGCACTCCGGGCAGAGCCTGCACTCGTTCCAGGACGCTCTGCGTGAACGCCACGCGCTGCTGATAGGTGACGTAGCGTTTGGGCGGTAGTTGCACACCCACCATGAGGACGCGGTCCGGCTGAAAGCCCACGTCCACGTGTTGCAAATTCACGAAGCCGCGGATGGTCAGGCTGGCGCCCACCAGCAGCATGACGGAAAGGGCCACTTCAGCTACCACCAGCAGGGACCGGGTCCGGCCGCCGGCGGAAGAGGCGCCGGACATCCGCGCGGCGTCTTTGAGCGCTTCCACCAGGTCCTGGCGCGAACATTGCAGGGCGGGCACGAGGCCGAAAAGAATGCCGGTCAGGAGTGAGACGCCCACGGAAAACGCCAGCACGTACGCGTTGACGGTAATGCGCGCTTCGTTGGGAACGTAGAAATCCGGCATCAGCGCGACGACGCCTTTGGTGAGAGCTTCGGCAAACAGAATACCCAAAGCGCCGCCCGCCACGGAGAGGACCAGACTTTCCGTGAGCAACTGGCGGAAGACGTGGCCGCGCGCCGCGCCGACGGACATGCGGACGGCGATTTCGCGCGCTCGCGAGGTGGCGCGCGCCAGTTGCAGGTTGGCCACGTTGGCGCAGGCGATCAGCAAGAGGAAACCCACCGCGCCGAACAGCAGCCGCAGGCTGGATTGCATCTCTCCGGCGGCCGTGGTGATGTCCAGATAGTTGTGCAGCACCGTATCGAAGCCGGTCCGCGGAAAGTTCTCCGGGTGTTCGGCGGCCAGGCGCATATGCAGAGCCTGCAATTGCTGCTCGGCCGCGCTTTTGGAAACGCCGGGCCGCAGCCGCACGATCGCAGCCACATTCAGACCGCGGTGCAGATCCACCGGCATGGGTAGCCAGCCGCCTTCGTTGGTGTACCAGCCAAAGCGCGGCGGCATCACTCCGATGACCGTGCGCGGCTGATCGTTCAGAACCAGCTTCTGGCCTACGGCGTCGGCGCGGCCATCGAACAGGCGCTGCCAGGCCTTGTAGCTCAGCACGATCACCGGTTCCGGCACGCCGCCGGACGAAACATCGGAAGGCTGAATGGTGCGGCCGATCACCGGGGGGACGCCGAGAAACTGAAATGCATTGGCGGAGACCAGGATGGACTGGAAGCTCTCCGGCGCGTGATTGCCGGTGAGCAGGCTCCCCTCGGGATCGGTCGCCATCGCAGCGGAGAACGCGGGCAGCTTTTGCACGTCCAGAAACTCGGCGAGGTGGTGATACCCGCGGCCCTGCTGGGGATTTTTGCGATTGCGGATCTCGGGCGCCCAGATCTCGCCCGGGCGCGCATAAGGGTATGGCGAGATCAGGACGCCATACACCACGCTGAAGATAGACGTGGTCGCCCCGATTCCAAGCGCCAGAGAAAGCAGCGCCACCGCGGTGAATCCCGGGCTCTTGCGCAATACGCGGGTGGCGTAGCGGAGGTTCTGCCAGAAATTTGCGATCACCTTTGGTAGACGATGGGAGCGAAGATATTGTTAGGATGCCGATCTGGATTCTGGCGTTTTTCCTCGCCGCTCAGGATCATCCCACACAGACGGGCGCGCCGCTGGGGAAGGTGGAGCTGCCGCCCGGGCAGTACCGCCTGAAAGGCCATCGCAATGGCTACCGGGTTACGTATTATTTCAATCCGGATATCCCCATCGGCAGTATCCAGACGCTCGACGCCATGCTGGACGGCGCCATGCGCGAGGAGCGCATGATCGCGCAGCTTTCCGGCGTTTTCGGAGTCCCGGCGCTGCCGCTGGCGGCCACCGGATTGTATCGATCCGCTGGTGGCCCTCCGCCACGAAGAATCTACCGTGAATCGTTCAAGCCGTCCCCGGCGGACGCCGCTTGTGCCAGTCGGTGCGTGTCTGGAAATCTCTGCCGATGGTCAGCAGCAGGTTTTCCGAGAACGGCGCGCCCACCACCTGCAGGGCCACCGGCAGGCTCCCGGCCATGCCGCAGGGCAGCACCAGCGCAGGCAGGCCGGCCAGGTTACCGGCGGGAATAATCCCCTGGAAACCCGGCGGGGTGCCTTCGGGAGGCTGCGCGCTGCCGGGCGCGGGGCGATCCAGCGGCTGATCGATTTTGGTGGCCGGTCCCGGCCGGCCCGGCGTGACCACCGCATCCACTTCGCTGAAAAATCGCCGGAAGGCTGCCTGCATCAGACGGCGCAGGCGCATGGCCTTCAGGTAATCCTTGGCGGGCACTTCCAGGCTGGCCTTCAGACCGGCAATCTGCATGGCATCGGTTAGTTGATCCACCTTGCCGCTGGTGATCAGCGGTTCGAAAATGGAACCCTGCTCGGCGGCCAGGATGGTGGAGAGCGCCGGCCCGTAAGGGAACTGCGGCAGCTTGACCTCGACCATCGTCGCCCCATTCTGCTTGAACGCTTCCAGCGCGGCCTGAAAGGCGGGACGCGCGGCTGGGTCGGCGCGATCGGCAAAATCCACTGGCGCGTACCCGATTTTCAGTTCCTTCAGCGCTCGTCCGTATTGCGGGGTGTAATAGAAGCTCCTGCCGGCCGAACCGGGGTCGTCGCTATCCTTGCCGGAGATCGCTTGCAGGATCGTCCCGCAATCTTCCGCCGTGTGGGCGAAGGGACCCAGCTTGTCCAGCGTCCAGGAGAGCGCCATGGCGCCGCGCCGGCTCACCAGTCCGTAGGTAGGCCGCAGCGCGGTGACGCCGCAATAAGAAGCCGGGGTGACGATGGATCCCGAAGTCTCCGACCCGATGGCGAACGGCACCAGCCCGGCAGCCACGGCGGCGGCCGACCCGCTGGAAGATCCGCCCGACCAGCACGAACGGTCCCAGGGATTCAGCCCCGGACCGAACAGCGAGGCCGACGCATAGCGGTATCCGCCTCCGCCGGCCAGTTCCACCATGGAGAGCTTGCCGGCCAGCACGGCGCCCACGCCGGAGAGCTTGTCGATCACCGCGGCGTTGGTATCGAACACCTGTGCGGCATACGGCTTCGCGCCCCATGTAGTGGGTTGTCCGGCATACGCCAGAAGATCCTTGACCCCGTAGGGAACGCCTTGCAGGGGGCCGCGCAGACGGCCGCGTTTGATGTCCTGATCGACGGCTTTAGCCTGCTTCAGTGCCTGTTGCAGCAGCGGGAGGGCCAGCGCGTTGTAGCGCGGGCCTTGCTGTTCCAGGCGATTCACGAACGCGCGAGCCAGTTCTTCGGCGGAGATTTCCTTGCTGGTGAGCTTGCGGTTCAGCTCGTCGATGGTGGCGAAGAAGATGTCGGTTCCAATGTCGCCCATGGTCAGCCTCAGGCTTTGAACTGGAATGCCGGCTCGGTGCTCATGGGCAATGCCTGGCGGTCCAGGGCGCCGGCGGCAGTCTTCAGGCGGGCCTGCGCGGCTTTCAGTTCGTCGGCGGGACTGGCGGGCGCGGCAGTCTGGGCAACGGCAGCGGCGGCGGGTGCAAGGATGACGGCAAGTTCTCGGCGCGTAAACTGCATACGAACCAGCTTACAACGGCGCACGCCGGCTGCCTACGCTACCCCTTATACTCCAGCGCTTCGGTGGCGGCTTTCAGCATCACGAGGCGTGGAGCGGATTCGCCGGTCCAGATCTCGAACTGGCGAACCGCCTGTTCGATGAACATGTCCAGGCCCGGGATGACGGTCTTTCCCTGTTCGCGGGCATGTTGCACCAGCAGCGTTTCCAAGGGATTGTAGACCATATCGAAGACAATGTCGGCGGGAATGCTGCCGTTGAAGAAGCATTCGTTCACGTGGGGGAACATACCCAGCGGCGTGGCATGAATGACGGCATCGAAGTGACGCTGGCCGAGTTGCTCGCGGCCCAGCGCTTCGGCGCCGCAGAGTTTGGAGAGGGCGCGGACGCGATCGGCATTGCGGCCCACCAGCGAAACCCTGGCGCCGGCATCGGAGAGGGCGCAGGCCGCTCCGCGCGCGGCTCCCCCGTTGCCCACGATCAGCACGGACGCTTTCGGCAGCTTCAGAACGCGGGAGAGCGGACCGGTGACGCCGGCGGCATCGGTATTGGTGCCGCGCCACTTACCGGCTTTGCGCCACACGGTGTTCACGGCGCCGATGCGCTTGGCCAGCGGATCCACCGCGTCCAGATAGCGGATGATCTTTTGTTTATGCGGAATGGTGACGCTGAACCCGGCCAGCGGCAGCTTGGCGGCCATGGAGAAAAAGTCGCGCAGGCACGACGGCGACACCAGGAAAGGTAGATAAACCGCGTCCAGCCGGCGGGACTGAAACGCACGGTTGTGGACCGCCGGCGAAATGGAGTGGCGAATCGGGTCGGCAATCACCCCGTAGATCTTGGCGGACTTCCCGAGTTTCTCCACGCGATAGAGGTGCCGCAGGTAACGCGCGTTGACTTGCCCGGCCGCGGTCCCCGAGGCGAACATGGGCGCCGCGTAGGTGTAGACGCCGCCGAACACCGGGGAGAGCACGCGCGTGGGAAAGCCCAGTTCGCCCATCGCCAGAACGATGAGTTTATGTTTGGGAAGCGCTTTCGCGGCAGAGAGGACGCGGATATTGTCCGAGGGTTTGCGCGCGGTTGTCACCACCTTGTAAGCGTCGGCCTGCACCTTCATGACGCGATTCATCACCGTGTCCATGGGCGGCGTGGCTTCGAAATTGTGGTACGAAACGATCACCTGGGTGCGGCCGCGGAGATAGTGCAGCCGGTCCTGCGCCACTTCCGCCGTTTCGATTTCGATATCGATGGCGTGAGCGCCGGCATCGATCGCCAGGTCCAGAACCGCCAGTTGCTCTTCGATGCTGCCGTTGAATTTTCCGTGGTTCTGGTGCCGCCGGCAAGTGGCCAGAATGATGCAGTCGGGGAATTGTTCCAGGAAACCGCGGATCGCGGTCGCGCCCTGGCAAGGGTCATCCAGAAAATCCAAACGGAATTCCAGGAAAACCTCTCCGGCCTCGGCCTCGCGCCGGGCATGGTCGAGCAATGTTGCAATATCTGGTAATCCCAGCGCGATGCAAATGCGAGGGAGCGACCTTGTCTGCGCCATTTAGTCCAAAGACACCTCAGAATAACACGGAAGAAGCTGCCGTCTTTCAGCTTTCGGCGTTCAACTTTTGGGCGCTTCGAGGCACGATTTCCATCCGTCCAGAATAGCCTTGGTAGACTCCGTTCCGATGCGCGAACAGCCGGCTTCGTACGCCTCCAGCACTTGCTCTACCGTGCTAAGACCCCCAGCCGCCTTGACGCCGATTTCGTCCGGCAGGTGGCGGCGCAGCAGGGTGACGTCGCTCCGGACATACCCCGAGGGAGCGAAGCCCGTGGAGGTCTGGACGAAATCGACTTCGGCGCGTTCGCAGCAGCCGCAGGCGATGATCTTCAGCTCATCGGTGAGGTAGGCGGTCTCCAGAATCACCTGGAGCAGGGCGCCCTCGCGGTGGCAGGCTTCCGATGCCTGCATCAGTTCGGTCTGAACGTGCTGGAACTCACGCGAAATCAGATTCGGCAGCGCGATCGTCATGTCCACTTCCCGGGCTCCGCGGCGGAGCAGGTCGCGAACCTCGTACAGTTTGACGGCGGTGGTTTGGGATCCGTGCGGAAAGCCCGCCACGCTACCCGGTTTCACAGTGCTACCCTGCAGGGTGCGCACCGCCAGATCGAGATCGCAAGGGCGCACTATGACGCTGGCGACACCATAACGTCGGGCCAGTTCCAGGCCCGCCAGCACGGCGGAGGAAGCGAGTTCCGGCTTGACGAGACTGTGATCGATCAGCGCGGCGAGGTCCTGGTAGGTGGCCAGCGGGGGCCGCGGATCGGGTGCCACTAGCCCTTCTTCTTCTTCGGAGTGCCGGGTCTGGAGGCTGCCGGCGTAGGGCAATGATAGCCCAGGGACGTCAACTGGTTGCAAGCCTGGGCGGCCTGGTCCGAACGCGGATAGTGGGTGATCAGATCGGTGAATTCATCCTTGCCCTGGGTGCGCCGGCCGGCCTTCACCAGGCTCATGCCCTTGTAGTACATGGCGTCCTTGGTTTTGGCATTCTCGGGGTATTTTTCCAGCACCATGTCGAACTCATTGGCGGCATTGTCGTAATCGCCCCGCGAATAGTGAATCTGGGCGATGTAATACTGCGCCATGGGGGCTTGATCGCCGGTGCCGTAATACTTCAGATAATCGCTGTACTCCTGCAAAGCCAGATCGAAATTCCCGCCCTGCCGGTCATGTTCCGCCGCGGAATACAGTTCCCCCGGCTGCATCTGCGGCACTGGGGAGCCGGATGGCATGGACGTGCCTCCGGGGCCGGTGGTGGTGCTGCCGGGCGGCGGTACGGGTGGCGTCGAGAGCACCTTGACGGCGTTATTGATATCGCTAAGCTGGCTCTTCAACTGGGAGACTAAGGTCGTCAACTCGCTCACCGCCTGGCTCACCTGGCGGAAGTCGTTGGACAGGGAATCCATGCGGGCGGAGAGGCCGACCACCGGCGTGACCACCTTTTCCTGTTGGTCGCGCAGATTCTGCTGAATGCTGCTCTGAATCACGGCGACCGAGGTGTTGGCCCGATTGGCAGCGTCGAGCGCCTGCTGGGTCATAACCGTTAGAGCAGCGAAATTCTTGTCCTGCGCCTGTTGCAGTTGTTTCATCATATCCTGCAACTGAGCGATATCCCGTTGCAGCTCTTGAATCTCTTTGCTGGCCGCCTGAGATCGTTCGGGAGCCAGGGTCATCGCCGCCGCCAGCAGCGCCACACACACGAAAAGGCGTCGGAACATATACAACTCTCCTCTCGGAGGCGATGACGGCCGCGATCGGCCGTCCCCGCCACACTGCCTCTGGTACTATTTTACTGTCCCGGCGAGAGATGGACGCGCCGGTTCTTTTGCCAGCAGGACTCGTCGGATTCCGTACACTGCGGGCGCTCCTTGCCGTAGCTGATGGTTTTCAGGCGGTCGGCAGGCACTCCCAGTTGCACCAGGAAGTCGCGGGCCGAGGTGGCACGGCGGTCGCCCAAGCCCAGGTTGTACTCAGCCGAGCCTCTTTCGTCGCAGTGGCCTTCAATCACGATGGTGGAACTGGGGAAGTCCGCCAGAATGGACTTCAGCGACGTGGCGTCCTGAGTCAACGCACTTTGGGCGTCGCCGCGGATGTCGCTCTTGTCGTAATCGAAATAGGCATCCTGTACGTCCGACGCCATGCGCTGCTCGAACGTCACCTTGGGGGCGGCGGGCGGCGGCGGGGGTGGCGGCGGCGGCGGCGAAGAAACGCTCACCGTGGCCGAGGCCGTGGTGGTTCCGCCCGGTCCGGTCACGGAGAGGACATACGTGGTGGAGTCGCTCGGAGAGACGCTGCGGCTGCCGGTGTTCTGCACCGTGCCCACCCCCTGATTGATGGAAACGCTGGATACGTCGCCCGAAACTTCCCAGCGCAGCGTGGACGATTGCCCGCGCTGAATGCTGGTCGGCTCCGCCGAAAACTGTGAGACTCTAGGCGCGCTGGCCGGTGGTGGCGGCGCCGGAGCGGGAGCCGCGGCCGGTGGCGGCGGCGGTGGAGGTGGCGGTACCTTTTTCTTGCATCCCGCCGCGAACATCGCCAGAGAAACTGCAAGACAGATGGCTGAAACTTTCCGTTTACTGAACATGAACATCGCCTCCTGAAAACTTTAGCTACATGCCCCACACGGGGGTCGAATTGAGGCCCCGCTTGGTAATCTGCTGCGGTTGCGATCCATCGGCCAGCATGCTCCAGATCTGCTCCGTCCCTGAACGGTTGGACATGAAGGCCAGGTGGATGCCGTCCAGCGCCCAACTGGGGTTCTCGTTCTTGCCTTCATCATGGGTCAGTTGAAGATACGAGCGGCTCGAAACATCCATGATGAAGATATTGAACTTTCCAGCGGCGAATCCGCGCGTCCAGGAAAAAGCGATCTTCTGGCCGTTGGGATGCCACGAGGGGTTGGAAGCCTCGCCGGTTCCATCGCTCAGTCTCTCCACATCGCCGCCGTCCATATTCATTTTATAGATTTGTTCGGGGCCGGAGCGGCCTGAGGAGAATACAACGTCGGCTCCCGTTTTCGGATTGACCTTCGGCTCAGCGTCAATAAAAACCGAAGTGGTTAAAGGACGCACGCCGCTGCCGTCCAAATTGGCTACGAAAATCCGACAGCAACGGTCCGTACCCTCGGTAGACATGAAGACGATCTGCTTGCCGTCGGGTGTAAAGGAAGGCTGCGCGTTCATCCGCGTATTCGGATTGTAGAACCGCAAATCCTTGACCGGATCCACCGAAAACACAAATATATCCCATTTAAAGCCGCGGTTGCTAGTGAACGCTATTTTCGTGCCGTCCGGCGAGACCGCCGGTTCGTGGGTCAAGCCGCCGAACTTCGTCAACTGCTGCGGATTGCCGCCGTCCGGATCCATGCGCCAGATCTCCTTGGGGCTGCGGGCGCTGTCCTGGTGTACATAGTAGATATGGGTGCCGAACATCGATTTGCCGCCAAACAGGGCGATAATGTCGGTGGCGAATTCATGAGCCGTCTTGCGCGCCCCGGCTTCGTCCACCGTCCCCAGATACGTCTTGCCGAACATCTGGGCGGTGGACGCGTCGGACTTGCTCACGTCGAAGAGCCAGCCGCGCAGCACGAAGACACCGTTCTGCACCGCAGTGTATCCGAACGCCAGATAGTTGGTGCTGGCGGGCGGACCGGCCCAATCGCTCAGCCAATGGCCGCCCCCGTTTTGCGGTACCGAAATGGCCTGGCCGCCGCGCCGCCGCGGATTATCGGGCTGGGGCGGCGGAGGCTGCACGAAGTCCGAAGGCTGCTGCGGGGTGAAGGCGGGCATCATGCTTTTGGAAATCAACTTGAGCTGCCCGGAAGATTCCACGTCGGCGGAGAGTGTCTGGTTGAAAGCGGCCATGAACTTCTGGGCGTCGCCCGCGCCGCGAAAATCCGGAATGGCGATCTTAGGAAGATTCTGGCCTTTCGGAATCACGCCCGTGAAATCCTGCGCGGCCAGCATCAGCAACGCGCCAATCGATGCGACGATCAGCCAGAGAAGTTTTTTCATCTAGCGCCTCAATTCAAATCGTAATTCGACATCCGCGTCGTTCTTGGGAAACCCCTGGGGAAGCTGCGCGAACGGCACGGAGTTCAGAATGGCATGCTGGGCGGAAAGATCCAGCGAAATGATTCCGCTGCTCTGCTTCACTTTCAGCGATCCGGGCGCCAGCGAACCATCCTTGCGAATGGTAAAGGTGACCACTACCGCGGGCGCGGTGGTGAACCGGCCGTCCACCGTGCTAGTCTCCCAATTCCCGGCCACTTTCCTTTGCAGCAAGTCGGCGTACCAGCCGTATTGCTGTCCGAAGGGCGAGGCGGTGCCCACTCCCACACCGCCGGCTCCCGGTTTGGAGAACATCGGGCTGCTCAATGCCTGGCCCTGGTTGCTGTACACCTGATTTTCCGCGTAGGTCTGCTTCTCGCGGAATTTGTTCATCGGCGGCGGCTCGGGAGTGTTTCTCCGCACCGCATTTTTGCTGGGAAGCCGCACCGCATCCGCCGGTATTTCCTTAGGTTTCGCCTTGGGCTGCGGCTTGGCTTTCGCTTTGGGCGGCGGCGTGGGCAATGAAGATTCGGTATCGTTGGCTACCGGATTCATGGGGGCATTCCGTTGCGCCAGCGGAATCTGGCTGGTCACATTCACCGCCACGGCGCCGAATCCGCCGCCGTTGGGCGACCCCATATTGAGGTGAAAATGCGACTCGAACGCCGCGTATCCCAACAGCGCCCCGGCTGCCGAAACGTGCAGAATTATCGATCCGGCGAACCATTTCGCCATCGGCTCTTTCTGATCGAGAGTGTCGACATGCGCGGACATGGCTACCTGCGCCCTTTTTCCGCCGAATCCTCAGGCTGCGTCACCACGTTGACCTGAAACTTAGCTTCGCCCAGCACGGCCAGCACCTGCGCCACGCCTTCCCAGACCGTTCTTCCATCGGCGCGGACGTAAACGCCGGTGGCGGTGGGAAACTGCCGGTGAATCGTTGCGCCCAGCTCGTGATAGTTCACTTCCTTGCCATTGAGAGTGATGTCACCGTTCTTGGTCATGGTGACCACCGGCATTTCCTTCGCGGTGTCCTTAACCGCGGCCACTTTAGGAACATCCACTTCGATGCCGAACTCCATCACGTGCGCGGTCAGCATGAAGATGATCAGCAGCACCAGCACCACGTCTACGAAAGGCGTGACGTTGATTTCCGCCAGGCTGCCCGGGCCTCCCCTGCGCCTGCGCGATCCGTTACCGCTGCCGCCATTGACGGAGATTGCCATGCGATCATTCCCCGAAACTACGTTCCGCCAGGTTCAGAAATTCCATGGAAAAATCGTCCATGCGCGCGCCCAGTTCGCGAATCTTCTGCCCGAAAAGGTTATAGAAAATTGCCGCCGGGATGGCCGCGATCAGACCGATCGCGGTCGAAATCAAAGCTTCCGAGATGCCCGGACCCAGCGTGCGCAGGCTCGTGGCCCCCTGCTGGCCGAGTCCCTGGAACGCCTGAATGATACCGAGCACCGTGCCCAGCAACCCGATGAACGGCGTCACCGATGCCGTGGTGGCCAGCTTGTCCATATTGCGCTCCAGCTTGGCGATCTCTTCGCTCACGCCCAGTTGCAGCGAGCGCTCCAGCGCGATTTTGTTGGTGACCGAGCCGCGCGCTTTCACCTGGCGCTCAATTTCCTCGTAGCCGAAATCGAAAACCGCCACCAGCGGCGACGGCCGGTACTGCTCGCTGGCCACCATCACCGCTTCCAGTCCGGGCGCTTTGCGGAAGGCCCGCAGGAATCGCGCGTTGCTGGTGCGCGCGCCCCGAAAGGTCTGCCATTTGGCGAAGATCACGGTCCACGAAAAAATCGAAAAACAAACCAGGATGCCCATTACAACCATCCCGGTGGGGCCGCTGTTCCGGATCATATCCAGAAATTCCAGCTGTTGAAGGAAGGCAAAGGGAGCTGCGAAGTTCAACTCGTCTCCTAATCTCAAATCTATCACAGAGACGCCTCAAAACAGGTGAAAGACGAGACGGTCGCATGAACCTTTCGTAATCCTAGACAACCTGCGCGGAACTGAAGTTATGCAGCTATAATTTCCATCAGTCATGCTGTTGGAACTGGTGGTGGAGAATTATGCCGTGGTGGAGCGCCTGCGCGTGAATTTTCACGCCGGCCTGAATCTGCTGACCGGCGAAACCGGTAGCGGCAAGTCAATTGTAGTGGACGCGCTGGGTCTGCTGCTGGGCGGACGCGCGTCGGCGGACATGATTCGCACCGGAGAGACCCGGGCGCGCGTGGCGGGGATTTTCGATGTGCGGGAACAGACGGCCATCCGGCGGCTCCTGGAGCCTTCGGGGCTGGAAGTGGAAGACGGGGAACTCTTGGTGGAACGCGAGATTCTCTCGGGTGGAAAATCGCGAGCCTTCGTGGGCAGCCGGCCTGTATCGGTGTCGCTGCTGAAGGACCTTGCGCCGTTCCTGGCCGATATCCACGGACAGCACGATCAGCAGCTTCTGTTTTCACCCGATGCGCAGCGCGAGATGCTGGACGCTTTCGGGAACCACCGCGAGCTCGTGGAACAGATCGATACGCTCTTCGGCGAGTGGCGCGTCACCGCCTCGGAACTGGAAGCGCTGGAGCACAGCGAGCAGGAGAAACTGCGCCTGCTGGACCTGTGGAGTTTTCAGCGCAAGGAAATCGAAAGCGCCGCGCTCGAGGCGGACGAAGAGGCGGCGCTCGAAAACGAGCGGCGCGTGCTCAATAACGTGCAGCGCCTGGAGGACGCCGCCGCCGCGGCCTATACCGCGATTTATGACGGACCGGAAGCGGCCTGCTCGCTGGTGCGCGTGGCCGCCCGGCGAATCGAGGAACTGGCGCGCATCGATGCTTCGGTGAGCGCCCTGAGCGAGCACCTGAAGTCGGCGGACCTGAGCCTGCAGGAGGTCTCGTATTCGCTGCGCGATTATCTGGGGCGGCTGGAGGCGAATCCGGGGCGGCTGGAAGAAGTGGAACTGCGGCTGGCGACTATCGACAAGCTCAAGCGCAAGTACGGCCCTTCGGTCCCCGGCATCCTCGGTTTCCTTTCCGATGTGGCGCGGCAGATCGAAATGGTGGAGACGGCGGGCGAGCGGATGGAAGCCCTGCGCCAGCGGCGGAAGAAGGTGGCCGGCGAATACGAGGCGCTCGCGGCGGAACTGACGGGGCGGCGCAACGCGGCGGCGCGCAAACTGGAGAAGCGCGTCGAAGAGGAACTGGCGCAACTCGCCATGGAGCGCACCGTGTTTCGCGTGCAGCTCGCTCCGGCGCCGTGGTCGGCGGATGGCGCGGACCGGGTGGAGTTCCTGGTGTCGCCGAATGTGGGCGAAGAGCCACGCGCGCTGGAGAAGGTGGCGTCGGGCGGCGAGATTTCGCGCATCGCGCTGGCGCTGAAGACCTGCCTCGCGGGCGTGGCGCGCGCCAAAGGCGACGTACCGGTGCGCACGCTGGTGTTCGACGAAGTGGACGCGGGCGTAGGCGGCAGTGCCGCCGAGGGCGTGGGCCGCCGCCTCAAGCGGCTGGCTGCCACCAGTCAGGTGCTGTGTGTCACGCACCTGCCCCAAATCGCCTCCTTCGCGGATCATCATTACAGGGTGGAGAAGGTGGAGTCCGGCGGCCGCACCGTAGCGCGCATGGAGGAATTGGATGCCCCCGGCCGCACCCGAGAGGTGGGCCGGATGCTATCGGGCCAGAAGCTGACCCCGGAGGCCCTGAAGAATGCCGAGCAGCTCATCAAGATGAGCCGGTAGGGGTGCCCCTGGCCCCCGCTCGCGAAGCGCCCCCTGTCACTCGATTTGACAATGCATCCCTTTTCCCGGTACGCTAAAACTTTGTAAACGAAGAGCTGGAGACGTGTGTCAAATGAGTACCGAGTTCCCCTCCAAGAATGGCGTTGAGCGCCACTGGCATGTCATCGATGCCCAGGACCTGGTGTTGGGCAAGCTTGCCAGCAAGGCGGCTATGCTGCTGATGGGCAAGACGAAACCCATCTATACGCCATTTATCGATACGGGCGATCATGTGGTCGTTATCAACGCCGAAAAAGTCCGGGTCACGGGCCGGAAAGAAACTGACAAAATGTACCGCCATTTCACCGGATACCCCGGCGGTTTGGTGGAAAAGAGCTTGCAGAAGGTGCGCGAAGAGCGTCCCGTGCGCCTGATCGAAGACGCGATTTTCGGCATGCTTCCCAAAACCAAGCTCGGCAAACAGATGTATCGAAAACTAAAGGTATATGCGGGCGACAAGCACCCGCACGCGGCTCAGAAACCAGCCGCGCTGGATATCTCACGGAAGGTAGTGTAGTGGCTGCGACGATTGTTCAATATTTAGGTACAGGGCGCCGCAAACGTTCGGTAGCTCGCGTGTTTTTGCGCCCCGGTAAGGGCGAGATCAAGGTCAACAACCGTTCCTTCGAGAATTATTTCCCCACGGAAAGTTCGCGCGCCATGGTGCGGCAGCCGCTTGCGGCCACCGAAACTATGGAAAAGTTCGATCTCCTGATTCTCGCCGATGGCGGCGGCGTGACCGGCCAGGCGGGAGCAGCCCGTTTGGGCATTTCCCGCGCCCTGGTGGAGTTCAACGCCGAATTGCGGTCCCGGCTCAAGAAGCTCGGCTTCCTCACCCGCGATCCCCGCTCCCACGAACGAAAGAAGTACGGCCAGAAGGGCGCCCGCAAACGGTTCCAGTTCTCCAAGCGTTAGGATCCCCGCGAAGCCGGAAGGGTGTTGTGCCGCGGTTCAACCCTTCGGGCTCTGCCGTCTTTATTCTTTGGACCGGGTGGTCCGGTCCATATTTGGAAGCCTTTCGTTCCCTGCCACGGCGCAAATCTCGCTTTGGGCCGCGCAGCGGCTTGGGAACCACGAAGGAAGGCTGTTCGGTACCGGGGGCTTCGGCCCTCACAATCTGACTAGGAGGTAGTTTGCCCGCAATATCCATGAAGGAATTGCTCGAAGCTGGCGTTCACTTCGGGCACCAGACCAAGCGCTGGAATCCGAAGATGAAAGAATACATCTTCGGCGAACGTAACGGCATTTACATTATCGATCTGCAGAAGACCTTGAAAATGTTCAAGGACGCTGCCCGGTTTGTCGGCGAAATGGCCGCGCAGGGCAAGAACGTGCTCTTCGTCGGCACCAAGCGTCAGGCCCAGGAAGCCATTGCCGAAGAAGCCACCCGCTGCGCCATGTACTACGTGAATCAGCGCTGGCTCGGCGGTCTGCTCACCAACATGCTCACGGTGCAGAAGTCCATCAAGCGGCTCAAGGAACTGGAAGGCATGGCCAATGTGGAAGGCGGCTATGCCGGCCGTCCCAAAAAGGAAGTCATCCGCCTCGAACGCGAACGCAAGCACCTGGACCAGAACCTCGCCGGTATCAAGGATATGCCGGGTCTGCCCGACGTGCTGTTCGTCATCGATTCGAATAAGGAAGGCATCGCCGTCAAGGAGGCCCGCAGGCTGGGCATCCCGGTAGTCGCCATCGTAGACACCAACTGCGATCCCGATGAAGTCGATTACGTGATTCCCGGCAACGATGACGCCCTCCGCGCCATCCGCCTGTTCGCCAGCAAGATCGCCGATGCCGTAGTCGAAGGCCGTGCCCTCGCCACCGAACAGGATTTCACCGCCGACAAGATCGTGACCGATGAGACCCCCAGCGAAGAAGGTATGCTGGAATACACCGAATACGTGGATCCTAAGTACGCTGAGAAGATTATGGCGGAGAGTCTGAGCATGGAAGATGAACCGGTTCAGAGCCCCCGTAAAGGCCCCGCTTCCGAAACCGCCGAGCCGGCCCCCGAGCCGGCCGTGACCGAAAGCGGCCACTAGCTCCCAGGCGGGGCAGGCGGTTTCGCCTGCCCCAGCCAACAACTGAAGGAATCAACCGAATTCTATGGCGGAAATCACCGCGGCATTAGTGAAAGACCTGCGCGAGCGCACCGGCGCGGGCATGATGGAGTGCAAGAAGGCCCTGGTAGAGGCCAACGGCGATCTGGCCGAAGCGGAAGTGGTCCTGCGCAAGCACGGTATCGCCTCGGCCGGCAAGAAGGCGTTCCGCGCTACCAAACAGGGCTTGATCGGCAGCTATATTCACCACGGCGGCCAACTCGGCGTCATGGTCGAAGTCAACTGCGAGTCGGATTTCGTGGCCCGCACCGAGGATTTCCAGGAACTGGTGCATGACATCGCTATGCACATCGCGGCCGCTGACCCTCGTTTCATCCGGAAAGAGGACGTCACCGGCGACGTCATCGAAAAGGAAAAGGACATTCAGCGCGCCCGCGCCGTGCTCGAAGGCAAGCCCGAAAAGATGGTCGACAAGATCGTCGAAGGCCGCATGAGCAAGTTTTACGAAGAGATCTGCCTGCTGGAGCAGCCCTTCGTCAAAGAGGCCACCCTTACCGTGGGTCAACTCGTCAAAACCAAGATCGCCAAACTCGGTGAAAATATCAGCGTGTCCCGCTTCATCCGCTTCAAAGTGGGCGATGTGGCGGCCATGGAAGCCGGTAACGAGAACCCCGCGGTCGCCGAATAATGGGCGCCTATAAGCGGATTCTGTTGAAATTGAGCGGCGAAGTCCTCGCGGGCGGCGCCGCTTTTGGCATTAATGCCGATCGCGTCGCCGAACTCGCCCGCGAAGTCTCCGACGTCGCGGCCACCGGAGTCCAGATCGGCGTGGTAGTGGGTGGCGGCAACATCTTCCGGGGCGTAGCCGCCGCCGCCCGGAAAATGGACCGCGTCACCGCCGACCACATGGGCATGCTCGCCACCGTCATCAATTCCCTCGCCCTGTCCGACGCGCTGGAGCAGATCGGCAAACCTACCCGCGTCATGAGCGCCATCGAAATGCACCAGGTCGCCGAACCCTATATCCGCCGCCGCGCCATCCGCCACCTCGAAAAGGGCCGCATCGTCATCTTCGCCGCCGGAACCTCCAACCCGTATTTCTCCACCGACACGGCCGCCACCCTCCGCGCCCTCGAAATCAAGGCCGATGTCATCGCCAAGGCTACCCGTGTCGATGGCGTCTACGACCGCGACCCCCTCAAGTTCCCCGAAGCCGTCAAGTATCCTGAAATCACCTACCTGGAGGTCCTCTCCCAGGGTCTCGGGGTCATGGACGCCACCTCCATCGCCATGTGCCGGGACAATAAGCTGCCCATTATCGTTTTCAATCTGAACACCATAGGCAATATAATGCGTATGTCGATGGGTGAGCCCGTCGGCACCGTAATTCATTAGCCGCGATTCGGAGATACTGCGCTATGAAGACTGAACCTCAAGCAGCACCCAGCGGTCCCACTTTCAATTCCATCAAAGACGTCGAAGGGAACGTCAAGACCCGCATGGAGAAGGCCATCTCGGATTTGCAGCACGAAATGGCGCACATCCGCACCGGGCGTGCCTCGCTCGGCATCCTCGACCACATCCGCGTGGACTATTACGGGACGCCCACCCCGCTCAATCAGGTCGCCAACCTGCACGTTCCCGAGCCCGCCCTGATCACCATTCAGCCGTGGGATGTCTCGCAGATCGGCCCCATCGAAAAAGCCATCCGCACCTCCGACCTGGGGCTCAACCCCTCCAACGATGGCAAATTGATCCGCCTGCCCATCCCGCCTCTCACCGAGGAGCGGCGCAAAGAACTGGTCAAGAAACTGCACGCCGTCGCCGAACACCATCGCGTCTCCGTCCGCAACATCCGCCGCGACGGCAACGAAGCAGTCAAGAAACTGCTGAGAGACAAGAAGATCACCGAAGACGATGACAAAAAGGCCCACGATGAGATCCAAAAACTCACCGACGCCTACATGCTGAAAATCGACCAGGCCTCCAAGACCAAAGAAAAAGAGATCATGGAAATCAAGTAATACCGTCCTCCCGGCCTTTCCGCTTGCGTTCGCGGTCAGTGTCCATGCATCCCTGAGGTCCGCGAAACCCAAAGGGCCCTGATGCATCTCTGGAAGGCTTACCCGGGCTGGAAGCCGGTCGCGTGCCGCGCGTGGCAGTCTGGAGATCGCCTTGGATTCGCTGGTGACCGATTTCTGCGTCTTCCGGCTCTGCCTGGTGCTCTATCCGTTCCCGCTCGCGGGCCGGGCAATCGTTCGAAATTTATTGGCTGTCCGGGGATTTATCGCGCGCCCCGTTCGTCCGAAATCCAGCCTGACCCCTGTGTTAACTTCGAATATGTCCTGGTTCTCGCTCCGTGTGCCCGCTTCGAGTGCTAATCTCGGTCCCGGCTTCGACGCCCTCGGTCTCGCACTGAGTGTCTACCTGACCTGCCGCTTCCGGCAAAGCGAGTCCCTCCGCATCAGCGTCCAGGGCCGCGATGCTCATACCATTTCCACCGGCCCCGACAACCTCATCTGGCAGACCGCCGAATCCGTGGCCCAGGCGCAGGGCATGACCATGCCGCCCATCGAACTCGAAATCCAGAACGACATCCCCATCGGCAAAGGCATGGGCTCCAGCGCTGCCGCCCTCACCGCTGGAGTGGTGATCGCCGACGAACTGCTCGACCTCGGTTGGAAGCCCCTCCGCATCCTCGACGAAGCCGCCCGCCTGGAAGGCCACCCGGATAACGTCGCGCCCTGCACCCTCGGCTCCATCGTCGCCAGCGCCATCGATTCCGGCGGCGTGGTCCGCTCCGTGCGCCTCCATCTGCCCAGCGGCTTCGGAGTCGGCATCGTGGTGCCCGATTTCGACCTGCCCACCGTCAAGGCCCGCGCCGTCCTGCCCGCCTGCTATTCCAAGGAGGACGCCATCTTCAACCTGCAACGCGCTTCTCTGCTCATCGCCGCGCTGGCCACCGGATCCACCTGGGCGTTCCCCGTCGCGCTGGAAGATCGCTTCCATCAACCCTACCGCGTTCCCCTGGTCCCCGGCCTCGACGCCATTCTCAAATTGCGCGCCCCCGGACTGCTGGGCTGCGCGCTGAGCGGCGCCGGCCCCTCCATCCTGGTCTTCTTCGAGCAGGGCTACGACGCCGTGTGCCACCTGGTCCGCCAGATCTTCGCCGTGCACGGGCATGGCGCCGATGTGCTGTTTGCCGAAATCGCCGAGAACGGCTTCGAGCTTCAAACCCTATGAAACGCAGATCTTTTTTGACAGTGCCGGCGGGAGCAGCGTTGCTGGCTCAACCGGCGGCCGCCGCCCGGCGTGCCTTCTTCGAGCTTCGCTACTATCGCATGCGCACCGGGCCCCAGTCGGAGCGCACCACCGGCTACCTCCAGCGCGGATGGCTGCCCGCCGCACAGCGCGCCGGCGTGGGGCCGCTCGGCTTCTTCAATTGCGTGATCGGCCCGCAGAGTCCCTTCATCCTCAGCCTGGCCAGTTTCCCTTCCCTGGCATCCATGGAGACCGCGCACGAAAAACTGGCCGCCGACAAGGAGTTCCAGGCCGCCTTCGACGAGTACAATTCGGCCACCGAGCTGAGCTACATCCGCATGGAGACTTCCCTGCTCTATGCCTTTCCTTCCATGCCGGCCATCGCTCCGCCGCCCGCCCGCGAAAACCGCGCGGCCCACATCTTCGAAATCCGCACCTACGAATCGCCCAACGAAAAGGCGTCCAACCGTAAGGTGAAGATGTTCGACGACGCCGAAATCGCCATCTTCCGCCGCAACGGCATGACCCCCGTCTTCTTCGGCCAGACCCTCTTCGGCGCTAACCAGCCGAGCCTCACCTATATGCTGGCCTTCGACGACCTCGCCGCCCGCGACAAAGCCTGGAGCGCCTTCGGCAAAGATCCCGACTGGCAGAAACTCCGCGTGACTCCCGGCCTCACCGATCCCGAGATCGTCTCTAACATCACCAACGCGATTCTAAGACCGCTGCCCTTCTCGCCGGTCCGTTGAAGCTGAAGTCTTTCTCCGCGTTCGTCCTCCGCGCCTCTGCGCCTCCGCGATGAGTTTCTCGCGTTCTCTTCTCTTACGTCTTTAAGGCTTTACGTATTTCTTGAGATCCTTCTGCTGCACTTCCGCGCCGTAAATGGTGCCCTTGCCGTCCGCCGCCAGGCCTTCGGAGCCGCTGGTAGCCGAGTTCTCCGGAGTGGCGTACGTGTCGGGAATGAATGCCGTCACCGTGCCGTCCTTGGCGCTGCCCACGCGGATCCCGCGCTTCCACCCGGGATGATGTCCGTAGCCTTCCTTCTCGCGCGATTCCGAATCGGAAACATAGATCGCATCGTTGCGGTCGATGTAGATCGCGCTGGGCCGGCTGAACTGTTTCCACTCGTCTAGGAACGCGCCGTCCTGCGTGAAAATCTGGATGCGATTGTTGGCGCGGTCGCCCACGAACAGGCGTCCCTTGGAATCGAATGCCAGCGTGTGAGGCGTATCGAATTCGCCCGGCGCCGTCCCCTTCTTGCCCCAGGTCTTGAGGAACTTGCCGTCTTTGGAGAACTTCACGATGCGCGCATTGGTGTTGCCGCCGTGACCGTCGGCCACGAAGATATCGCCGTTCGTCGCGATGGCCACTGCGGACGGCTGGTTGAACGTGTCGTTGCCGTCGCCCGCCACGCCCGCCTTGCCCAGAGTCATCAGCACCTTGCCATCGGTATTGAACTGGAAGACCTGGTGGCTGTGGCCATCCACGATCCAAATGTCGCCGCCGCGATCCACCACCAGGCAGTGCGGGAACTGGAACATGCCTGCGCCGAAGCTCTTCAGCAGTTTCCCTCCGGGGCTGAACTGCATCACCGGCGCGTCTGTCTTGCCGGCGCAACTGTTGGCGCCGCAGCGGTCGGCCACCCAGATGTTGCCGTCGCGGTCCAGGTCCACCGAACTGGTCGAGCCCCAGGTGCGGCCTTCGGGCAGCTTGAACCAGTTCTCTACCGTATGATAGGGGTTGGGTTGCGCACTGGCAGCCAGAGCGATGGCGAATCCCAGACAGGCTCGAATCATAGCTCTCAATCTTATCGCTTTGGGTGCGGCGCTTGCTTATGCTCAGACGCCCGAGGTGATCCAGCAACGTCTGGAACTGGTGAGCCGCAACCTCGACCAGCGCAGAACCACGCTCGAATCGCTATTCCGGCAGGTGGGCTGCGCCACCACCGAGGAATCCGTGCCCCATTCCCGGGAACCGAACATCCTCTGCGCGCTGGACCCGGAGAATGCCGGCACCATCGTCGTGGGCGGCCATTTCGATTTCGTCGATCGCGGCACCGGAGCCGTAGACGACTGGAGCGGCGTGGCCCTGCTGCCCAGCCTGTACCAGAGCCTCAAGGACCGGCCGCTGCGTCACCGCTTCCTCTTCATCGCCTTCGCCGGCGAAGAAGAAGGCCTGTTTGGTTCGAAGCAGTATGTGCGCGCACTGTCCAAAGAAGAAAAGACCGGGACGCGCGCCATGATTAACCTGGAATGCCTCGGGCTTACCACGCCGAAAGTGTGGCGCAGCCGGGCGAACCCGAAGCTGTTCGCCGCTTACGTGCAGGCGGCTGCCGCGGCACACATTCCCGCCGAAGTCATGGACGTGGACAAACTGGGAGACGACGATTCCCACCCGTTCCTGAACGCGGGCATCCCGGTGCTGACCATCCACTCCGTTACCGACGCCAATGCCGGGTTGCTGCATTCGGCCGGCGACAATCTGAAAGCCATTAACCCGCGGGATTACTACGATGCGTACCGGCTGGCCGCGACTTACCTGGCATATCTGGATTCGAAACTCGAGTGACTTATAGAGTGACCTTGTCGCCGGTGCGGCAGGAGCGGTAGATAGCGTCAACCACTTCCAGCGCCGCGTACCCTTCTTCGCCCGCGCATTTCGGCTTGCGGCCCTTGGCGATGGCCTCGCCGAAATCCAGGAACTGGCGCTCGAAGGGCTCCAGCGAGATAGCCATGGGGTCGGAGGATCCTGAGGCCACTTCCTTCTCAACCGGCGCCGGATCGCCGGAATCGCCGGCGACATCCCAGGCGGTGAGCTTGTCGCCGGAGATAATGGCGGTACCCTTGGTGCCGTGGAACTCGGTGCGCTCCGTATAGCCCGGCCAGAATGCGGTAGAGGCCTGGACTACGCCGGTCGCGCCGCTGGCGTAGCGGACAACGGCGTTGACCACATCTTCGGATTCGATCTTGTGCAGCGCGCCCAGTTGCCACACGCCGAATACTTCGCTCACCGGGCCGGCCAGCCAGCGCAGGATGTCGATCTGGTGAATCGCCTGGTTGATGAGCGCGCCACCGCCTTCGGTCTGCCAGCTTCCCTTGATGGGCCGGGAATAATACTCCGCCGAGCGGTACCACTTTACATAGCAGTCGCATTGCAGCAGCTTGCCCAACCGGCCCGCAGCCAGGGCCTTGGAGAGGAATATGCTGGCATCGTCGAAACGATGCTGGCTCACCACGCCCAGCAGAATTCCGCCTTGCCGCGCCGTCTCGATCATGCGCCGCGCGGTCTCCAGGCTGGTGGAGATGGGCTTCTGCACCTGTACGTGCTTTTTGGTCTGGGCGCAAATCTCGATAGGCTGCAGGCGGAAATCCGGGAAGGTGCAGACATCCACGTAATCCACTTTCGGATGGCGGCAGACCTCTTCGTAGCTGCTTACGAATTCCGCGCCGTGCTGGTCCGCGAACTTGCGCCCATACGCTTCGCTGATGTCCGTACAGACCGTCAGTTCGAATCCGATTTTCTTGTAGACGCGCGCGTGCATTTGCGAAATCGCGCCGGTGCCGATGATTCCAACTCGCATAGGAACAATCATTCTAACCCGGCCAAAGCGTTACAATGAGGGTTCACTCATGATTCGTCATTTTGCGTTTGTTGCCGCGGTGCTGGCCGCGCTGACCGTGACTGCGTGCAAACATGCCGCCCCCGCCGGGGTAGCCGCGGAAGTGAACGGTTACGCCATCACCGTCGCGGAGTTGGAAAAGATTTACGCGACCCAGAACCAGCGCCCGCCGGAAGGCGCCAACCCGGATGTCATCACCAGCCAGAAACTGGATCTGCTGACCAGCATGATCACCAGCGAGATCATGAAGCAGCGGGCCGAAAAGGCCGGCCTGACCGCGGTGGACGCGGACGTCGAAACCGAATTCAACAATCTGAAAGCGCCGTTCACCAAGGAAGAGTGGGAGAAGAAGCTGGCCGAACGTCACATGACCGCCGCCGACCTCAAAGCGCAATTGCGGCGCGACCTCACCGTGAACAAGCTGATCAACAAGGAGATCACTTCCCACATCAGCATCAGCGATGCCGACGTGGCGAATTACTATAACGCCAATAAGGGCATGTTCAACCTGCCGGAGCCGCGCATTCACCTGGCGCAGATTCTGGTGAGCCCGGACCCTAACGGCGAGGTCCGCAACCTGAAGAACAGCAAGGCCAAGAACGACAACGAGGCCAAGGCCAAGATCGCCAACATCGAAATGCAGTTAAAGCAGGGGCAGGATTTCGGCGCGCTGGCGGCGAACTATTCCGAGGATGTCAACTCCGCGCCCAATGGCGGCGACATGGGCTTCCTGCCGGAATCCACCCTGGAGAAGGTCAGCCCCGATCTGCGAAAGATGGTGACCGCGCTACAACCGGGCGCCATCTCTCCGGTGATGCGCATGCCCGACGGCTACCGGATTCTGAAAGTGATCTCCAAAGAGCCCCAGGGCCAGCGCGACCTCAACGATCCGCGGGTGCAGCAGCAGATTCGCGAAGAGCTGAAGAACGAGAAAGACTCCCTGCTCAAGGCCGCCTATATCGAGGTCGCCCGCAACGGAGCGAAGGTTCAGAACTACTTCGCGCAATCGATTATTGAGAACGCTGCGAAGAATAAGTAGCGGCGCCTGCGCCGGCCCCGGCGACGTCCGTGGGCGGATGGTAGCGCAGCACATAGCGCTGCATGGCTTTCTCAAGCCAGGCCATTCCGTTCTGCTTCGCCTCCGCCAGTGCGGCCTCATTTTTCCAGTGATCGTTGGACACCCGGTAGCAGGCCACCACGGTGCCCGTCCTGTCCGCTCCGCGCCGGCAGTGCACAAAGACCGGGCCCACCGCCGAATCGTTGAAAATTGACAGAACCTTACTCACCTGCTGATCGCTGGGAGCGCCCAGCCCGGCAAACGGAATGTTGATATAGCGCATGCCGTCCCCCTCCACGATCCGCTTTTCGGCTTCCGCTCGCAAGCCGCTTTCGCGAAGGTCGATCACGGTCTTCACGCCGAGTGCAGCGATTTGCTGAAAGCCCTCCGAGGTAGGTTGAGCACCACGGCAGAGGTGCTCGTTGATTTGGTGGAAGTTACCCACGCCGGACAGATCCGCGGCCGATGCCGCGGCGCCGAGAGCTAGGACGAGGAAAAGCGTTTTCATTTCGGGGTCCGGTTACTTGGATGTACGGCAACCGCTTCAGGTTCCGATTTGTCCGATGCAGCCAGCCGGCTGGCCCTCGGTCATGGGCGGCGTGGCCACAATATACAGCACCACGCCGTCAAGGGGCGAGCGGATTTCCGCGATTCGCGTTCCGAAGAAGTCGGTCAGGTAGGCCAGCAGATCACCTTTCGCCACCATCTGGCCGCGCTCGACCATAGGGTACAGGATGCCCGTCGCCGGGCTGAAGATTACTTCCGAAGGGTCCAGAAACACGGGCTTTGCGACCGGTGGCGGGCCGGTTTCCAACATTTTCAGCTCTCGCATCACGCCCTGTACGCCGGCCACAATCTGCTGCACGCTGGCCTCATCGGTGGTTCCCAGAAAACCGGCCTCAATGGTGATGGCCGGCTTCCAACGGGTGATCGCCGTGGTGGAGCAGTACAGGGAGCGCTCGGGGTCGGTGGGCCGGTTGCGATCGATCAGGATGTGATCGATGCCAAAGGCCAGGGCCAGGCGCGCGATGGCGGCATTCATCTGCTCATCGGGCGTGACGGTCTGGTACACGTATGGGCGCAGCGATTCGTTGCCGTCGCCGCAATGCAGGTCGAGGAGGCAGTCCGCCTTATCAATGACTTCCCGCGTGATGGCATAAGCGATCCGCTCGGAGACAGTGCCATCGGCGCGGCCCGGATAGACGCGATTCAGATTCTTTCCGTCGATGGGACTGAAATATACGGTCCGCCCGAGAAAGGAAGGCATGTTGGCCACGTGCACCATCAGGACGGTTCCGCTGAGCGTGGCCGGGTCGATAACGCCGCGGAGTCGCTGGAGCGCCAGAATGGGCGGATATTCGTAGCCGTGGTTGCCGGCGACGAGCGCGAGCACCGGGCCGGGCCGGGCGCCACGGATGGTGGTCAGCGGAATCTCCGTGCCCGCATCCACGCCGGCCGGAATCTGGAGCGTGCGCGATTCGATGGAAGGAGTCATGATCTTGAATATATATTCAAAGTACCGTGCGAATCGAGATTGTCAAACGGGCCGGCGCCGGCAAAGGCTGGCGGAATGCCGCGGGTTTCGGCTGCGATACACTGGGGTTTGATCAACGGAAAACGCATTGTAGTGGTGCTTCCCGCCTATAACGCCGAGAGGACGCTCGAGGTGACTGTGCGTGAATTGCCGGAGATTGTGGACGAGCGCATCCTGGTGGACGACCATTCCAGCGATGCTACCGCGGCGATGGCTCGCCGCCTGGGACTCACCGTGGAGGTGCACCCGCGGAATCGCGGCTACGGTGGAAATCAGAAGACCTGCTATGCCAAAGCGCTGGCGGCCGGCGCCGACGTGGTGGTCATGCTGCACCCGGATTATCAATACGAGCCGTTGCTGGTGACGCCTATGGCGACCATGGTCGCCTACGGTGTCTACGATCTGGCGTTGGGCTCGCGCATTCTGGGCGGCGGCGCGTTGCGAGGCGGCATGCCGCCGTACAAATACATTTTCAACCGGCTGTTGACGCTGTTTGAAAACATCATGATGGGCGCGAAGCTGTCGGAATATCATACCGGTTTCCGCGCCTACAGCAAAGAACTGCTGCGGGCGCTGCCGCTGGAAGCCAACTCCGACGATTTCGTATTCGACAATCAGGTGCTGGCCCAGGCGGTGCTGTTGGGGGCGAGGATCGGAGAAATCTCCTGCCCGACGAAATATTTTCCCGAGGCATCGTCGATCAACTTCCGCCGCAGCGCCGTCTACGGATTGGGCGTGCTTCGGACCAGCATTCAGTTCCGGCTGGCGAAGTGGGGCCTGTACCGGGCCAAGATATTCCGGATTCCCCAGGATTGGAAGGGAACGGCGGAAGTCCCGGCCAGATGAACAGCGGGGCGGCGCGGGCGAATCGCATCCTCCAATCCAACCTGTTCCTTGCCGGTTTGCTGTCGATCTGCGTGACGCGGCTGTGGTTGATGACCCTGCCTTCGAGCTTCTGGGTGGACGAGATGGCCACGGTGTTCGTGGTACAGCAGGGCGCCAATCACCCCTCGCTGGCGGTTGCCCCGCAGGTGCCCGACTCCCTGTACTACTCGCTGCCGCGCGCATCGAGCCGGATCTTCGGCCAATCGGAGGTGGCGTATCGCGTGCCTTCGATTCTGGCGGCGGCCCTGACCCTGCTGTTGATCGCGCGCCTGGCGGAACGCCTGATCCATCCGCAGGCGGGATGGTTTGCGGTGTTCGCCTGTCTGGGCATTCACGACTTTAATGAACATGCCGCCGACGCGCGCCCCTACGCGCTGGGAATGTGCGTGGCTGCGGCGTGCGTGTGGTTTCTGGTGCGCTGGCTGGATACGGCGCACCGGCGCTATGCCGTGGTGTTTATCGGCCTGGGCGCGCTGCTGTGGCCCATTCACCTGATCTACTGGCCGTTCTACCTGGTGCTGGCGTTGTACGCCGCAATGCGGCTGTGGCGCAAGGAAACGCGGGTTCCGGCGCTGGAGGCGGCGGGCGCGTTCGCGCTGATGGCGCTGGCACTGCTCCCGGTGGCGCTGCGGGCTTTGCGGCTGATGCACAACGCCGGGGCGCACGTGATTCTGGCTCTGCCTTCGCTGCACCATTTCGAATGGACTCTGCGCTGGAAACTGCCCCTGATGGCGGGCGGGCTGGCCTGGCTGCTGGGCCGTTTTCTGCACTGGACGCGCGAGGGGCAACCGCCGGCGAGATCGGCCGTAGCGCTGGTGGCGGCGTGGTGGCTGATGCAGCCGGTCTGCCTCTTGGCTTATTCCTACATCACCGGCGACAGCGCATTTGTTCCGCGGTATCTTTCCATTTCTCTGCCCGGGTTGGCCCTGGCCGCGACATTCGCGGTGACGCCCTTCTTCGGCAAAGCGCAATGGAAGCCGATGGCCGCGCTGGTGGGGGTGGGCGCCCTGACGTTGCTGGGACAGTGGAACTTCCTTTGGCCGCCACATCAACATTCCGATTGGCGCGCCGCCGCCGCCATGGCCAACAGGGAGGCGCCGGGACCGCAGATTCCGGTGATCTGCACCAGCCCGTTCGTGGAAGGGCACGCGCCGGAGTGGCAGCCCAATTATCCCTTGCCGGGTTTCCTTTATGCCCACCTGCCGGTTTATCCGTTGCGCGGGCACATTTTACTCTTTCCGTTTGAGCGGGCGGCCGATTCCGAGGAGTTTGCCGCAATGCTGCTGCAACACACGCTGACGCCGCCGGGGCGCTTTCTGATCTACGGCGGCGCGGGCAACGTTCGCGACTGGCGAAACTGGTTTGCGCGGCGGCCGGAACTGGCGGGTTGGCGTAACCAGTTATATCGGTTCGGCGACGTTTACCTGGTGGTGTTCCAGCGCACGGGCTGAGCGCGCGTAATTTTCCGGACCTTTTTCGACACGTCTGCTCCCTTACCGAGGCGGGGCAATTGCTCTCTCCACCCTGGAGGTAATCACCTTGAAGCTGAAATTACCCATGGGCGCGCTGGCGGCATGTCTGCTTGCGGCCGGCGCCATGGCCCAGACTCCGCCCGATAACACAAAGGCGAATCAGCGAGACCGCTCCAGTACAGCGGCTACAGCCGACCAGGGCAGGAACAACGTAACGGATCGCGAACTGGCGCAGAAGATCCGGAAATCGATTGTCAGCGATTCCTCTCTTTCCACCTACGCGCACAATGTCAAAGTAATCGCACAAGCGGGAAAGGTGACCTTGAAGGGACCGGTACGCTCGGCCGATGAAAAGCAGAGCATCGAGCAGAAGGCGACCGACGCCGCCGGCGCGGGCAATGTAACCGACGACCTTACGGTGAAACCGTCGGCCAAGAAATCCAACGAACAATAACAAGAGGACAAAACGATGGCAGGGAAAAATACAGCGGTATTTGGGATCTTCCGGGACAGGCAGCACGTGGAAACCGGCGTCGATGAATTGTTCGATGCCGGATTCCGGGGCGAGGACATTTCGGTCCTTTTGCCGGATAACGTGGGGACCAAGGATTTCGCCCATGAGAAACACACCAAGGCTCCGGAAGGGGCGGCTACGGGCGCAACCACAGGCGGGGTGATCGGCGGCACGCTGGGATTGCTGGCCGGAATCGGCGCGATTGCCATTCCCGGGGTGGGGCCATTCATCGCGGCGGGTCCGATTATGGGCGCCCTGGCGGGCATCGGCACCGGAGGCGTAGTGGGCGGCGTGATCGGCGCGCTGGTGGGCTTGGGCATCCCTGAATTTGAAGCCAAGCGCTACGAAGGCATGATTAAGGAGGGGCGCGTTCTGCTCTCGGTGCATTGTGACAGCTCCGACTGGGTCGCGCGAGCCAAGGACGTATTGCGGAAGACCGGAGCCGAGAACATCTCTTCGACCGGCGAATCGAAAGGCGATTACGCGAACACCGATAAGCCGCGAGCCAAGAGCGGGGGTGGCGCGGGCCTATAGCCCGAATCAAGAAACTTCCCTGCGAGCCGATATGATGTCTGGAGGCGCGCCCCCAGTTCATGATTGTGCTCGCAGGGATCGGCTTGGTTTTTCTCGCGGTTCTGGGCGGCTTTCTCCTGGAGCGGGGAAATCCGTGGGTCTTGTTTCAACCCGCTGAATTGCTGATCGTGGGCGGAGCTGCGGCGGGCATTACGCTGGTGGCCAACCCTCCGGCGGTGATTCGCAAGATGTGGCACGGCGCGGCTGCCACGCTGCGCAGGCCGGCTCACACCAGGCAGTTTCTGGTTCGCCATCTGCAAATGCTGTACGAAGCGTTCAGCTTTGCGCAGCGGGCGGGAATGCTCGAATTGGAGAAGGAAGTCGAGAGGCCCGCCGAAAGCCGCATTTTCTCGAAATATCCGGAGTTTCTCGCCGACACCGGGATCTGCCCTTTCATCTGCGATTCCCTGCGCATGATCGTGATCGGTGTGACGACGGCGCAGGAATTGGACCAGTTGATGGAACTGGACATCGACGTGCAACGGCGCGGCCGGCATGAACCCGTGAATGCGTTGAATGCCGTGGCCGATGCGCTGCCCGGATTGGGAATTGTCGCTGCCGTGCTCGGCGTGGTGATCACGATGGAGGCGATTGGCGGGGCGCCGGAAGCGATCGGGCAGAAGGTGGCGGCAGCCCTGGTAGGAACGTTCCTGGGCATCCTGCTCTGCTATGGAGTGGTGGGGCCGGTGGCGGCGCGGCTGGAGAACCTGAGCGAAGCGCACACCCAGTTCCTGCAGGTGATGCGGGTGGCGATTGTGGCGTTCGCGCGCGGATCCTCGCCGCTCCTGGCGGTGGAGTACGCGCGTCGGTCGATTCCTGTGGAGTTGCGCCCGTCCTTCCTGGATCTGGAAGCCAGCATCAAGCGCGAGGCACAGATTCCCGCCGTTCCGGATGCGGCGGGCGGCGCGGCGAAAGGAGCCGCGGGTGCCGCTGCTCAAACTGCCTGAAGGCGTACCGGTGGCTTCGGTGCGTATGCCGCCGGGGCAGCCGCGCAAACACCGCGGCGGAGCTTGGAACGGATGTTCACCCTTGGGGACGGATTAACCCGGCAACGCAAGGCATTGGATTTTA
>JARLGM010000120.1 GCA_031292755.1 Candidatus Sulfopaludibacter sp.
TCAATAGGACATTTCTACCTGGCACGATTAGGACATTATCATTTGGCGTCGACAGGAAAACAAAAGCCCGGTCGCTGGCTCACGTTCTGTGATACCATTGATCCCCGGTAGCCGATTCGATGGGGATGCCGTTTGGGCGATCGGCGATCTGGGGATCCCACCAGGCGGGGGCCGTGTAACGAGGACGAACCGGCAGCCCTGGCCACAAACGCAATCATTCGCACCTCAACCGAATCTCAAAGGAGAGATCCACGTGCGAAGAATGCTCTCACGTGTTCTGTGTGTTTTGGCAGTCGCCGCTCTGCCGGCTTTGGCCGCCGACAATTCCCTCGGGACCTGGAAGGCCAATATCGCAAAATGCAAGTACAGCCCGGGGCCGTTGCCTTTGAAAAGCTACACTCTGGTGCGGGAAGGCGCGCCGGGCGGCGTCAAAGTGACCGTTACGGGGGAGCGCACCGACGGCACTCCCATCAACGCCAGTTACACCGCCAAATACGACGGTTCCCCCAGCGCCGTCTCGGGCTCCGGTACGCCGTATGACAGCATGGCGATCAAGCAGGTGGATGCCAATACCTTCACTGCCGAAGCGAAAAACTCCCAAACAAAATATCAGTCCAGTTTGCGCACGGTGGTCTCGCACGATGGCAAGACCACGACCACCACGGGCAAAGGCACGGACGCCGATGGCAAGGCAATGACCCTGACGCTGGTCCTGATGAAGCAGTAGAGCAATTCACGATAAGGAGGCTCTCTATGGCCGATTACATGATTCAGATTTCCTACAGCGCTGCCGCCTGGGCCGCGTTGATCGCCAAACCGGAGAATCGTCTGGAGGCAGTCAAGAAGGTCGTCGAGAAGTTGGGCGGCAAGGTTGGAAGTTTTTGGTTTTCGTTTGGCGATCACGACCTCGTCGGAATCCTGGAGATGCCGGACGCGGTCAGCGCCGCGGCTTTTTCCGTCGCGGTCGCCGGCGGAGGCGCCTGCAAGGCCGTGAAGACGACTCCTCTGCTCCAGGTCGAAGAGGGAATAGAGGCGATGAAGAAGGCCGCGACCTGCGGCTATCAACCGGTCGGGGCGAAGGCGAAGAAGTAGGCTCGGCCAGCGTTTTTAACCCGCTCCTTCGGGCCGATCGCGAAGCACTCGCCGCCCGCCACGCCGGCCGCCATGTTTTCCCCCCGCGCGACTCGTAGGAGTTCGTGCCGCGTGCGGCGGCGGCCGTGAAGTCGGGCAGTTTCTCGCGCGAAGTGTCGCGGTAGCTCAAGAAGACCGCTCCTCGCCCCCATCGGCGCTGGTGGAATGGGCGATCACGCCGCACGAACTCAATCCCGCCAGTAACTTACACAAATCCCCCTAAGTCGCCATGTTACTCATGGAAATGAAAGGGGGACACTATGTCTCCAGAACAGACCGAACAGACGACACTCGAATCCAAACCGCGCGACAAACGCGCCTTCAATGCCTACCGCCACGGCCTCACGGGCCATGTCCTCGTCATCGCGCCGTCCGATGAGCAGCCCTACAAAGATCACTGCCAGAGCATTCACCAGTACTGGGCCCCCGTGGGCGGCATGGAAATCGATCTCGCCCAGCAGATCGCCGATGACCGTTGGCGCATGAAACGCGCCTGCGCCATGGAAAGCGCTCTCGTCGTCCGCGGACTCAACCAACCCGACGATGCCCAATCCGGCAACGAGCAAGTCGATGTCGCCCTCGCCATGGGCCGCGTCTGGGGCGAGCAGAAAAAAGATCTCAACCTGCTCTCCCTCTACGAAAGCCGCATCCAGCGCCGCATCGAAAAGAACATCGCGCTTCTGCTCCAGCTCCAACAACACCGCCGCGCGGCCCTCCAGCAAATCGTCGAAGAGGCCGCTATCTTAGGCGAAACATACGAGTTTCCCCCCGAAGCCCTGCCCCCCAACTTTGTTTATTCAGCCACTCAAATCGCCCGCCTCGCCGCCCACCGCAAACGCCTCGGCGAGGTCCGAAAACCCGTCCGGAGGGCCGCCTAAATCCCCAAAAAAGCTGCGCGAATCGCCATCATCCCCGGCCCCAGGCCCCAGGCCCCAGGCCCCCAAGCGCGAAGCGCGCCACTAATCCCCACCCCCAACCCCCACCCCCAACTCCCGCCGTTCCTGACCTCGCAGGCGCGCGTAGCCAAACAATCCGATCCCCACCAGCATCGCGGCGCTGCCGAAATAGAGATTGCGGATGCCCGCCTGCTGCGCCACCGGTCCCGCCACGAACATCGCCAGCACCTGCGAGATCGCCATCAGCGACATCAGGCTGCTGCTCACGCGGCCGAGCATGGCGCCCGGCGTCTCCTGCTGAATCAGCGTCTGCGCGGTGATCATGATAAAGGCCGCAAAGAAACCCAGTCCCAGCATGCCCGCGGCGGTAGTCGCCACCGTGCCGAAGAGCGCTGTGAACAGGACCGCCACTCCCATCCCGCCCAGCCCGTAGATCACCAGGTGCTGCTTGGAGATCTTTTGCGCAAACCGGTGGACACATTGCGAACCTGCGATCATGCCGATGCCGATAAGCGAATTGAGCGTGCCGAACAGCGCGGCATTGGACCGCAGCACGTCGCGCACATACACCGAGAGCAGCGCGCCGAAGCAGCGCACCGCAAACATACCCGCCGTCATCGAGAGCATCACGAAAGAGATCGCCGCGTGGGTGAAGATGAAGCGGAACCCTTCGCCCAGCGAATGCAGCACGCTCCGCGCCGCCGTCGATCGCGGAGCGGATTCGCGATGAACGCTCAGCGAAAGCACCATCCCCGCCGAAAAGAAGAAGCTCGCGCTATCGAACAGGAAGCACGAATTCGCGCCCAATCCCTGTACCAGAAGACCCGCAATGGCCGGGCTGACGATCTGCGACCCCTGTACCGCCTGCGTCATCAGCGCGTTCACTACCATCAGCCCGTTGGGCGGCGCCAGCGTCCGGACCGCCACCGATTGCGCCGGCATAAAGAACGCGGAAACCGTGCTCAGCAGCAGGAACGTCCCGTAGATCGCGTATAGATTGTGTTCGAACAGCAGCGCCAGCACCAGCACGCCGCGAATCGTGTCGCTCGCGATCATGGTCCACTTCACGTTCCATTTGTCCACGAAGACGCCGGCCAGCGGACTGATCACCGCCAGCGGAAGCAGATAGGCCACCAGGATCATGGCCACTTGCGTAGGCGTGCCGTGCAGTTGAAACGTGACGATGGCGAACACCGCGAATACGGCCAGAAAGTCGCCAAAAATACTGACCAGTTGAGCCATCCAGAGGCGGCGCACGGAGCGCTCGCCCAGAACCTCTTTGAAAGACAGTTGTGGTGTGGGAGCAGCCATACGGTGTGGAATCCCCCCGGAGAGATTTGTCTATGATAGCGCGGAGATCACCGCTCGCGGTGATGCTGCATTTCGTGTTCGCCGATCAGTTGGCGCAGCAGGCCTTCCAGTTCGGCCACGCGCCGCGCCAAGTCGTCGATCGCCTGACCTTCGGGGTCCGGCAGATGGCCGTGGTCCAGCGTCGCTACGGACCGCACGCGCACCACGCGCCCGGGCACGCCCACCACCGTGGAATTGTCCGGTACCGGATGCACCACCACCGAGCCCGCGCCGATCTTGACGTTGTCGCCGATGCGGATGTTGCCCAGCACTTTCGCCCCGGTCCCCACCACCACGTTGTGTCCCAGGGTGGGGTGGCGCTTGCCGCTCTCGCCGCCCGTGCCGCCCAGCGTGACCCCTTGGTACAACAGCACATCGTCGCCGATTTCGGTGGTCTCGCCGATCACCACCCCGGAGCCGTGATCGATGAAGAAGCGCCGTCCAATGGTAGCCCCCGGGTGAATTTCGATACCCGTGAAGAAGCGGCTGATTTGTGAAAGCACCCGCGGAACCAGCGGCACTTTCCAGCAGTACAGCCGGTGCGCCAGGCGGTGCGCCAGAATGGCGTGAAAGCCCGGGTAACAAAGGAAAATTTCGATGACACTCTTCGCCGCCGGATCTTCCCGGAAAATCGTCTCGACCTGTTCCCTGATTGCCCGAAACATACCGCCGTGCCCGTTGGATGAGGAAAGGTAGCGCGCGGATTCCGCTTTAATGCGCCGCGGGCGAAGCCGGCGTCACCACCGGCGGATGAGCACCGGGAGGAATGGGCGCCAGCATGTCTTCCTTCCTTTTGATCAAAGTGGATGTGTTGTAGCTGGCCGCTTCAAAACCGTGGCCGTGCGTGATCGCGTCCGTCGGGCAGGCTTCCACGCAATACCCGCAGAAAATGCAGCGGTTGTAATCGATGTTGTAAACTTTGGCGTACCGCTCTCCGCCGGAAATTCGCACCTGCTCGGTGTTCTCCGCCGCCTCGATGTAAATACAGTTGGCTGGGCAGGCAGCCGCGCACAGAAAACAGGCGACACACTTTTCCATGCCGTTCAAATCGCGCTGCAAAACATGCACGCCCCGAAAGCGCTCTTCGAATTTGGCAGGTTCGTCGGGATAGTACTCCGTCACGGTGGGAGACAACATTTCCTTGAACGTGACGCCCATTCCCTTGGCGATTGCGGCAGCGCTACCCAGAATATCGATTTTGTTGGCCATGGACTGTTTCTATTTTAGCGTGACTGGCACAGGCTCCGCCCGGGAGCCTAATTCCGCGAGCCTCAACCGGCCTTCCATTCCGGCACATTCTCGCCTTGCCGGATCACCGTGGCGCCGGAGCGCGCGCCCAGCCACTCCATTTCCTTGCGGCTCCAGCCTTCGATCGCGCGCTCGATCTTGCCGTCCTGCCCGATCAGAAACAGGCTCGGCACAGTGGAAATGCCGTAGGCATTGCCGGCCGGAAAATTCGCGTCTTCCGGATCCAGCAGCACGGGATATTCAACGCTGAACTCCTCAACGAACTCGCGCGTATCGGCGGCGCCGTTTTGCGAAATGCCGAACACCGGCAGCGTGCCCGCCTGCTGAATCCGATTGAGAAACGGTAGCGTGAACTGGCACACCGGGCAGGTGATCTTGAAGAACACTACCAGCACCGGACCGCTCGCCGCGAGGCCCTCGATGGCCGGCGCCCGCGATCCGGCCGCAAGAATCTCATTCTGCCGAAAGGGCATATGCTATCCAGTCTACAGTTCCTTCATCAATTGCTGCGCGGCCACCAGCAGCGGGTCCCATACGGTGGCGAACGGCGGCGAATACGCAAGGTCCAGTTGCTCGAATTCGTCTACGCGCATCCGCGCTTGCACGGCCGTCGCGATCACGTTGATGCGCCCGCCCGCGCCGTCCTCGCCGATCGCCGAGCCGCCCAGTATCCGTCGCGTCGCCCGGTCGGCAATCAACTCCACCGTAGTCTTGGTTCCCCCGTGATAGCGCGGACGTCCGAGGGCTTCGATGCGCGCCGCCACGGGCGTGAAGCCTTCCCTGCGCGCTTCCGCCACGGAAAGGCCGGTGGTCGCGAAGCCCATTCCGAAGATGCCCACGATGGAAGTGCCGGCCACGCCGGGAAAGCGCGAGCGGGCGCCCGCGGCATTGGCGCCCGCCACGCGTCCGGTCTTGTTGGCCGTCGTGCCCAGCGGAATCCAGGCCGGCCGTCCCGTCACCACGTGCGTGGTTTCGGCGCAGTCTCCCGCCGCGAAAACGCCGCGCAGGTTCGTTTCCATGCGCTCATCGGTGGCGATGGCCCCGGTGCGCCCCAGTTCGATTCCCGCATGTGCCGCCAGTTCGGTATTCGGCCGGAGGCCCGCCGCCAGCACCACCATGTCACAGGGAATGTCCCCCGCGCGATCCGGTTCAAGCGAATGGATCCGCGTCCCAAGCCGCACTTCCACGCGGTGCGCCTCCAGTTGGCGGACCACCGCCGCCGTGAATTCGTCGTCGTCGCGCAGCAGCGCGTGCCGCGACCCCTCCACTACCGTGACCCGCACGCCGTTGCGCCGCAGCGCGTCCGCCGCTTCCATGCCAATGTACCCGGCGCCGACCACTACCGCATGATTCGGCCGCTTCTCTTCGATAAAGCGCCGCATCCGCTCGGCGTCTTCGATGGTATGCAGCGTGAACACATGCGGCAGCGAGGCCCCCGCAATGGCGGCGTGATCGCAGCGCGCTCCGGTGGCGATCACCAGCCGGTCGTACGCCACGCGCTCGCCCGATTCCAGCGCCAACTCCCGCCGCGGGTGCGAAATCGAAACCACCCGCGCACCCGTGCGCACTTCGATGTTCCGCTCCTTGCGAAAATACTCCGGAGTGTAAACGATGAGCTGGCGCGAGTCGCGCACCAGCCCTTCCACGTAGTACGGCAGGCCGCAGGCGCCATACGAAATCACCGGGCCTTTTTCCAGCACCAGAATTTCCAGGCGCGCATCGATCCTCCGCGCGCGAGCGGCCGCGCTCAAGCCCGCGGCCACGCCGCCAATCACTACCAGAGCCATGATTCGAATCGCGAGCTAATCGTCGTCCTTCTTCATCTGCTGCACGAAGCTCAGAATGTCGAAGGTATTGAGTTTGCGGTCGGGGTAATAGCTGTTCACCGCGTCCTGCTCATCGGTGAAAATCTCGAAGACCGTCGCCAGCTTGGTCATCACGATCAGTTCGATGTTCCGCCGGTTGAGATCCAGCAGCTTGACGCTTCCGCCACTCTTGCGAAGGCCGGTGGCGCACATCACCAGCGCACCCAGTCCCGTGCTATCGATGTAGTCCACCCCAGCCATGTTGAGCACCATGTTCACCGTGCCGGCGGCGGTAAGCTGCGCCACCTCTTCCCGCAGGGCCGTCGCCTCGGGGCCCACGGTAATGCGTCCTTTCAAATCGAGGACACAGATACCTTCCCGTTCCCGTTGATGGATTTCCAGAGCCATGATTTGCGAAAAGTCAGACCGGCATCTTCATGCCAATCAGAGCCTCCACCTCTTCGATCGCCACCATCTCGATGGCGTCCCAGGGACAACCGTCCAGAAATGCGCCGTCCGGCCCCTTACTGACACACTTCTTGCAGCCGATGCACAATACCGGATCCACTTCGATGTGACCGAAGGGCGGATGATCTTCGTCTGGTACCCAGTACATGCAGTCAGCCACCGGACAGTAAGGGACGCACGCCGGAGACCCGGCGCAACCGGTGCAGCATTCCGTGATAACAGCCAGTTCCTTGGGCCGTTTCTTGCGCGGGGTCGCGATCCCCTCGGATTTCGGCTCCATCTTCAACACGGCCGTAGGCATGGACAGGATTATATCACCGCCGCATTACGAAGTGAGGCTGCTGGTCAGAGTGATGTTGGTCTTAAACAGCTTCGAAACGGGGCAGCCGGCCTTTGCGTTTTGCACGGCCGTATCGAACGCTTCCTGGCTTGCTCCGGGAACCTTGCCCTTGAGATCCAGATGGCTTTCGGTGATGGCGAAGCCGTCGGGCAGTTTTTCAAAAGTGATGGTACATGTCGTCTCCAGGCTCGCCGCCGTGAGGCCCGCTCCGGCGAGTTGTGCGGAAACCGCCATAGTGAAGCAGCCGGCATGAGCCGCGGCAAGCAGTTCCTCGGGATTGGTGCCCTTGCCCTCTTCGAATCGGGTGGAGAACGAGTACGGGGTGCTGGAGAGTACGGTGCTGGCGGTAGAGATGGCCCCCTTGCCTGACTTCAGGTCGCCATGCCATTCTGCGTTTGCGGTTCTTTTCATAGGGTATAGGATGCCACACGGCGATCCGGGGAGTCATAAATATGGCCGTTCGCAAAGTGGAACGGGAGCTGGAGCACATGGGGGCCCTGCGCGATGCTCCTGCCTCTGAAGCGCGGGCGGCGCTGCGGAAGGCGTTGCAGGATCCGGTGAATCTGATGGTCGCCAAGGCCGCGGCGATTGCCTCCGAACGGCAATTTCGCGAGCTGATACCGGACCTGGTGCGCGCCTTCGACCGCCTGTGCACGGATGGCGCGCGCCGCGATCCCAAGTGCTGGGGGAAGTGCGCCATCGCGCGGGCGCTGGCGGAGTTGGAGCATCGCGAACCGGCGGTGTACCTACGCGGCATGTCGTGCATTCAGATGGAGGCTGTGTGGGGCGGGAGTGTCGATACGGCGGACATTCTGCGCGGCATCTGCGTGCTGGGCCTGGTCGCCTGCACCGGCATGCGCCGCGAGGACATACTGCGCGCGCTCATCGATGCCGCCGCGGATTCGGCCGGCACCGTGCGCGTGGAAGCAGTGCGCGCAATCGCACAAATGGACGAGCCGCTGTTGCTTCGACTGAAGGCGCGGCTGGGCGACCCGGCGCCGGAGGTAATGGGCCAGGTGTTCGATTCGCTACTGGCGATCGAAGGCGAAGAAGCGGTGAAGTTTGTGGCGGGCTTTCTGCGGAGCGGGGAGCATCGGGAGGAGGCGGCAATGGCGCTTGGAAGTTCGCGGCTGGCCGGCGCGGTGACGGTCTTGCGGGAAGTGATCGAGGAATCGGGCGAACTGCGCGAGGTGCTGCTGCGGGCGTTGAGTCTCTCGCGGCAGGAGGAAGCACTGGCGTTTTTGATGGACCTGGTGCGCGGCGGGAGGACAACCGACGCGATAGCCGCGGTGCAGGCGCTGGCGCTGCATCCGGACCTGCGGGAGCAGGTGGAGGCAGCAGCCGGCGCGCGCGAAGAAGAGGTGCGTGAGGCCTTCAGGCAAGCATGGCGTTGATGGAGCCGACCCGTTTGGATTCGAACGCGGCAATTTCCGGTTCGTGGCTGAGAATATAGCCAAGCTCGTCGACGCCTTCCACCAGGCAGTGTTTGGAGAAGCCGTCCACCGGAAATTCCACCGTGCGGCCGGCGGGCGTGGTGAGTGTCTGGTTGGGAAGATCGATCTTTACCGTGGCCGCCGGATTTTGCGCGACGGCGGCGAACAACTCGGCATGGACATCCTCGGGAACCACGATGGGAAGCAGCGAGTTCTTGAGCGAGTTCTGCTTGAAGATGTCGGCGAAGGAAGTGCTGATGACGGCGCGGAAACCGAACTGCGTGAGCGCCCACGGCGCGTGCTCGCGCGAACTGCCGCAGCCGAAGTTGCCGCCGGCCAGCAGCACCTGCGCGCCCTTCGTCTCCGGGCGATTGATGACAAAGTCGGGTATGGGATTGCCCTGCCCGTCATAGCGCCAGTCGTTGAAGAGCTGCTTATCGAGTCCGACCTTCGAGGTGGTCTTCAGGAAGCGCGCCGGAATGATCTGGTCGGTATCCACATCGTTGTAGGGCAGCGGCGCCATGCGGCTTTCAAAGTTGGTGAATGGCTTCATAGCAGGGTCCTCACATCGGTCACCACGCCGGTGATGGCGCTGGCGGCGGCGGTCAGGGGGCTGGCCAGGAAAGTGCGGCCGCCTTTACCCTGGCGTCCTTCGAAATTGCGATTGCTGGTGGAGACGCTGTACTGCCCCGGCGAAAGCTGGTCGCCATTCATGGCGATGCACATGGAACAGCCGGGCTCGCGCCATTCGCAGCCGGCGGCGCGGAAGATCTCGGGAAGCCCCTCGGCGATGGCCTGGCGCTTCACTTCCTGCGAGCCGGGCACTACCATCACGCGGACGTTGGGACTGACTTTGCGGCCCTTCAGCACGCCCGCCGCGGTGCGCAGATCGGAGATGCGAGAGTTGGTGCAACTGCCGATGAAGACCACGTCGATGGGATGCCCCACCAGTGGCTTGCCGCCTTCGAGGCCCATGTACTTGAGGGCCTTGGTGACCGAATCGCGCGCCATCGGGTCGGCCAGTTGCGCCGGATCGGGCAGGGCGGCGTTGATGGAGACGCCCATGCCGGGATTGGTGCCATAGGTGATCATGGGCTCGAGCGCGTCGGCGTCGAGGGTGACGGAACGATCGTAGACCGCGCCTTCGTCGGTGGGAAGCTGCGTCCAGCGGGCGAGCGCGGCATCCCATTCATCGCCGCGCGGGGCGTGCGGGCGTCCACTGAGATATTGGAAGGTGGTATCGTCGGGAGCGATCAGCCCGGCGCGCGCGCCGCCTTCGATCGACATGTTGCAGACGGTCATGCGCTCCTCCATGGTGAGGCCGCGGATGGCGCTGCCGGTGAATTCGAAGACACTGGCAGTGCCGCCGCCCACTCCAATGCGCGCGATGAGCGCGAGAATGATGTCCTTGGCGGAGACGCCGGGCTTGAGCGAGCCATCCACGCGCACCTGGAATGTTTTCGACTTGCGCTGCAGCAGGCACTGGCTGGCCAGCACGTGCTCGACTTCGCTGGTGCCGATGCCGAAGGCCAGCGCGCCGAAGGCTCCATGAGTGGCCGTGTGGCTGTCGCCGCAAACCACCGTCATGCCGGGTTGGGTGAGGCCGAGTTCGGGGCCAATCACGTGCACAATGCCCTGCCGTTCACTGTGGACGCCCAGGCAGCGAATGCCGAATTGGGCACAGTTGGCCTCCAGTTGATCCAGTTGTTTGGCGGCGATCTGGTCGACGATGGGCAGTGAACGGTCCGTCGTGGGGATGCTGTGATCGGCGGTGGCGATGGTGAGATCGGGCCGGCGGACTTTGAGGCCGCGCTCGCGCAATCCGTCGAAAGCCTGCGGCGAGGTCACTTCGTGAACCAGGTGCAGATCGATGAACAACAGGGTCGGGGCGCCGGGCTGTTCGTGGACAAAGTGGGAATCCCAGAGCTTTTCGATGATGGTACGTGGCATAAAATTCACTCAGACACAGGCCGGGAGGCCTGCTTTACTTTATCGCAGCGCAGACCGCCTGACCCACCTGTTCGGTGGTTGCGGGCGCGCCGGAGGGTCGAAGGTCCGCGGTAACATGGCCGCTGGTGAGCACCGCTTCGATGGCGCGGTCCACCGCGGCGGCTTCTGCCTGCAAACCAAAGCTGTACTGGAGCATCGCCGCGACAGAGCCGATGGCTCCCAGCGGATTGGCCTTGTTCTGGCCCGCGATATCGGGCGCCGAGCCGTGTACCGGCTCGTACAGCCCCACCCATGCGCCGGACGGCCGTCTGGCGCCGATGGAAGCCGAGGGCAGCATCCCAATCGAGCCGGCCAGCACCGCGCCTTCGTCGCTCAGAATATCGCCAAACATATTTTCGGTGAGCACAACGTCGAAGCGGCGCGGATTGAGGATCAACTGCATAGCGCAGTTGTCCACCAGAAGGTGATCGAGTGCGACGTCGGGATAATCGCGAGCGACCTCCACCACCACTCTGCGCCAGAGCTGCGAGTTTTCCAGGACGTTGCTCTTATCGACGGATGTCACTTTCTTCCGGCGCGTGCGCGCCAGGTGGAAGGCCATGTGGGAAACCCTTTCGATTTCCCCGCGGGTGTAGGTCATGGTATTGACCGCCCGCGTTTCCCCGTTCTCTTCCGAGATACCGCGGGGAGTGCCGTAGTAGATTCCGCCCGTCAGTTCGCGGACGATAATCATATCGGTGCCTTCCACCAGGTGATTCTTCAGTGGCGAAGAATCAAGCTGCGACGCGTACGCGCGCACAGGACGCAGATTGGCAAATACGCCGAGCGCCTTGCGAATACCGAGCAATCCTTTTTCCGGCCGCTTTTCGGGCGGCGCATTATCGAATTCGGGCAGGCCCACCGCCCCCATGATGGTGGCGTCGGCATCCGCGGCGAGGCGTGCCGTCTCTTCGGGAAACGGCGACCCCGTCTGGTGAATCGCGATGCCGCCCAGCAGGCCTTCGGTGACTTCCAGCGAGTGATTCCATTGGGCGGCGACATGGCGCAGCACGCGCAACGCTTCGCACGTGACTTCGGGACCGATGCCGTCGCCGGGAAGAGAGAGGATCTTCAGGTGCATGCGCTAGTCCGCTGCCACCCGCAGGGTCTCCCGTCCCTGCCTCAGAAGTTGCGCGATCTCTTCGTCCATCAAACCCTTTTTGCGGTGGTCGGCCACGGCGGTGAAACGCTGGTACAACTCGTCGAGCTCTTCTTTGGAGAGCACGTAGCCCAGTTCCTTGCAGCGCTGGTTGAGGGCGTGGCGCCCGCTGTGCTTGCCCAGCACCAGTTTGCCTTCGGGCACACCCACCGTGCGCGGATCGATGATCTCGTACGTGGTCTTCTCTTTCAGGTAGCCGTCCTGATGAATGCCGGCTTCATGGGCGAAGGCGTTGCGGCCCACGATAGCCTTGTTGGGTTGCGGGCCGAAGGTGATGGTGTTGCTCAGCAGTTCGCTGGCGGCGAACAGATGCTCGGTGTGGACTCCGGTGTGATACGGGTAAGAATCCGAGCGGGTCTTCAGGATCATGACGATCTCTTCGAGCGAACAGTTGCCCGCGCGCTCGCCGATGCCGTTGATGGTGCATTCCACCTGGCGCGCTCCGGCCTCGATGGCGGCGAGGGAGTTGGCGACGGCCAGGCCAAGATCGTCGTGGCAATGCACGCTGACGATGGCGCAATCGCCGAGTGCTTTGGCGATGCGGCCGATCAGCGCGCCATATTCCTTGGGCGTGGAGTAGCCCACGGTGTCGGGAATGTTGACGGTGCGGGCTCCGGCGGCGACCACGGCGCGGGATACCTTCTCCAGAAAATCGGGATCGGTGCGGGCTCCGTCTTCCGCCGAGAATTCGACGTCATCCACGTGGCGGCGGGCCAGTTCCACGGCGGCGACGGCCTCGTCCAACACCTGCTGCTGGCTCTTTTTGAGCTTGTACTTCAGGTGGATCTCGCTGGTGGCGATGAAGGTGTGGATGCGCGGCCGGCGGGCCGGCGCGAGCGCTCTGGCGGCACGCTCGACATCCAGCGTGCAGCAGCGCGCCAGAGCGGCCACCTGCGCCCAGGGGAACTCGCGGCTGACTTCCTGTACCGCTTCAAAATCGCCTTCCGAGGCGATGGGGAAGCCGGCTTCCAGGATGTCCACGCCGAGTTCGACCAGTTTTCTGGCCATGCGCAGCTTTTCCGGAACAGTCATGCTGCAGCCCGGCGATTGCTCGCCGTCGCGCAGCGTCGTATCGAAAATGTATACGCGGTCGCTCATGAATGGGTCCAATAGGAGCATTATCGCGGTTCCGCGTATGATTTGGCAAATTTATAATATTAAAGGTTCATATTAGCGGGTGTTATACTCAACGTAAGCCTATGGAACTGTATCCACTACAGGTGTTTCTGACGGTGGCCACGGAGAAGAGCTTTTCGCGGGCGGCGGAAAAGCTGCTCCGCACGCAGCCGGCAATTTCGCTGGCGCTGCAGCGGCTGGAGCAGGAACTGGGCGAGAAGTTGATTGACCGGTCGGGCAAGGATCTGATTCTGACCGATGCCGGGCGGACCGTGATCGATTACGCGCGGCGCTTTCAGAGCCTGCAGCAGGAGCTGGACAACTCGCTGGCGGAGCTGCGCGACAACTCCTCGGGGCGTCTGACAATCGGGGCGAACGAATCCACCACGCTGTACCTGCTGCGCCACATCGAACGGTATCGCGAGTTGTACCCGAAGGTGAAGATACAGGTGCGGCGGAGCTTCTCCAGCAAGATCCCGAATGAATTGCTGGACGGGAATCTGGAGCTGGGGGTGATCAGCTACGACCCCGGAGATGAGCGGATCAAGGCCAAAACGATTTACACCGATGCGCTGGCTTTCGTGGTATCGCCGAAGCACCGACTGGCGAGCCGGAAGACGATTTCGATCACCGAACTGGCTAGCGAGAACTTTATTGCGCACAATGTGATCTCGCCGTACCGCGAGTTAGTGATCCGCGAGTTTCGAACCCACAAAGTGCCGCTGCGGATGGATGTGGAGATGCCGACGATCGAGACGATTCGCAAACTGGTGCAGGGCAATCAGGGAGTGGCATTTCTACCGCGCATGTGCGTGGAGCAGGAGATCGAGCAAAAGCTGCTGGCGGAGGTGCGGGTGAAGGAGATGCACATGGAGCGCAAGATCCGCCTGGTGTATCCCACGAGGCGGGCGTTGAGCCACGCGGCCAAGGCTTTTCTGGACGTGGTGGGATAGGCCCTTCATCGCGGAGGCGCGGAGACGCGGAGAAAGGCGCGGAGAAAGGCTTGAGAGAATATGGGGACTTTGGTCAGTCCCCCATATTCTCCCGGTTGGGCGGTTACTTTACCTGTACGGTGACTCCGGCTTGGGAAGGGATGCCTCCGACAGAGACAACGATGGGTTGCGGTCCGGGAGTCAGGCCCGAGGGGACCAGCAGGTTCACCTGCAGCACTCCGCTGGCGTCGCCAGGGGCGGAACCGGCGTAGAGAATCGCGCTGGCGGGCAGCGGCACGCCGCCGATGGAGGCTGTGACCGTCTGGATAGGCGTCTTCAGACCGGTGCCGTTGGAGGGAATGACGGCGCCGGTTACACCGGCAGGAGACGTTTGGCCCTCTCCCGTCATGTAAACCACGATGGCGGAGCCGCCCGCCGCGCCGTTAGTCGGTCCGTTGACGGAGTAATCCTGATTCAGGATCGAACCCGGACCGGAGCCCTGCGAATTCTGCGTGAAGATACCGGGCTGCGCAGTGGTTACGTTGTATGTAAAGGCCGGGGAGGTGGCTCCCTGGGTAATTACCGTCACCGACGTGGTGGGCCTGCCGGCTACTTCGTACGGCACGAAGACCGCGGTCTGGGTAGCCGTGGCGTACCAGATGGGCGCGGGGACGTTGTCGAACAGGACCTGCGTGCTGGCCACGTTGGTCGAGAGCTGGGTGCCGGTAACCGTGCCATAGGTTAGTGTGGCGGGACCGACATTGGTACCCCCGATGAGGACCAGTTCGCCCGGAGCGACTGCCCCGGTGGCATAACTCGCGGAGTTCTTAATCGCAGTCAGCGTAGGCGGAGTCACTGCGACTACGGTGAGGGTGACCTGCAGGGTCTGCGGCTGCAGTGAACTCGGCGAAGTGACTGTCACGGTTCCACTGTAAGTTCCGGCAGTGAGACCCGTCGGAGTCACAGACACGGTGAGATTGGTCGGGGTGCTGGTGGCGGTGCCGGTGGCTGGAGTGACTGAGAGCCAGGCGCTCTTGTCATTGGTGGCGGCCGAGGTGCTGAACTGAGCCGAAGCGGATGAGGTGAGGCTCACGGTCTGAGTCAGTGGCGTGGGAGTCACTCCGATGGTGTAATTGAAATTCAACGGCGTGGTGCTGGAGAACGACAGAGTCTGCGGAGTGACCACATTCATCACCACCGGGATGGAGATCGGGCTGCCGGTGGCGCCGGAAGAAGCGATGGTCACCGTTCCGTTGTATTTGCCCACCGGGAGGTTACCGGCGCTCACCGAAACGTTCACCGTGGCGGGCGTGGCGCCGCCGGTGGACGTGCCTCCCGCTACAACGGCGCTGAGCCATCCGGTTCCGTTTGTCATCGCAGTCGCGACGGTAAAGTTCAGTGCGCCGGGAGTGCCGGTTACGCTGATGGTTTGAGCCGCGGGCGCCGTGCCGCCGGCCACCTGGTTGAATGTCAGGGTAGTCGAGGGAGTGGCGGTGATGGTTCCGGCGGATACCGCCAGGTTCACTTGTAAGGTCGCCGACGTTGCGTTCGGTGCACTAACGGTAACAGTACCCGTGTAGTTTCCAGGAGGAAGCTTACTTCCGTCCACGGTGACTGAGATACTGCCTGGCGTGGTGCTTCCGGCAGACGGAGTAACCGATAGCCAAGTCACGTTTCCGCTAATGCCGGACGCGATCGCCGTAAAGCCGATCGGTTGCCCGCTGCTGGTGACCTGCACGGTTCCCGCCGCGGGAGCCACGCCTCCGGTCGCCTGGCTGAAGGAGAGCGAAGTCTGACTGAGTGACAGGACTCCACTCGTGATGGTGAACGTGATGGGAATGGTGACCGGGCTGTTCACCACAGCGTTCGTTCCGGTGGCGGTAATGACCAGATTGGCGGTGTAGGTGCCCGCCGCGAGCAGAGCAGTGTTCGCATACAGGGTCAAACTGCTTCCGCCCTGTTGGGTGGTTCCGGCGGACTGCGAAAGAAACAGCCAGTTGGTGTTTGCCGGGCTGATGGCCACGCTATAATTCAGCGCGGATCCGGGGTTGGTGCTGTAGAGCGACAGGTTCTGCTGGACGGTTGCGCCATTGACCGGGGACGCGAGGAACAGGGGAGCAGGAGGTGTCACGACGAGCATCGGGTTGGAATCGACGTACAGAGTCACAGGAATCACGAAGGGACTGCCGAGCGCGGGACTCCCCGTGGCAGGATTTGTTGCGGTGATGGTGATGTTGCCTGTATATGTGTTGGCGGCGAGTCCGGCGGCGGACGTGGTAACCGTGATGGTTCCGTTGGTGGATCCCGAGGTGGAGTTGAGTTGCAGCCAGTTACCGGTCTGAGTAGCCGCGACCGCGGTGTAGTTTAGAGTCGCACCCGTACTGCTGCTGATTGTCAGGGTCTGTGAGGTTTGCGCCGTTGCCACCGCCGGCTGGCCGATTTGGCTTTCAAAGAAGAGCGGGGCGGGAGTGGCCGAGCCGTTGGTCAGGATGGACGGATTGTTGCTCACTACCAGATTCACCTGAACGGTCTGCGGAGAGTTCGCAAACCCATTCCCGGAAATCTGAATGGTCCCGGTATAACTGCCGAGCGCGAGGCCCGCGGGATTCACCGAAATGGTCAGTTGCATACCCGTGTACACCTGATTCGGCGCGACCCCGGTAGGAGGCGTGACGAAGAGCCAGTTATTGCCCTGAATCACGTTGTAGAAAATCGGCACCTGCTGCGAGACGGGCGCGGTAACAGGAACCGCGGATGAGGCAACGGTCAACGGTTGCGTTGCCGGAAGTTGAGCGGTGACTTGATTGTAGTTGAAACTCAATGGCGCGCTGGGCACGATGAGTAATGGCAGATTCGAAACCGTGAGGTTAACCGGAATGTTCTGGAGCGCCGGCACGGCGCCGGATGCGAACACCGTTACATATCCACTATACGTACCCTGTACGAGGTTCGCGGTGTTGTTGTAGCTAACGGTCACCTGGGCTGTCCCGGCGGCCGGAGCCGTGCAACCTGTGCCGGCCTGAAGGCAGATGGTTCCGTTTGAGGGAGTGACGGCGATCCACGATTGGGACGGCGTTACAGCGAAGGTGAGTTGCTGGGTCGAAGCCAGGGTGAGGGTCTGCGAAGCCGTGACTGCCCCGCCAATCTGATAGTACAGGTTGATTGGGTTGGGGGTGGCCGTCACACTGGGCGCGGACGCTACAGTCAGGGTAACCGCGATGTTGATGGGCGTGCCCGGCGTAGGAGTGATGGTGATCTGGCCGTTATAGGTGCCCGCCGTCAATGCGGGCGTGACGGTTGGATCGACTCCCACGGTCACAGCGCTGGTAGTGGGCAGTGTGCCGCCGGTGGGTGTAAATATCAGCCAATTTGCGCCGGAGGGTGAGGTGTTCGCGATCGTGAAGGATCCACTGCCGGACAGCATCAACTGCTGCGACGCTGGAAGGGTGCCTCCGGACTGGTAAGTAAACGCCAGGTTTTGCGGCGAGACTCCGATGTTGCCGACCGAGAAGGTCACCTGCACGGAAACGGAACTGTTGGAACTGGTGCTATTGATTATGATTGTGCCGGTATAGGTGCCGGCGGACAGTCCGGCGGGGTTGGCCAGAACCGTGACCACGGCGGAAGGTTGGCCGGTGGTTCCCGAGACGGCTGTCTGGTAGCTGGGCGGAGTGACGTTGGCCATCCGCAGCCAAATCGGAGTGGTTACCACCTGCTGGCTGGCGAACGCATTAAAGTTGGCGCCGCTTGGAGAACTGGAGACGGTGATTGTTTGGGTGAGTGCGGTGTTCGAACCCACTAGCGCGGAGAAACTCAACTGAGACTGATCGACACTAAGGGTTTGCGCGTGCAACGACGCGGCGGCGGCGAAACCCGCAATCAAGCTGAGGATGAAGCACGATTTCTTCAAGACAACCTCCAAGGATAGGCGCGGGACGGGGAACGGCCTTAAACCCGAATAGTGAGCACGGCGATTGCCATCCGGAAGGAAGCTAAAAACATAATGGGGCACTTATGTCTTATATACAAGAGAAACTATGACTTAGCGGCCTTGAGCCGACAGACGACACAAGCTGATCGTCTGTACAACCGATTCGGCGCGACACAGCGGTGAGGCAGTTCAGACACTGTAGAGGCAATTTTCGTAAATGTAATTAAGAACACACTGGGGCACATGCGCGGGAGTTTTTCCGGAGGACAGACAGCGGCGAATATCGGATGATGAAATTGATAGCTCCAGTGAGTCGAGCCGTTCCAATCGCACCTCGTGAGGCACATCGTATATGTGACCGGGACGGCTGACCACCAGGAAAATCACGGACGCGGCGACTTCGCGCCAGCGATACCAGGTGCGGATCTCGGAGAAAGCGTCCGCGCCGAGGATGAAGAACAATTCATCCTCCGGCGCCAGAGTGGCACGCACTTTGCGGATGGTATCTATGGAATAACTGCGCGCGGTGCCTTCCTCGATGCGGGACACTTCGAAGCGCGGGTCGCTTTGACAAGCGAGTTCGGCCATGTGCACGCGATGATCGTAGGATGCATGGGTGACGCCGGCTTTGTGGGGCGGATGCGCGGCCGGAACGAAGATCACGCGGTCCAAATGGAATTGACCGGCGGCAGCGGCGGCCACGGCCAGGTGTGCATCGTGGATGGGATCGAAGGTGCCGCCGAAGAGTGCGACGCGCGACACTAGGTTCGTTCGATTTTGACCGAGTTGATCCGGACTTCCTTCAGCGGGCGGTCCTGGCCTCCGCGCGGCGCGAGGGAGATCTTGTGGACCACGTCGTAACCTTCGGTCACTTCCCCAAAAATGCTGTGCTTATTGTCGAGCCAGGGCGTGGCCGCGACAGTGATGAAGAACTGACTGCCGTTGGTATTGGGACCGGCATTCGCCATGGAAAGCAGGCCGGGTTTGGTGTGCCGGAGATCCTTGTGAAACTCGTCGGCAAAGCGGTAGCCGGGACCGCCGCGGCCGGTGCCTTCCGGGTCGCCACCCTGAATCATGAAGTCGGGAATGACGCGATGGAAGACAGTGCCGTCGTAAAAAGGTTTGCCGGTCTTGGTCCCTTCGGCGAGGCTTACGAAGTTCTCGACGGTGTTGGGGACGCGGTCCGCAAACAGTTTGACCTTGAAGTTGCCTTCGGTGGTATCGAAGGCCGCGAAAATCTCATTAGGCATCACCTGCGATTGTAGCAACTCACAGGGGGACCACTCCGCTGCACGTGCCGGGTGCGCCGGGCAGCGAATCGGGGGGCCGGCGGGAGCGCCTTCGCGGGATTTAGCGCTGATCTCGTCGATGCGAAAGCCGGCGATGGCGCTTCACCAGCCGATAGGCTTGCCTTGATTCTGGGCATCGAGCCACGTCTGAAGCGGCGCGAAATAATCGCGGATGGCGGAGGCATCCATCTGGCGCGTGCCGGCGATCTTTTCCAGGGCGTCCTGCCAGGGCTGGCTCTGGCCCATTTCCAGCATGGCATTCAGGCGCTGGCCGGCCTCTTTGCTGCTGTAAATGGAGCAGCGGTTGAGCGGCCCGCTGCATCCCGCCGCTTGCGCGAGCGCGCGGTGAAACTGAAACTGCAGGATGTCGGCCAGGAAATAGCGCATGTAGGGCACGTTGGCGGCGACGTGATACTTGGCGCCGGGGTCGAAATCGTCCTCGGTGCGATTTACGGGCGGCCCGATGCCTTCGTATTTTTCGCGCAACTGCCACCAGGTTTCGTTGTACTTTTCGGGAGGAATCTCACCGGAGAAAACCTTCCAGCGCCACTGGTCGATCACCAGCGCGAACGGCAGAAACGCAATTTTGTCGAGGGCGCGACGCATCAGCAGGCCGATGTCCTTGGAAGTATCCGGCGCGCGATCCAGCAGTCCGAGCTTCACCAGATACTCGGGCGTAATGGAAAGGGCGATGGTATCGCCCACGGCTTCGTGAAAACCATCGTTGGCGCTGTTGCGGAAGGAAGGCGGCTGTTTCATATAGGCGCGCTGGTAGAAATTGTGACCCAATTCGTGATGGATAGTGAGGAAGTCTTCGCCGGTAATCTGAATGCACATTTTGAGCCGGAGGTCGGTCTGGGTGTCGACATCCCAGGCGCTGGCGTGGCAGACGACTTCGCGGTCGCGCGGCTTGAGGAACATGCTCCGCTCCCAGAACGTCTGGGGCAGCGGATCGAAACCGAGCGATACAAAGAAGCCTTCCCCGTATTTGACCATCTGCTTCCAGTCGGTATTGCGCTTTTTCAGGAGCGCGGTGATGTCGTAGCCGGGGTCGGCATTGGGCGGCTGCACCAGCGGGTAGATATTGTCCCAGGTCTGGGCCCACATGTTGCCGAGCAAGTCGGCGGGAATGGGGCCGGAGGCGGGCACGGCATCGCCATATTTGGCGCGCAGGCGGGCTCGCACGTAGGAGTGCAGGGAGACATAGAGCGGGCGCACCTGGTCCCACAGGCGATCGAGCTCCCTGGCGAAATCGTCTGGCGGCATATCGTATTGCGAGCGCCACATGGCGCCGTTGTCTTTGAAACCGAGTTCGCGGGCGCCCTTATTGGCGAGTGCGACGTAACGGACAAAGTCCTTGCGCATGGGGCGCGAGATGGCGTGCCAACCGGTCCAGGCGTCGCGCAACAGCTTGGGGTCGCGGCTGTCGGCCATGATTTTGGTGAGATCTTCGATGTCCTTGCAACTCTCCGGACCCGCGGGGCACCACTTGCCTTTGCCGTACGTGCCTTCCATGGAGGCAGTGATGCGGGTGAGTTCCTCGCTCTCTTTGGGGTCGGCGGGGGTGGCGATGGTGAGGGAGAGTTTGAGCAGTTTGAGCTTGCGAGCGGTGACGGGGTCGAGCGGGAGGCCGTCGAAGCGGGTGGCGCTTTTGGCGTATTCGACGTTGGCGTTGATGGCCCGCTCGTCGAGTTTGGCGGCGACGGCTTCGGTATCGTCAGTGATGTAGGTGGACTTGATCCAATCGGCGCGCGCCTGATCGACGCCCAGCAGAAGCAGCCTCTGCTCGGCATCATCCATGAATTTACGGGCATCCTCGGGGGTAGGTTTGCGAGTGCCGCAGGCTGCGAGGGCGGCGGCCGCGCAGACCAGGGCGAAAGACGGTCGAAGATCCATGCCTACACGGTATCAGGAGGCGCGGAATATTTCCGCTCCGGCCGCTATTTGGCGGCGGCCTGTTGCATCTCGCGAAGCTGCTCCAGTTGCTGGGTCAGATACGGCTGTTGATTGGTCGAGGCCTTCGCCACGGCGACGGCTTCTTCTGCCAGTTTGACGGCCTCGTCGAACTGCTTGAGATTGGCCAGGGTTTGGGCTGCCTCCATACGGGTCGCCGGCCGGCTCCAGTCGTTATTGGGGGTCGAGACGAGGTCGGCAATGGCGATGGCCTTGCGGAACAGCGGCAGCGCTGTAGGGGAATCGCCGGCCGCGGTGTACGCCCGGGCCACGCTCTGAAGATCGGCCAGGTACGGTTCGCTGGTATTGCCGCTGAGCGACTCCTGCAACTCCAGCAGTTCGCGCCCCGAGGCCTGTGCCGCCTGCCACTGGGAGTGAGAGCGTTCGAACTCGAGCTTCTTGCGCAGAGGCTGGGCCAGGGCGCCGCTGTCCGGGCCATAGCTGGAAGCCAGAAGGTCGCGATACTGTTCCAGGGCAGCGGGCACATCGCCCCACCGGTCCTTTTGGCCCATGAGGAATTGCGCATAGTTCTGGCTCACGGTGATGAGGTGTTGCACGCTGTCCGCCTGCCAGCTTTCCATCAGTACAAATAGCCGCTGGAAAAGCTGCTCGGCTTTGGCCGGTTGATGGTTTGCCGCCAGTTGAGTGGCGACATTAGGAATGAACCACTCCACCTGATACCGGTCCGCGGCCTGCGGGGCGGTATCGAGGGCATGCAAGGCCAGGCTGGACGCGACTTCGAACTGGCGCTGGCTGAGGGAGGCATTGATTTTGCGGATATCCTCGGCGAGAGACTGCTGGCCGGCGGGCGGGTTAGGTTGCGGCTGCAGGGCCTGCGCTTCTTTCCGATAGGACTCGGCGGCCTTGGCATTTCCAGAGCGGCTCGCCAGGTTGGCCAGGGTGAAGTACACTCCCGACTGCTGCTGCGGATCCGGGCTAGCGGAACCTTCGGCGAGAGACTCCTTCAACAGGCTTTCGGCCTGCGACCCGCGCTGGGTGTCGGCGAGATATTGCGCATAGGAGATCAGCATCTGGCCGCCTTGCGGAGAGCCGGCAGTCTGCTGGATGAGCTGCTGAAAAATCTGATCGCCCTGGTCGGGCTGCCCGGCCTGAGCGAGGGTGCGAGCCAGACTCTGACGGATCCACTGCGTCTGATCGCGCATGCCGGGTTTGTCGGATGATTCCATGACGGTGAGGGCCTGCTGCAAGGCGGCGGCCGCGTCCGAGTAGCGTTGCTGGCGCTGATCGAGGGAGGCCAGAGCCTGCCACGCGGACGCCTGCATTTGCGGATCCGCCGATTGTTCGGCCGTCTTCCGGTAGATGGCCGCGGCATCGTCGAGTTGCCCGCGCTGCTCGTAGAATCGCGCCAGCGCCGCCGGGTCATTGGTCGAGAGGGTGCGGATTTTGGCCGCGACGGAGGCTACGGCGTCCGGCCTGCCGAGTTGCCGATAGAGGTCCGCCAGCCGCGTATAGGTGTAGATGGAGCTATTAAAGGCAACGGGGCCAAAACCGCTGAACGCAACCAACCGGCTAAAAGAGACGCCGCCCGGCGCCATGAACCTGCCCGCCGCGACGACCTGGTCTCTTGCCGGTGGAGGCGCATCCGCCTCCTGCGCCGCGGCAGCCTGCTCCAGATATCCCGCGGCTTTCAGCAGGCTGCCATCCTGCCACCAGGACTCGGCCAGCGCGATCAGCATGCCCGCATGCGCCGGATGCGAATTGCCCAACACGGCGGTACGGGCCAGAGCATCCTGCAGAACGGCCCGCGCCTGGCCGTTCATGCCGGAATTCTGATAGGCCTGCGACACCTGCTGCGCCCAACCCTGGAATTGCGGCGCATCCACGGGAGCGCGCTGAAGCAGCGAGCGCGCCTGTTCCCGCGCGGCGGCGGCGTCTTCGAAGCGGCCTTCGTTGCGCGCCTGCCAGATCACCTGGATGGCAGCGTTAATAGGGTCCTGCTGCGGGGCCTGCTGCGCCCAGTGCTGCGCCCAGGCGGCCAGCGAACAGATCAACAACAGCGGCACGCGAAGCATGTAGCTGTAGACACCGGAACGGCTAT
>JARLGM010000121.1 GCA_031292755.1 Candidatus Sulfopaludibacter sp.
CGTGGCGTTGTCGTCCAGATCCTGCCGGAGGGTTGCCCCTTCCAAAGCAAGCCCGGCAAACAGGCCCTGGGAGCGCGACCACGAAAGAATCTCCGCGTGCATTTGGGCGTCGGTCTGAGCGGTTGCTGTCCGTCCCACCGGGCCGGCCGCGACCGAGCCTTCGGCGCCTAGAGTGAACTTACTCTCGAGCAGTTTGTTCTTTCCTCCCTCATTCATCACCAGCATGATCAGGTCGGTCTCCGATCCGCCGATCTGAAAACCAACGCTGCCGCCTTCGATGCGCACCGTGGCGGGCGCCGACCAGCCCGCGCCGCCGCTGTTCCGGCACAGCAGGTAGCCTTTGCCGAATTTTCCGCCGACCAGGAAAGCGGCCGTCTTGAGGCTGGGCACAATCACAATGCAGTGTGCCTTCTCCAGCAAATCCTGCGGAATTCCCTTGTCGGGCGTGGCCATAATTTCCGAGAAGACTGTCGCTGCCTCGGCCAGTCGCTTGGCGGGCTCTCTATCGACCGCCATCAAAGTTGTCGTGAAGGCTAAACCGGCCACAATTGCTAATTTCATTCTTTTTCCTCTTCTGTCGCACGAATTCGTGGGACTTCCTTGCCAGTGCACGGCGGGCACCATCCTCGTCCCATCGAGAAAAGGCACCGCGATAGGCGCGCGGACATAGGCTGTTGCGGAAGACTTCGGCACCCTCGCAAGATTGTTGGCATTGGACTTAAGTTTGGGGGCGATAGCAAATGCAAGTATTGTCGCCGGATGTGCAGGAGTTGCGGTGTGAACGCTCCGCCGCGTGAGTCGCGGGAGCGATGCAGCGGGCTTGGTGGCCGCGAGTCCGGGCGCGTTAGAGCCACTCTCTCGGTTTCAGGTTTTCTCTGCGTGCTTGCCGGGGCAGCGGTTGCCCCGGCCCTTTTCCGGAGCCGGCATCGCCGGCGTCAATCGAATACGGTCCGTAGCGCATCGCGATGGAGCCGGATGCCTTTGCGGGAGTAGCTTACATAGCCTTGTCTTCGGAATCTGGTCATATGCTGGGTGACGATCTCGCGCGAAGTGCCGACGTACCGCGCCAGCGTCTCGTGGGTAAACGGCATGATCCGCACGGACCCGTCTTCCTCCGGGGTTCCCAGCCGCTCTGAGAAGCGAAGCAGCGAACGGGCCAGCCGCTGCTCAATACTGTCGATCGCGAAACTCTCGATCCGGCGGGCAAACTCGGCGTTACGTTGCGCGAGGATCTGCAGGAGCGCCACCGCCAGTCGCGGTTGTTTCATGACCAGGTCTTCCAGGTCGCTCAGAGGCCAAGTCATCAGCCTCGACGTTTCCATGGCGGTAGCCCGTTCGAGGCGGTCGGGAACATTCAGGAAGACCAACGGGCCGAACAATTCGTCGGGCCGGACAACTTCCATGAGCACCTCGCTGCCGTCTTCCGCTATCTGGGTAATCCCCACGGTTCCGGCAACTACCAGGTAGATATTCTTTACAAGAGTATTGCGGCCATAGATCAGGTGACCCTTGGCGTATTCCGTAGCGTGGCGGACAGGAACATGCGCTAACACCTCTCTAACCGGAGTGTGTAGGTCCAACGTTGTGGCGTTCGGCGTCATTATCTACTCCTTGGCTTCCTCTATTCCGTGCATTCCTACCCGCTTCATTGGGTGACCGAAGCTGCCACTCCGGTTCGTTGAATGCCGGTCGCGGTGTTTTGTATCAGCCTCATCTCCGCCAGTGAGAGAAGAAAGGCCAACATCGATTCCGCACCCTGGTTTTCGTTGGCCCGGTCCGGGTGCAATCCATCCCGGCAGCCGCCGGTGGATGCACAATACAGTTCCACCCCGAGGTCGTTCCAGCCGAGGAACCAGTCGAAGGCGCTCTGCGCTTGTTCATACCACCAGGAGTCGGCTGTCACGCGGTACGCCTCCAGGCAGGCGGAAACCGTGGCGTGCGCCTCGATCGGTTGCTGGTCGAAGTCGGCGCGAACGCTGTCACGCTGATAGAATCCGTTGCTGCCAATGGGGCGCAGTTGATCGTGCTTTGGGGTCTGCACGCCCACAAGCCAGCGCAACGCCTGTAGTCCACGGTCGCACACACTCCGGCGCCCGGTGGCGTGGCCGCTGACAATCAGGGCATGCGCGAGCTTGGCGTTGTCGTAAGTCAGCCCCTCTTCAAACCAGGTCCAGTCGGGTCCGGCCACTTTGTCGAAGATCGTCACCAGGCGCCCGGTCAACTCATCGCGGACATCCTGGGCCAGGCTGCTTCCTTTCGCCCTGTGCAGGTATTCGTGGATGCCAATCAGGCTGAATGCCCAGGCACGCGGCGACGTAAAGTCCCGCGCCGCCGGCAGCGCCAGCGCGAACAGCCGTTCCGCCATCATTTGCGAACTCCAGTGTGGCGAACGCCCCACAGCCGTGCCCAACGCCCAAATCGCCCTGCCATGGGAATCCTCGGACCCTTTCTCATCCAGCCAATGCCGGTCCACACTGAGAAAATTATGGAAACGTGCCGTTCCCGGGTCGAAGGCGTATTGCAGGAACGCGGCATAGGTCGTGGCAAGCGCCCGGACGCGCTTCGGGGCTTCCTCAGACTGGCCCAGCAGCACCGTCAGAATGAGCGCGCGTGCATTATCGTCCGTGCAGTATCCTTCCGAAAGCATCGGCGTCGTAAATCGGGCGTGCTGGAAGATGCCCATCGAATCGGTCATTTGGTTAAGGTGACCCAGATTCAACTCCGGCGATTCGTGCGGCCGCCCGGGGACCCCCCTCGCCACAACCAGCTCGCGGGGCATCGCGGGCTTCCCTTGCCGTGCCAGTTCAAAGGAGCGCATGTACAGAACCGCCGTCTTGCTCCAGACCATTTCGCGGCCCAACTGGTAGGCGTGTTCACTTATGACGCTGCGGCGCGTTCTGTCGCGCAGTAATCCGCTCACCTCGCGCGCAATTGCCTCCGGATCTGCGAATGGCACCAGTACGCCGCGTTCGTCTCTCAGTAACTCGGCGGCGTGCCAGTACGGCGTCGAGATGACGGCCTTGCCGGCGCCAAACGCATATGCTAACGTGCCGGAGGTAATCTGGCCTTCGTCCAGATACGGCGTAATGTAAATGTCTGCCGCGCCAATGAACTCGGTCAGTTCCTTCAACTCCACAAAGCGGTTGTGGAAGATGACGTGGTTCTCAAGCTTGTTTTTCCGGACGATGGCTTCCAGGCCCAGACGGTAGGCTTCGCCTCGCGCGCGCAGTTCGTGCGGATGGGTGGCGCCTAACACAATATAGACGGCGGCCGGAAACTCAGCCACAATCTCCGGGAGAGCATGGAGCACATATTCAATCCCCTTGTTCGGAGACAGCAGCCCAAAGGTCAGTAACACCTTCCGTCCGGCTACCCCGAATTGGTCCTTATACGAATCCGGCGCGCCGAATTGTACGTCGGGAATGCCATGTGGGATAAGATCGACCTTGGCGGAGGGGGCCCCATACACCTGCTGCAGGATCGTTCGCCCGCGCTCCGTCATGACCACCAGCCGGGCGGAGTGCGCAATCAGGGTCTGCATCACGCGAAACTGCTCGGGATCGGGTTTTAAGAGTACGGTGTGGAGCGTCGTCACTACCGGCGCCCTCAAGCCGCGCAGGAGCGTCAATAGATGGCTGCCGGCCGGCCCGCCGAAAATTCCGAACTCATGCTGGAGCGAAACAACATCCACTTCGCTGGAGTTTAGGAAGCCGGCCGCACGCTGGTAAGACTCCAGCTCCTGCTCTTCAATTTCAAAACGAACCACACCCGGATACTGGTAGCGCCCATCGATATCGTTGACCGGCACCGCGAAGCACCGGCTTTCAGGGTGACGCGATGCGACGGCGCCAAGCAGGTCGGACGTAAATGTGGCGATACCGCATTTGCGCGGCAGGTAGTTGCCAAGAAAGGCGACGGTTCGATTGTTCGACTCTGTTTTCCCAACTGGGTTAACTGGCATAAACAAGCGAGCCGCTTTCATCCGCGATCTCCTGCCCATCCCGATCGGCGGCGTTCTGGCACCGGATACAGCGTGCCGCCCACGGAACCGCGGCAAGCCGTTTCGAGCTGATCGTCTCTTCGCATTCGATGCACGTTCCAAAGCTGCCGTCCTGAATCCGTCGCAGTGCGGCTTTTACCTGGCGCAATACGGTGGAGTCACGGTCTACGTTTCGAATCGCCAGGTCTCGTTCCGTCGCGTACTGGATCTCGTCCATCTGATCGGCGCTCTTCTCAATGGCGATGCCGTCGCGCGTTCGCAACATGCGGATCAGTTCGGTTTGTTTTCGTTCGAGGATTCCCTGGAACCCGTCTATCCCGCTCGGTGCTCTCTTCATTGCCATCCTTCTTCCATCCACCGGATCGCTTATCTTGTGCACGGGATGGTCCAGACCGGAACCTGTAGTATTTCAGGGCTTTGGACCGCCGAACCAGGGCGAGATTGACCGAACCCGCCCGCGGTTCAAGTGCAATATCTGCGTCTGAAAATGCGAAATGTGCCGACCCGCCTTATGGCTGCTTTTCGCCAGGTGTCTCAGGTGGAGGGCTGTAAGTATGATTGGTGCCGTTTGTGGAAGGTTTTGCCACCAAACTCGGTGAGTGGCCCGGGTCGCGATGGCGGCTGTTCTCCAGGCGCTCCAGGTTTGCAATGGCAGCGTCGAGTGCCTCGCGCTCTCGTAGCAATTGAGCCAGTACGCTTTTCAAATCCACTGAAATGCTTCCTCCTTAAGAAACTTTTGGCGGGATGGGATTCATTCTTCCTAGCACGAGGCGTTCCACAGTCGAATTCTTGCGGCCCGCGATATGGTAGCGGCTCACGCTTCTTGCCGTCGCCGCCTCCAGTTCAGCCGTTCCTACGACGGCCCCCAATCTGCTCAGTGACGATTGGAAGAAACCTGAGGAAACTTGAACATGAAATCACTCACGCATTGGCCCGCGCTTCTGGCGATGGTTGCCGCCGGAATCCTCGCAGGGTGCTCGCATACTGTGCAGTCACCTGACGTTACCCAAACCATCCGGCAGGCGCTGGATCAAGCCGGCCTGAAAAAGGTGTCCGTTACTCAGGATCGCGGGAAGGGTGTCGTCACCCTTGGCGGACAGGTCGCACTCGAGGGTGAAAAGGGGCAAGCGGAATCCATTGCCACGTCGATAGCGACTGGATTGGTTGTGGCGGATCAGATTGCAGTGCTTCCGGTGGGCGCCGAAGGCGATGCCAGGACCATGAATTCGGACCTCGATCAGGGAATTGAACATAACCTGGATGCCGCGCTCATTCAAAGCAAGTTGCACGATCACGTGAAATTCGCGGTGAAGAACCGGGTGGTGACGCTGACCGGCGAGGTGGATTCTCAATCCAAACGAAGGGATGCCGAACAAGTCGCGGCTTCCGTTCCAAACGTGCAGCAGGTAGTGAACGAACTGCAGGTTAAGAATCAAAAGGCGACTTCCTCAGAGTGAAGTAGGCATACGGAGAAAAACAGATGAATCCAAGTACGAACGATCAAATCAAGGGTAAGTTTCACGAAGTTAAGGGAAAAGTCAAGGAGGCGGCCGGCAGGGCCGTCGGTAATCCTGACTTGGAAACGGAAGGCCATGCCGAAAACCTCGGCGGTAAGGTCCAGACCAAAGTGGGCCAGATTGAAAAAGTGCTTGAGAAATAGAAAGGAGTACGCGCAATGATTATCCTGCTTATAATTCTGCTGTTGGTCCTGGGCGCCGGCGGCGGATACTACGGCCATAGCCGTTGGGGCTACGGCGGGGGTACGGGCGTGGGGCTAGGCACAATATTAGTGGTTTTACTCCTGGTCTACATGCTCGGTGGCCTCCACTTCTAGGGATCTGGGAATACTCATGTCATTCGGGATTTACCTTGTCGGTTTCCTGATACTGATCGGCGGGCTAATCTATGGAGCCGTGCTCCTGCACGTCGCCGCGCATTGGATCGCCGTGGGCTCCATTGTGCTCCTGGGCCTGGCGATTTTGAAGGGTGTTCAGGCGACGCGGGGAAAAGACTCGTCGCAATAGATCCCTTATGAAACACGACGTGCCTCCGCCCGGCCTCCCGGCACGGCCCAAGCTGCGCGGCGATGCGGGGGCCGTTGCCATGCTCGGAACGGTCGCGGCCTTATACTTTGCCCGCGAGATTCTGATCCCACTGGCACTTGCTCTCGTTCTGACATTTCTCTTGATTCCGGGGGTGACGCTTCTCCAGAGGCTGCGCCTCGGCCGTGTGGTGTCCGTTCTCACGACGGTTCTGGTTTCGCTCGCGGTGGCCGGCGGCATCGGCTGGGTCATCGCCAACCAGTTGGTTGACGTGGCCAACCAACTCCCTCAATACAGCCAGAACATTCACGCCAAGATCGAAGACTTCCATAGTCCGGTGACAGGCCAACTGGGCCGCGCTGCCGCAAGCGTGGAGGAGATCGTGCGGGAACTCAGCAGTCCGGCCGCACCGTCCCCGGCCTCTCCTTCGCCGCGTCAGAGCCGCAAGCAGCCGATTCCGCCACCTGCGCCCGCCTCACCTCTTCCCGTCCAAATGGTCCAGCCCGCAACAAGCGGATGGACGGAGCTTCGCAATCTGGGTGCGCCGGTTCTCGCGCCTCTCGGACGGGCAGGAATGGTCGTCATCTTTACGATCTTCATGCTGCTGAAGAGAGAAGACCTCAGGAACCGTCTTCTGCGCCTCGCCGGGCTCAGTCAGTTGAACCTCATGACCCGGGCGCTCGACGACGCGTCAGTCCGCGTAAGCCGGTACCTGCTGATGCAGTTCCTGGTCAATGCGAGCTTTGGAGTTCTGTTTGGTTTTGGTCTTTATTGGATTGGTGTGCCCTATCCGGCCCTATGGGGAGCGGTCGCCGCAATCCTGCGATATGTGCCGTACGTCGGAACCCTCGTCGCGGCGACGCTCCCGATTGCGCTCTCGCTGGCCGTTTTCGATGGATGGCTCCGGCCGCTGCTGGTACTCATTCTGGTGGCGGGCCTCGAACTGATTACAGCCAATTTCCTGGAGCCCTGGCTCTACGGCGCCCACGTGGGAATCTCTTCTCTGGCACTCCTTGTGACGTCCGTGTTTTGGGCCGTTCTGTGGGGCCCGGCGGGTCTGATTCTGGCTACGCCTCTGACGGTTTGCGTCGTGGTTCTAGGGCGCCACGTCCCCCAACTCTCTTTTCTGCATGTCCTGTTGGGCGATGAGCCTGTTCTCGCGGCCGAAGCACAGGTCTACCAGCGGTTACTCGCCATGGACCAACTGGAAGCGCATGCCGTCTTAGGCCAGTCCCTTAAGGAAAAGCCCCTGGCCGAGTTGTACGACTCGGTGCTCCTCCCAGCTTTGAGCCTGGCCGAACAGGACCGGCACAAAGGAGCGATTGATGCAGCCCGGGAAGAGTTTCTCTTTCTCAGTATCAATGAAATGATTGTCGAGTTTTCCGAATATCAACAGGCGGATTCCGCGCCGGTGTCCGACGTCGCGCATCGCATTATCTGTATTCCGGCCCATGATCGGGCCGATGAGGTCATGGCCGCAATGCTGGCTCAACTCCTGGAGCAAAAAGGTTACACCACGTTGTCCTTTCCTATCGCCGGGCCTTCCCCCAACGAAGTGCTCGCGGCGATTGAAGCCGGACGGGGCGACGTAGTCTGCATTTCGGCGTTGCCTCCTTATGCGTTCGCCCCGGCGCGGGCCGTGTGCAAGCAGATCCGCGAACGGTTCCCGAAACTCAAGGTGGCCGTCTGCGTCTGGGGATTCGGCGGCGATACTCACAAAGCGATGGCCCGTTTCGAGCGAACCCAACCCGATTGCCTGTCCACCAGCCTCGCGCAGGCCATGGAGCAGGTTCAGGAACTCGTGGCGTCCACGGCAGAGGCGGCTCCCTTGGCCGGTTAACCAGGGCCAAGATGCAAGCCCTGCAGATGAAGTGCGGAATCTGCGGCGGCTCACAAGCCACTTCTGCCGGACAGCTCCCGCCGGCGACGGTGGTCATGAACGTGCCGTAACACCCTAAGGAGGAAGCCATGACACCATACGAGGCAATGCGCCGGCTACGGAAGTTTCGCCCCTCCGCCGCTGTTGGGCTAATGCTTTTGTTTTCCGCCCCCGCCTACTCATATTCTGTTCTCACCCACGAAGCCATCATCGATTCGACCTGGGACAGTGCGATCAAACCGCTGCTATTGAAGCGCTTTCCGGCTGCCACCGCCGACGAATTGACGCAAGCCCACGGGTTCGCTTACGGAGGGTGCATTATTCAGGATTTGGGGTATTACCCGTTCGGCAGTAAGTTCTTCAGCAATCTCACTCATTACGTGCGGACCGGCGATTTTATCCTCAACCTGATTCGCGATTCCCAAGACCTGAATGAGTATGCTTTCGCTCTGGGAGCGCTATCGCACTATGCCGCCGATAATAATGGGCACCCAATCGCCGTGAACCGTGCTGTTCCTTTGTTTTATCCAAAGCTTCGAGTGAAGTTCGGAACCCAGGTCACGTATGCCGACGATCCGGTTACCCACGCCAAGACCGAATTCGCTTTCGATGTCTTTCAGGCGGCCAAGGGCCGCTATGCTTCCGCGGCCTACAAGAGCTTCATCGGGTTTGAAGTGTCAAAGTCCCTGCTTGACCGGGCCTTTCAGGACACCTACGGAATGCCATTGGAAAAGGTATTTCTGGATGTCGATCTGGCCATTGGATCGTATCGTCGCGCGGTCGGCACGATTCTTCCCGCGATGACCAGGGTTGCCTGGCAAATCAAGAAACAGGAAATCAGGAAGGACGTCCCCAGCGCTACTCGTAAGACGTTCCTCTACAATTTGTCCCGTTCCAGTTATGAAAAGAACTGGGGTGCTACCTATAAGCGGCCGGGTATCCGTTCGAAAATCCTGGCAGCCCTGTTCCGCTTCGTGCCGAAGGTGGGTCCGTGGCGGCCGCTGGGATTTGAGAAGATGACACCCGAGATCGAGAAGATGTACATGGCCAGCTTCAATTCGACCATTGACCGTTATCGTCAACTCCTTTCGGAACAGAACTCCGGCCATCTCAAGTTGTCGAACGATAATCTTGACGTGGGAACGTCTACCCCGGCAGGAAAATATTCGCTGACCGATGCCACTTATTCACAGTTGCTACACAAGATGCAAGGCCACTACACGGAAATGCCCGAAGTGCTTCGAAGCGACATCATCGCCTTCTACCGCGACCTCGGCGCCCCCATCTCGACCAAGGCCAACCACGAGGATTGGGCCAACGTGCTCGTAGAGCTCGACCGGTTGCAGGCTGTTGACGCGGACCTCCGCCATCCTATCGTTGGCCCGGCGGGAGTGCCCCTTTCCAAGTGAACGGCGCTGGCGTTCATCGCGCCGCCGGGGGTTCCTGGTCAGTCGGAATCCCGGCCAGGGAGCGATAGAACGCGATAGCCCGGTTGATTGACGAAGACTCGTGTCCCGCGGTCAACCGGCTCGCGTTCCGTCCGGTGCGCGCCATGCTGTAGTATCGCCAGACATTCTCCGATTCGCGGTCCAGAAAATAAATCGACTGCACTTCGCCCGGATGAAAAAGGGTCACCAGGAAGTAACGCATGGTACTGACGTTCTCAACATCGAAAACAAGCCGGTCTGCCGAGACCTTTGTAATGTGCATTCGGTAGATGCCATTGCCGGAAAGGTTATCGGTCTGTTCAAAGTAGAGTTCGTTGCCTTCCTTCATCTCATCGGGCGTGAAGTCTTCGCGGTGTCGGGTTGACGATAAGCCGGTTGATGCTTTGGCCTCCACAATTAATGTTTGCCACTGCTGGTGAGTGGTCGACCAGTACCGCGTGCCCGCCAGTTCTGAAATTGCCCCGATGTGCCGCAGCAAGCCTTCAGCACCCGAGGTATTGCGAAATCGCGCAACTGTAGTTACCAACGTAGAAAAGCCCACGCCGTCCCAACCGGTGCACGCGGGCGGTCTCCAGTTGCGCCCGAAATCAGACTCGCTCCAGAACTTGACGATGGGCGCATTGTCCAGGCCAGGATAGGCCGGCACGGGGTTCCCTCCGCAGGGAGGCTGCGGCCCTGGCTGCGCGTCTCCGCTCGCCTGGCCGAGCAGTATTCCGGCAAGCAGGAACCGGATTGCCCGGCGGGTCCACGTGTATGGCTTCCCGCGGCGACGATTCCGGCCAAGCCGTGTCATGCCGCGCGACCGGGGTCCAGCGCCTGGCGAAGCAGCCGCCAGAGCGCATCCGCTTCAAAGGGTTTTTGCAGAAAGAACGCACCCTGGTCGAACGCGCCATGCTTCGCAGCGGTGTCACCGGCGTAGCCGGACATGAAGACCGTTTTGATGCCCGGCCGAAGTGCCATGATCTGTTCGGCCAGTTCCTGGCCGCACAGCTTCGGCATAACAACATCGGTGAGCAGCAGATCGATAGGGCCGTTATGCTGGGCGGCCATGGCCGCCGCCTCTGCGCTCTGGCCTGTTTCCAAAACCTTGTAGCCTTGCAACAACAGCATCTGCCGAACCAGTTCCCGCACGCTGTGATCATCCTCGACCAGCAGTACCGTCTCAGTTCCGGAGTAGGGAATCCGCGGCCTCTCAAGGCTGGACGGGACTGCGGCGGATTGATCGGTGGCTGGCCAGTAGATCTTAAACGTAGAGCCGACTCCAGGTTCACTGTAGAAAGATACTTCGCCACCGTGCTGCTTCACAATGCCGTAAACCATGCTCAGGCCGAGGCCGGTACCCTCGCCGGCGGGTTTCGTTGTGAAAAAGGGCTCGAAGAGATGCCGCTTGGTTTCCGGCGTCATGCCAGTCCCGGTGTCGGTGACCGTCAGCGATACATACCGGCCTGGCGTCAGATCCAGGAATCCCTTGACGTCCTGCGCCGCCAGCTCGACGTTCGACGTGCCAATCGTCAGCACGCCCCCCTTCGGCATGGCGTCGCGGGCATTCACAACCAGGTTCATGATGACCTGCTCCACCTGGTCGGGGTCGGCCGTCACACTCCAGAGTCCCGTGCTGAGATTCTGCTTCAGTTCAATGTCCTCGCGAATCAGCCTCCGCAGCATCTTCTCGAGGTCCGACAACAGCTTGTCCAAATCCAGCACGCGAGGGCGGATGGCCTGCTTCCGGCCAAAAGCCAAAAGCTGTCGAGTGAGAGCCGCCGCACGATTCCCCGCCTTAATGATCTCCTGCGCCTGTTCCCGCAATGGATCTTCGTCCCTCAGTTCGGACACAATCATCTGGGCATAACCGTTGATCACCACCAGAAGGTTGTTGAAGTCGTGGGCTACGCCGCCGGCCAACCGGGCGATTCCCTCCAGCCTCTGTGACCGCCGGAACTTCTCTTCGAGGTGCTTGTAGTCAGTTACGTCCTGGACAGTGCCCAGGAGGCTGCCGCCTCCCACCTCATTGGGAAGCGGCTCGGTGTATTGCCGCACGAAGCGTTCGGTTCCGTCCGGCCGCACAATGCGATGGTCCACCTGGGAGCATCCGCCGCGCGACGGTGCGGTTTGAATCGTCTCCCGGACCGGCGCCCGGTCGTCCGGATGGACCAGGGACAACAGGGTCTCCATCGTGGTTCGACACCCTTCCGGCGGCACCCCAAAAATCCGGCAGGCATCTTCCGACAACTCGAGTTCTCCGCTTTCCAGATCCTGTTCCCAGCTACCGAGGTTAGCCATTCTCTGCGCGCGCTTCAGCCGCGCTTCACTGTTCCGCAGGCGGTCTTCCTGCCGCTTGCGGTCGGTTGTCTCGACTGCCAGCGTCAGAATGCGGTCGGCACTGCCGGACGGACCAATCAGCGGGATCCAGGACCACGTGACAAAGATGGTCTCGGGCGGCGTGCCGGCGTCGCGCTGGATCGTTAGGACGCTATCCATCGCTTCGAGGGCCTGACCGGTGGCAATCACGGTCTCCAGATTCGACACCAGCTGGCCGGAGGCTTCACCCCATATATCCGTGAAACGGCATCCCAGAATCTGCTTGCCGGGTGCGAGTGCCTGAAACGCCGGATTCACCACTTCGTATATGAAATCGGGCGCCCGAACCACGGAAATCGCTACGGGGGACTTCTCGATGATTTCGCTCAGGATTTGCCGCTCCGACTGGATTTTCAGGAGAAGCCCCTCGCGTTGCACTTCGGTCTGCCGGCGTGCGGTGATGTCGCGAAGCCAGACCAACAGGCCTCCCTTGCTTGAGGGTGACAGCCGGATCTCAAGCCACGTCTCCGACTCCGGATCATAGTGATCGAAAGTGGCGCTAACCTGCTCCTTCATTGCCCGCCGGTACTGGCGCTCGACTTCGCTTCCGATCGTCTCGGGAAACGAGTCCCATTGGCTCTTGCCGAGCAGTTCCCGTTTCAGCCTTCCCAGAAGCCTCTCGCCATCGCCGTTCAAATAGGTGAAGTGGAACTGGGAATCGTAGACCAGAAAGCCGTCGGTTGTGTTTTCGAGCAGGGTCTCGGCGTCTATGGCGCCCGGCCGCGCCTTGAGCTGTGCCACTTCGCCCGCAAGGCCGGCAACGCGGATGCGCAGTTGCTCGATATCGTTCGGAGTTGGGATTTCAGCCTGGTTCGATGCGGTCATATGCGCTTACTCCGTCAGGATTTGTGCTCCATACCGGGCGGAGACAGAGTGAAGCAAAATGTCGATCCCGCTCCGGGTGTCGACTCCACCCAGATTCGGCCGCCGTATTCTTCTATGGCCTTCTTACAAAATGCCAGCCCCAGCCCGTTCCCCGGGTAAGCTTTCCCGTGCAGGCGCTTAAACACTCTGAAGATCCGTTCTTGGAATGCGGGATCTATGCCTGGACCATTGTCATGCACCGAGACTACCCAATCGAGATCCTGCCGTCTGGACGAAATGTGGACGCGCGGAGAAGGCGTGTCGCAGTATTCTATGGCATTCCTGATTAAATGGTGCAGGACCTTGGTGAGTATCGCGAAATCTCCGCAAACCTGCGGCAGTGGATCATGGGTAATGACTGCGCCGCTCTCGGCCATCTGCTTGTCGGCGCAGAGGAGCGCCTGGCGCAGCACCGCATCCATGTCCACCGCGGAGGATGTCTCGCCGCCCGCCTGCAACTCCCAGTAGTCCACCACATCGGTCAGCAATGTCTGCATGGTTGCCGCGCCATCCTGGACGCGGCTCAAGAAGACGCCGGCCTCGGAATCGAGCTGTGGCGCATAGGTCTCCGCCAGCAGTTGACTGAACGAAGCCACGTCGCGGAGTGGTTCGCGCACGTTGTGAGCCGCGATCGAGACGAACTCTTCAAAATCCGCGTTGGCACGGTCCAGTTGCCGCTGGACTTCCCAGCACGCCCGCGTTTCCGCTTCGAGCGCGCTGCGCAACCGTTCGATTTCGGTGCGATCTTTGCCAGAGTCGCTCATCTCAGTGTGCGGGCCGGTGTCCAGGCTCCTTATGACTGCAGGGAATGATGAACCTAAACGCGGCGCCCCTTCCTGCTTCCGATTCCACCCAGATCCGTCCGCCCTGGCGCTCCACCATTTTCTTACAAATCGCCAGCCCGATGCCCGTACCGGGAATCTCGCTGCCATGCAGGCGCTTGAACATGCCGAACACCCTTTCGGCATCCTGCGGATCGATACCGATTCCGTTATCGCACACCGCAAACCGCCACCCTTCCCCATTTTTTTCCGCCGAGACATGGATTCTCGGCCTCTTCTCGCCTCTATACTTGATCGAGTTGGAAATGAGGTTCTGGAAGAGCTGCATCAGGGTCACCTCTTCGGCTATTACAGTGGGTAAGTGGTCGGAGGTCACGGTGGCGCCACTCTGAGCGATAGCCGCCTGGAGATTTAACAGCGCTTTGGCGAGAACGGCGCCGCTATCGATCGAAACGAAACTGTCCTGCTCCCGCTCGCTAACTTCCCAATATGCCAACAAGGCCTTCAGCAGGGCCTCGATCCGTAGCGCGCCATCCACCGAATAGGAGATATACTGGTCCGCTTCTTTACCCAGCTTTCCCGCGTACTCCCGCCCCAAAAGCTCAGTAAAGTTCACCACCATGCGCAGTGGTTCCTGCAAATCGTGGGTAAGGGCGTACGCAAAATGCTGTAGTTCGGCATTGGTGGTCCGAAGCGCCTCCTCAGCCTGTTTGCGGTCTGTTGTGTCCTCAATCGCCAGGAGGATCGTCCGCGCCTGCGCGTTCGGATTGAAAATCTCGCTGGCGTTGAGGCACATCACTTTTCGCCCGACACGTTCGAAGTCATGGGTCACCTCAAAGTCCCGGAATGTGGAGTGCGCGGGGAGAATATTCTCCAACAGCTCGCGCAGCTTCGGGATATTCCATTGTCCGTTCCCAAGGTCGTAGATCAGACGCTCCTCGGTCTCTTCCCGCGCGGCCTGGAACGTCTCGTAGAACGACTTGTTCGCTTTTATGACCTGCAGGTTCTGGTTCAGGATCACCAGGGGTTCCCGCACCGTTTCCACGATCGCTTCGGCGAAGTCAAGACCGCGCTTCGCGGCATCGATATCGATGAACATCAGCACGGCGCCGTCGGTCTTGTGATCCGGTCCCACGGAGGGGAGGATGCGTAGCGAATACCAGCGGCCGTGCGGGTCGCGGACGTCGCGCGGTTTCCGATCCCCGCCCTCCATCGCATCCAGCAGCAATCGCCGCAAACCGGGTATTTCGATTTGAGGCTGAAGATCCGTAATCGATCGTCCCAGATCGGAGGCGATCAGGTTCAACATCGGTTCGATGGCGCGCGTAAAGCGGCGAATGCGCAGATCCCGCCCGACCATCACAAGAGGGATGCTGATGCTCTCCAGGAGATTGGCCAGATCCCGGTTGACTTTGGTGAATTCGAAATTGCTGATCTTGAGCTCTTCGTTCAACGTGTTCAGTTCTTCGTTGGCCGATTCCAACTCTTCCTGTGCTGTCTCCAACTCCTCGTTGCTCGCCTGCGCCTCTTCGTTTGCTGCCCTCAGTTCCTCCAGAGTGGACGCATTGTCCTCGATGATGGATTGCAGATACTCCTTGGTTGCTACAAGCTCGCGCCGTAGCCGGGTGCTTCCCCCGTTGTCCATTACCGCGGGCTTGGGCGTTGGCCGCGGGGCGCCCTTCGCCTTGGCCTCAAGGAACTGGATCAGGAAATAGCGCTGCTCCGAAGAGGGCGAACCCCGGAACGGGGTTACCTGGACCGTGATGTCGCTCAACTTGCCGCCGTCTTCGATCCGGAAACCGCCCTCTGTGGCTACCGAGTTCTTTTCCCGGGCAGTTCGGATTGCCTTACCCAGGCCCGCAATCAAGCCTTCGCGTGCCAGCTTCAGTAGATTCTGAGTTGGCTCACCAGGCGAAAGTTCCAGATACGGAGCCACACGGCCCCGGACCTGGACGATGTTCAAGCGATCGTCAATGATTGCGCCGGGCGGCGCGTGCTCGGCCAGCAGCAGGCGGTCGGCTTCTCTCAGCACGTCCGGCCCGGTTCGACTGCCCTCAGTTCTTTCCCGCTGGTCTACCCTGCCTGCGGCGCGGCTGCTCTCGCCCGGGCGCAGCGCCGGCGTACTCGCCGGCGTCTGCATGGAATAGATCTTATGAGTCTTCTCGACTTGATGAAATGCCTCGGAAAGCGTGCCGATACTTTCCGAGGGACCGAGTATCAGGAAGCCCGTTGGTTTGAGCGCGTAATGCAGAGTTGACCACACCTTGCGTTGTAGTACATCTCCCAGGTAGATCAGCACGTTGCAGCAACTGATGAGGTCCAGTTTGGAGAAAGGCGGATCCTGCGCCAGGTTGTGCCTCGCGAAAACGCATACTTCGCGCATGGTCTTCACCACCTGGTACCCGCGTTCGGACCGGCTGAAAAACCGTTCCAACCGCAGCGGCGAGACATGGGCCAAAACCGCGGCCCCGTATATGCCAGCGCGCGCTTTTTCAATAGCCATTTCGCTGATATCGGTGGCGAAGACCTCGAACGGAATGCTCAGGTTTCGGTCTTCCAGGAATTCAGTCAAGCAGATGGCGATGGAGTAAGCTTCTTCCCCCGTGGCACACCCGGGAACCCAGATCCGGATCGGGTCCTCGGGCGTTCGATTCTCAACCAGAGCGGGAAATACCTTCGTTTTCAGTTCGTCAAAGACCGAGGCTTCGCGAAAGAAGGCAGTGACGGTGATGAAGCAGCCCTCACACAATGCGCTCGCTTCCTCGCGGTTCCGCTCCAGTTCCCGGCTGTAGTCCTCCAGCTTTTCGAAGCCCTGGAGGGCCATGCGCCGCTTGATGCGACGGCCGAGGGTTCCGTGCTTGTAGTGCGTGAAATCCACGCCCGTGGCTGTCCGCACCAGCCGGAGTATCTTGGCCAGTTCGGCATCGCCTGGCGTCTCTACCACCTCCCGAGGCTCGCTCGGAAGACCGGAGGCGCGCGCGATGGCCACCAGTTGCCGCGCGATTCCGGCGGGCGGCAGCACGCAATCCGCCACCCCGGCGGAGATGGCGCTTCGCGGCATTCCGTCGAACTTGGCGGTTGCGATCTCCTGAGCGAAGGTGATGCCGCCCGCCGCCTTAATCGCCTCGAGCCCCAGCGTTCCATCCGTCGCGGTTCCCGACAGAACAACGCCCACAGCCTTGCTGCCGCAATCTGCCGCCAGGGCGCGGAGGAAAGAGTCGATTGGCATGTTGCGGCCACTGTCCGGCCGCGGCGGCGTATAAAGCACTCCACCCGAAATGCTCAAATTGCATCGCGGTGGAATCACGTAAACGTGATTTGCCTCAGCCCGGGTCTCCCCTTTCACTTCGCAGACCGGCATTTTGCTTTCTTTGGAAAGCAACTCCGACAAGTGGCTCTCGTGATTCGGATCCAGGTGCTGAATCAGTACAAATGCCATGCCGGTGTCGTCGGGCATATGGCCGAATAGCTCCGTGAATGCCTCCAGTCCTCCGGCGGAGGCCCCGACGCCAACAACTCTCAGGAGCGACGCCCCGGCGGCTGGCAGCATTTGCGTCACCGCGGGAGGATCGTCAGGCGCCCCGCCGGACGCGTGACCTCGCCTGGCCGTCGGCTGCCGCTCTTCTTTGCCACACACCACCATGACCTTTCTCCCTCGAAGAAACTCCACTATCGAGCACGCGCAGTGCCAATCTTTCAGGCGGCCTTGGAACGTGCGAGCAGATCCTTGAGGGTCTTGCCGATCTCCATGAACTGATCCAGACCGGAAGGCTTGGTAATAAACTGGGAAATCCCGAGGTCCTTGAGCACAGCTTCGTCTCGCCGGGACTGCGAAGAACTCCAAACGCACACCGGAACTCCGCTGAGGCGTGTGGCACGGCGGATTTCGCGCAGGATGTCTTCGCCGGTATACCTGGACAGGTTCAAGTCCACCAGAATCAGGTCTGGATTTTCAGCGTCTGCGTAGGCACCCTGCATGCGGATGAACGCGAGGGCTTCGCTTCCGCTCAGCAGGTGAACCAGTTCAAATCGGAGGTCCTGCTTCTTGAGGGCTCGATCCAGCAGGAAAACGTCTGAACCGTTGTCTTCAATAACAAGGATTCGCGCGGGGCGAATGATCGAAGCGTGTTTCACTGTCACTCCCAAGGCAGCCAAACGTGGGCTCTTCTTCATCATTTCACAATTCCTCGCTGGCCTATACGGCATTGAGGGCAAGAGCCGGGTCGTGTTCCATTTTGTCCCGCCAGTAGGGAGGCCGGCCGTAGTGAAGGTAGAGCCGGTTCTCATACTCGCGAGTGATGGCCGTGACATCCGTATATTCCGGGCAGTTTCGGATGGTTTCCCGGGAAAGGCCGACGTAGACCTTGGACTCCGGCCAGCTCACCCGTTCCACCCAGGCGGGTGAAACCAGAACCTTGTTGCCTGGCCACCAATTCCGCGTAGCGACCTCAAGATAGCGGATCGCCCAGACGTCATCGTCCACCACAAAACTGTCGACATGGCCAATTTCGCCATCTGTCGCTTCCAGGTGATAGCCGGTAACGGCCTCGCTGCTGCGGAGGTGCGAATCCGGCGACTCTCGCAGAATCCTGTCCGCCACAGTCTCCGTAGAAGTTTTCGCTGCAAGAGCCAGGCCCGCCGGGTAGAACGCCGAGCCCCACAGGTAGGGTCCGCCCCAATAGCCCGGATAGCCGTAATACCCAAGGTATGCGGCCTCGTGCTGCCGGGATACGGGTTCGTGGGTGTTGACGTCCGGGCTCTGCTCCACCTGTTTCTTCGTGAGTTCCACATCCACTCGCCTGGCTCGCCAATCCGTATGGAGCACGGAGATGGGCGAGACCAGCACGCGCCGGCCGCCTAGCCAGCCGCCGGTGTCGACAATGAGGTAGCGGATGGCCCAGGTCTCATCGTCGAAATAGAACTGCTCTACAGTTCCGATCTCACCGTCCGTTGCCCGGATCGCAAGACCCTTCAGAAGCGTTGTATTCATTAGCATGGTGGTGTCTCTTGAAATAGTCAACTTCCCTGTGCCCGGCGTCTTCCCTGAGCGTGAGCGCCAGCGGCCGCATGCGCAAATTCTGCATCCTTTTGCGGCAATTCTTGCGCCGGCCCGTCGGTTCGGACGGAGGGATCGTTATTCATGAATTCACTGTTCTCAACTTTAAGCAGCTCACGGGCCCATCCTACTGCCATGGAGAATTGCGTGTTTACCGTGACACCTGCCTGGCCCGCACGATGAACCGCCTGGGAGCCGGTCCGACATAATTGAAGGGATAGCAGGTGACTAATGTGAGCACGTTCTCGCCGGACGAGGCGAGTACCCCCACATTTTCGGGCATCACCACCCTGAGTGACTCAACCTGATATTTGAAGTTGCCATTGGGGGTCAGGATTTGAACTTCGTCCTTGATCTTCAAATCTTTCAGTGGGCGAAAGAATGTGTCTCGGTGCCCGGCGAGGCCCACGTTTCCGGTCTGTCCGGGCAGCGCCGTGCCGGGAATATGTCCAGCCGCGCGGCGGAGAGTCCTGCTGTCGATCCCCTCGATGACGGCCACGGAAAGAAGCAGCCGTGGGATCTCAATGCGGCCTATCAGACCTTCTGTCTCGCCGCCAGGCGTGCCCTTCCCGGAAGCGGACTCCGATGGAGGAGCGGCTTCGCTCGCGGCACGCCGGTCATGCAACAGGCGCTCCAGGTCCCTGTTCTCTCGTCTCTGGAAAATCCAGGCGTCCGCCAGAACGAATCCGCAGTAGCCTAAAAGCACGGCGGCGCAGGCAAAGAGCGCACGCTGTGCCCACTTCAGAATCTGCTGGAGTGGCTCTTTCGCAACCGGGAGCTTCATTTGACGCCGCCAGCTATATAGCCGGCCCGCGTGCGCACTGACAGGTTGCCGTGGTCCTTAGCCCGGGCGCGCACCCGAATGGTCCGATAGGCGCCGCCATGCGTCAAGCCGGTTGGCACATATCCGATGGTGTATTGGTGCCGGATGTCCCGGGCGATGCGCTCGCAAACGGACACCACGTCGCTGACTTGGCTGGGAAGGAAGGCTTCGCCTCCCGTCGCCTGCGCCAGGCGTTTGAGCACACCCGGGTTCCGGTCCGGATCGTCCAGGTCGAATAGACCAACGGTGTAGATGACGGCACTGGATTGGCCGGCCAGTTTCATGACTTGCTCCAGACTGTGCACGCTGGCATTGTCGCCGCCATCGGAGATGACGATCAGCACTTTCCTGTCCCGGCTGCCTGCCTGCAATTCCTCTAACGCCCTGATGATCGCGTCGTAAAGAGCCGTCTCGCCCCCGCCCCGCGTGTTCCTGATCGCCTTTTCCAGTTCGGTGGTGTTATCGGTGAATCGGATCGAGGCGGGCAGGCCCAGCGATACTTTCTCGTTAAAGTTGACGACGAACATTTCGTCGTCCCGGTTGCTGGAACTCACAAAAGTCCGGGCCGCCGCGGACACCTCAACAAGTTTCGTCCGCATGGTTGTGCTGTGGTCCACAACCAGTCCCACGGTGACCGGAATGTCTTCACTTCTGAAGAGTTGGATGCGCTGCGGCACACCGTTCTCATAGACCTCAAAATCCGGCTCGCTCAAACCTCCCACAAAGCCGCCCTGCCGGTCGGTCACCGTCGCGTGCAGGACCACCAGGGAAACATCCACTGAAATCCGCAGAGATTCTGAATCGCGATCTTGTCCTGGCGGTGGGATCTGGTATCCGGCGCAGACCGCCAGGACGGCGAGGAGCAGGGCCGGCAGAGCGATCGTTTTCGCGACGCCCCGCTGCGCCACCCGGAACGGCCCGCTCCTCATAGCTCCTCTCCTTCTTGCTCGCCCTGTGCCGCTACCGGCTTACAGCATGGCGTTTCTGCATCGATCGCAGGACCCAGGCTCCGGCGAACGCCAGCAGCCCGAACAATGCGATCAGCGGCAGCCAGCTCGCAGTATGCGGGAGCTCCGCCATGGCGACCTCTGTCTGAACAGGCGGCGCCGTGACCACTTCTGCCAGTTGTACCTCTTCTCCGCTCGGCTTGATCGCCATGATAGGTACCTGCTTCAGTTGCTGGACAACCGGTTCATCGGCCGTTTTGATCGGCACTGAGACTTCCACTGGGATCTCAGCCGGCATGAACAGTATAGGCGTCTTGGTGGTCTTGGCCAACTCCACTGCTCTCGCCTTCGGATAAACGAATTCCTCGCCCCAGTTTCTGCCGGGATAGAACCATGCGCGGAGTGCCTCCGGCTCGCCGGCCGGCCGCTCTCTGAATGTCACCACGGTCTTGTCCGTGGCTCTGAGACGGTAGTTCGGGATCGCCAGAATCGTGGCGTAGACTTCCGTTTCGTCTTTATTGAAGATTTGGACGATGTGACGGTCGGAAGACGAATCCAGGATTTTGAACACATAGGTGCCGGCTGGCAACACCGCCCACCCCTTGAGGTGAACTCCCGGAATCTCCACAGGGCCGCTGAAGGTCATCACGGTTTTCCTGTTCCAATCGTCCGCCTTTGCGCCGGGCGAGAATACCGCCCCCATGAGCGCGAGGCCAAACACGGTAGCTGTTGCTGTTCTCAAAAAACTCATCTGATTGTTCTCCTTTGTAATTTGTGCGACCGGCTCTTCGCGCTGTCTGGCACCCTGCCTGCACGCTTCTGCTGGCTGGTTGCACACGAGGAATAGGAAGCACTCCGAGGTCCATCGGCGCCCTCCGCGGGAAGAACGCGGCTGTTACCTTGATTGCAATGCCGTACCTGAGCTATCGGCTCAGGCAGTTCCTGCCGAACCCGCATGCAGGATTTGCTAAAAGAGCAACGCTAAAGGGTTGTGGGACGAACCTGGAGAAACGCCGGAAAATGAAAAACCGCATCGGAGCAGCTCATAGACCAGCAAAAGCTCCTGCCGATGCGGCTCGCCCTGAGGTTGGGCATGGGATCCGGCGTCGGGCCATCAAGGGTCTTGCGCTCGATCCTGGCAGGGACCGCGTCCAATCGTTCCATCCCGAGGAGCGCCTGACGGCCACCGAAATCGTAATCCCCGAAGAGATCTACGAAGGCATCCCACAAAAACCCCTCTGCGGCCGGCAAACAAGCGAACGCCAGGTGAGCGATAAGTGCCTACTCGCCGTTCGCCTGCCAATTGCAGCAGAGGGCAGGTTTGAAAGGTTACTTCGTCGATTCAACTAAACAGTTAGCAACCGTATGGCCAGGAAGTCCGGCTGTCTCTGCGATCATCGCCGCTTGGCGGCGTTCGGGCCGGGCATCATCGACAATACGAGGCTCAGCGATACCAGGACGGCCAACACTGTTGCTATGAACATGAGAAGCTCGATTCGGTCTCTACAACCGGCGCGCCTTGGGACGCTTCGCACGGCAAATCCATCGCGCGCGGCATCGGCGGCGAAGGCCCTTCCCAACAAACCGGATGGCGCCGCCCGCACGTCCGGCACTCGTACTGGCCGTGTGAAGGCCACATTGGCTGGCGGTGCATCACCTTGCACCAGAGATTCCCGATTCGTACCTGTGACGATTTCATGGACCGGCTTCCTTGCCTGGACAAGCGATTTCTAAAGGCGGCTTCCTGCTTCGCTGCCTGACTTAGCCGAGGCACGTTTGCCGCCGTTTGAAATCGACGGGCCGGTGAGCTAAGGCCGCGAGCCGCGCCACCGGGCTTCCGCGGCGAAAGCTGCGCTCCCATGGGCAGATTCTGCGCGATGCGCACCGTCCCATCCAGCATCTCCCCGGCGTGGCGGGCCGGTGTGATTGGCCCGACTCGTGCACACTTACTGACACTGCACGAGCAATGGAAGGAATACGAAAATGACAAAGAATACCTCAGTGATGGGGATCTATCCGGATCGCACAACGCTATCCGACGCGATCAACGTTTTGCAGAAAGCGGGATATCGGAAGACGGATATCTCGGTGCTCTCGTCTGACAATCAAGGTTCAAAGGACTTCGCTTTCGAGCAGCGAAGTAAGGGGCTGGAAGGCGCGGCAACGGGCGCTGCGGCGGGCGCGGTGATTGGCGCCGCGGCGGCATGGTTCGTTTCTGTTCAGATGGTGACCGTCGCCGCGTTAGGGTCGCTGGTCGCGGCGGGCCCGCTGCTGGCTGCCTTCGCCGGCGCCGGTGCCGGTGGAGCGGTAGGTTGGATCGGGGGATTTCTGGCCGGCCTCGGCCTGCCGGAATACGTCGCCAAAAGGTACGCGGGCAGAATCCGGCGTGGGGGCATTCTCCTGTCGGTCCACTGTGACAGTCCGGAATGGTGCAGTCGAGCGAAGAAAACCCTTACAGATACTGGCGCGCGCAATATCTCCTCCGCCTCCGAGTCTTCCGCCGACTACGGGACGGCGGATAAGCCGACCGAGAGAGCCCCGGTAGTGGTCGAGCGTGTCGAATCGCCTGTGCAAAAGACAACCGAATGCGTTGTCGAAGAAACCAAGAAATAGAAACTGGTCGTTTGCGTGCACTCCGGACAGCGACTATTAACGGAGATGATTAGAATGCGTATCGTTCGAGTTATCGGTGTTACTACTTCGTTGCTGCTTCTCGGGACGATTATTCCTGTATCCGCGCAGCGTGGACAGGAGAATGAGAAGCAGGGCAAGCCAGAGCAGCAGCGGGCTCAACAGCCGCAGCAACAGCAACGGGCGCAGCCCGCTCAACAGC
>JARLGM010000122.1 GCA_031292755.1 Candidatus Sulfopaludibacter sp.
CTTTATCGTGGCACGAGATCGTCCAAATGTCCAGCACTTTCCGCTAATCAATTACTGGTTTTGGGCGTGTGGGCGACTCGGAAATCGGTGCCACTCCCGAGGATACGGGAAGTTTCTGGGTATCGTACCGGAACAGTATTGCCTGTAGCCCGCTACCCCGCGATGGCATCGGCCATATGCGGCTGGTACACGCAGCGGGGGTCTTCGGCCAGGTAGTCGCCGGTTAAGGCAAAAGCACGGGCGCGGGAGCCTCCGCAGACTTTCTGGTATTCGCAGATGCCGCACTTGCCTTCCCGCTGGGTGGTGTCGCGCAGGGTGCGGAACAGGCTGGAGTTGCGGTAAATATCCGTCAGGGAATCGCGCAGCACATTGCCGCCGCTCACCGGCAGGAATCCGCTGGGGTAGATTTCGCCCTGGTGCGAGACGAATACGAAGCCTTTGCCATCGCTCACGCCCGCCGTGCGCCATGCCACACCCTTGGCGTTCTCGTTCTCGGTGACGCCGTGTTCGGCCTTGGTACGCTGCGCCACGTAGCGGCGATAGTGCATGGCTTCGGTGGTCTTGATGCCGAACGGCGCGGTCTTCGAAAGCTCGTACATGAACTCGAACACCTTTTCGTATTCAGCCGCTTCCAGGTCATCGTTTTCCAGCGCCCGGCCCGTGACGATCAGGAAGAACAGGCTCCACATTTTGGTGCGGACTTCCCTGGCAATTTCCGCCATCTCCGGCAGCCGCGCCATGTTGCGCTTGGTTACGGTGGTCTGGAATTGCGTATCCAGACCGATATCCCGGGCATGCCGCAGCGCCATGATGGCACGGTCGAAAGTGCCGGGAATGCCGCGAAAATCGTCGTGCGATGGCGCGTCGGGACCGTCCAGGCTGATGGCCATGCGCGAAACGCCGGCCGCCTTGAAACCTTCGATGGCTTCCGCTGTCAGCAGCGGAGTCGCGCTGGGCGTGACGTTGGTGCGCAGCCCGATCTTCACCGCGTAGCGGATCAAATCGTAAAGATCGGGCCGCTTCAACGGATCGCCGCCGGTAAATACCATCAGCGGCTCGCCAAAGGAGCGGATCTCATCCAGCAGGCGGTATCCCTGCTCGGTCGTCAGTTCGTGGGGGTTCCGTTCGGACTGGGCCGACGCCCGGCAGTGCACGCACGCCAGGTCGCACGCCTGAGTCACTTCCCAGATCACCAGCATCGGGGCTTGGTCGAAGTTCATTGCAGTTCTCCGTTTTCCAGTAGAAGCAACCTAACTGCATTTCAGGTGCCAGATCGGCCCCCTGAGAATACGTGGGAAAATACAACAATCGGACCTTTTGGACTGGATTTGTGGGTGATATGCCCCAAGGCAGGGGCAAGGAGCTACGCCAAGCCGGGAATCCCACCCAGCGTGTGGGCCAATTTGACAGCGCGCAGGATGGACTCGGCCATCGCCTCGGCCGCCGCGACGCCGAGGGAATTGATATCGGCACGCCGGTCACCCAGGGATAGGGCGAATACCGTATCTCCATCGAACATGGTATTCACCGGATAGATCGCTCGTGCCATGCCCAGTGAGGCGAATTGCGCCAGTTTGTTGGCTTCCACCTTAGTGAGCACGGCGTTGGTGGCGACCACCCCGAGAGTGGTGTTCCTGCCCGCAAAACCGCGCGCGGCTTGCTGCTTGAGGCGGGCCGAAGTATCGAGGAACTCGTGGCTCCGGGTATCTTTACGCGCGCCGGCGACAATTTTTCCCGTAGCGGGATCGCGCACGTCGCCGAACGCATTGACGGCAACCAGGGCGGAAACCATCACGCCCTCGGGAAGGGTGACGGTGAACGAACCGATACCGGACTTCATGGCGCAGGACATGCCGAGGATCTTGCCTACGGTGGCGCCGGTGCCCGCGCCCACGCATCCTTCTTTCACCGCATCGGCAGTAGCTCCGGCCGCCGCCGCTTCACCCATCGCCAGGTTGGGCCGGACCCCTGCTTTGCCAATGGCCAGATCGAAAAGAATCGCCGCGGGAACGATCGGCACTTTGGCCACGCCGGTGTCGAAGCCCACCCCGCGATGTTCCAGATAGCGCCGTACGCCGCTGGCGGCCTCCAGGCCAAAGGCGCTGCCGCCGGCCAGAAGAATGCCGTGAATCCGTCCGGTAACATGCCCCGGGTCGAGCGTGGGAGTCTCTTCGGTGCCGCTGGCGGACCCGCGGATCTCCACCCCGGCCACGGCTCCCTGTTCACAAAGGATAACGGTGCATCCGGTGATGGCGTCGAAATCCGATACATGGCCGACGCGCAATCCCGCGATGTCAGTAAGTCCTTTCATGTTGGTGGTTTCATGGTAGCATCGGAATTCGGGGTCCCACCTAATTTGCTCGATCTGCTTAAAGAACCTGTTCTTGCGGTGCAGGACTTCCTCGTGCTGACGGGGCGGGCTCTCAAGAACATTTTCCTTAGCCCGCATTATACCGATGACATCTTCCTGCAAATGGATGGTATCGGTGTCGGCAGTCTGCAAATTGTGGCGCTCACCGGAACCTTCAGCGGCGCGGTCATGGCGCTGCAGATGGCGCGGGCGCTGGCCAGTTACGGCCAGGTCGGCAAGACCGGGACGCTGGTCTCCCTGACCCTGGTGCGCGAGTTGGGGCCGGTTTTGACGGCTCTGATGGTCGCAGGCCGCAACGCTTCGGGCATCGCCAGCGAACTGGGCTCCATGAAGGTCACTGAGCAGATTGACGCCATGCGCGCGCTGGGCACCGACCCGGTGCAGAAGCTGGTGACGCCGCGCGTGATTGCCACCGCCGTCATGCTGCCACTGCTGGTGATCATTGCCGATTTCGTAGGACTGGCGGGCGGCTGGCTGATTGCTGACTTTTTTCTTTCCATTCCGTCGAAACAGTATTGGAGCTCGGCGTGGCGCGCGCTGGATTGGAGCGATGTGGCTCAGGGTTTGCTTAAGCCGCTGGTGTTCGCGCTGGTGATTTCGCTCATCGGCTGCTATTACGGCCTGCGCACCACGGGTGGGACGCAGGGTGTGGGCCGCTCCACCACGCAGGCAGTAGTTATGGCTACCGTTCTGATTTTTATTTTCGACCTGATGATTACTAAGATCTGGGTAAGTTGATGGCCGACGCTCCTCCGCAACCCATCCTGCAGTTCGATCGCGTAACCGTGCGGTTCGACGGCGCGGACGTGCTCACCGATCTTTCCTTCGCGGCCTTCGAAGGGGAATCGCGGGTGATCCTGGGAGCCTCGGGCAGCGGCAAGACGGTGCTCTTGAAGACGGCGCTGGGTTTGATTAGACCCGATTCCGGCAAGGTCTACGCCTTCGGCAAAGATATCACCATCATGAGCGAGCGCGAACTGTTCGATATTCGCAGCCGCATGGGGATGCTGTTTCAGGAGAGCGCGCTGTTCGATTCGCTGACCATTGAGGAGAACGTGGCATACCCCCTGGAGAACATCAAGTCGATTCAGTGCCCGAAAGACCAGGTTTTGCCGCGGGTGAAGGAGGCCCTGGAGTTTGTGGAACTGGGCGCTACCCTGGAGAAGTTCCCCAGCGAACTTTCCGGCGGCATGAGAAGGCGCGCGGCTATTGCACGCGCGGTGGTGACAGGACCGCCGCTGGTGCTGTACGATTCTCCCACGGCCGGGCTGGATCCGATTACCGCACACACCATCATCACGCTGGTGATCAAAGAACGGGATATCAGTCAGACCACGGCGATGATTGTGACCCATCGTTACCAGGATGGGAATCTGGTGGCGAATTTTCGCTACAATTCGAAACAAGGGACTCTCGAGCCTGCTCGCAACGGGGAGAGACAGGGCGCGCGAACAACTTTCATGGTGCTGAAGGAAGGCCGGTTGGTTTTCGAAGGCGATCAGGACCGGTTGGAACTCTCGAAAGACGCCTACGTCCGTAAGTTCGTGAAGCCGCGAGTATAGACGATGCCGGAAGCCAGCAAAGTACAGTGGTCGAAGCTGAAAGTCGGAGTCCTGGGGCTGGCTGCCTTGGCCATTCTGGCGATACTGATCTTTCTATTGACCAGTTCCAAGGGGCTGTTCGGTCACTATGCGGTGCTGCGGACGTATATGGACGATGCCGGCGGCATCGCCGATGGTTCGGTGGTCCGGCTGAACGGCATCACCGTGGGCTATCTGGACCGCTTGCTGCTGACCACATCGCGCGACCCCAGGCGGACGGTGGAGTTCGAAATGAACGTCAAGCCGGAGTACCTGCCCCAGATTCCAGTGGATTCGATTGTGGGCATCGCCGCGGCCAACGTGCTGGGAGACAAGTTCCTCAATATCACCAAAGGCCGTTTGCAGAATCAGCCGGTGCGCGATGGAGCGGAACTGCAATCGGTCACCACGCAGGATATTCCGGAGTTGATGGCCAGCATGGGGAACGTGCTCACTTCGCTCCAGACCATCGTGGGGCGGTTCGATAATCTGTTGGCCGGTGTGGAAGCGGGCAAGGGAAACATCGGACTGTTTCTCAAGGACGACGAGTTGTACAAGCGGCTGAACGCCATCGCGTCGGAAGGCCAGCAACTGCTGGTGGATGTCCGCAGCGGGCAGGGCACCGTCAGTAAGTTGATTTACAATGCGGATTTCTACAATCAGGCAGTCGGCATTGAAAAACGCGTGGATGCCATGCTGGCGGACCTGCAGGCGGGACAGGGTTCGGCCGGAAAGCTGTTAAAGGATCCGGCGCTCTACGACGAAGCACAGAAGACCATCGTGGAGATTCATGCCCTGATCGCCCAAATCAACTCGGGGAAGGGCACCGCAGGCAGCCTGATCAAGGACGATACCCTGGCCAAACACCTCGATGAACTGGTGGTGCGCTTCAACACCACCATGGACAAGATCAATAGCGGCCAGGGAACGCTGGGCCAGTTCATGGTCAATCCGCAGCTCTACGAGGCCTTGAACGGTGCGACGAAGGAATTCCAGGATCTGGCCAAGGACATGCGCGCGAATCCCAAGAAATTCCTGACCATCCGGCTGACTCTGTTTTGAAATTGCGCAGACAACTGGTGGTGAACGCGGACGATTTCGGCTTTACGCCGGACGTCAATACCGGAATTCTGGAAGCGCATCGTAATGGCATTCTCACCGCGGCCACACTGATGGCTAACGGCGCGGCCTTCGAGGACGCGCTGCGCCTGTCGCGTGAAGCTCCCACGCTGGATATCGGCTGCCACCTCGTGCTCATCGGCGGGCGATCTCTCGCGACTGGGAAGGCGTACCCTGCTACGTTGCCGCAACTGGTGGCGGCGCTGGCGCGCCGTGACTTGAGGCCCTATGAGGAACTGAAAGCGCAGGTACGGCGCATTCTGGATGCGGGCGTCACGCCCACGCACCTGGATACGCACAAGCATACGCACCTGGCGCCGCCGGTGCTGGATGCGGTGGCTCGCCTGAGCCAAGAGTTCGGCATCCGCTGGGTGCGCCGGCCCTTCGATTTTCCGCTGACCGCGCTGCGCGGTGCGGTCCCCCGTATGAAGCGCGTAACCAGCCATGCGCTGGGCCTGTTGCGCCATCGTTTCCACCGGGTATTGGAGCAACATGGCTGCCGGACCACGGACCACTTCGCGGGCTTTCAGATCACCGGCCGCTTCCGCACCGCCGAACTGGTGCAGTTGCTGGAGGAGTTGCCGGAAGGCAGTACGGAGCTGATGGTGCATCCGGGGAGGTGCGGCGAAGCCCTGCGGCACGCTCCTACGCGCCTGAAGGAAAGCCGCGAGCACGAACTGGCGGCGCTGGTCTCCGCCGAAGCGCGCGCGGCCCTGGAACGCGGCAACATCGAACTGGTCAACTACCGGGGGTTGGGGTAGCCGCTATCGTTGCATTATGCCCCTCATCTGCTCGCAGTACGTTCGTAGCGCCTTCTCCCCCGCCGCCGTGAGCCGGCATACTGTCAGCGGCGTCTTCCCTTTAAACAGCTTCCGGATTCGCACGTACCCGGCATCCTCTAATTTAGAGAGATGGCCCGAGAGATTGCCCTGCGTAAACCCTCCTTCGCGCTGTAAGTAAAGAAAGTCCGCCTCTTCTACCTCTTGCAGGAACATCAGAATCTGCAGGCGCACCGGCTCATGGACCAGCCGGTCGAGCTGCGAGATTTCGCGAATGCGCTCGTTCACGGCCGCACGCTCTCCGCGGGCTCGCATTTGGGGTGCCGGCGCACGTAGCCCAGCAGTCTGAAGACGCCTTGTGCCGCCAGCCAGGCGCCTCCCAGGAGAAGCGCGATCCAGGCGTTGTCGTCCTGGGACATGTGCAACTGCATGGCTCCAAGTCCCGCCACCGGGAGCGGCAGAACCGATACCCAGTGATAAGGCCGCTCACTACCACGGTGCAGCGCATAGAGCAGGATTGCGACGACGGACATGGCGATCGGCAACCCCACGGGCACTGCAATGAGTCCAGCGAGGAGGTTTCCGCAGATCAGGACGAAAATCGTCGAAGACCGGAAATGGGTCACGTTCTGGTCGGGTGGGCGGGACTTCGCTGTCAGCCCGAGGCTGAGGACCGTTTCCTTCTGGGAGACCTCGTCCCAATTGCCGGGGGGCCGGACGTATCCGGTTCTCGGAAAAGTGAGGCGGGACTTCAGGAGGAGGTTAATCGAACGATCCCAAACGTAAACAACCATAAGGGCGGCGATCTCGATGGCCCCGAACGCCGTCCGGGCCGACCATGTACGCGGCCGGAAGTGACCGAACCACACCGCAGCCGCGGCGAGTGCCACAAAGCCCAAACCGGCGACGATTTCCGGCAGCCCGTCGATGAACCAGTATGCGGCAGCGCGCCGGCCGGCCGTACCTGGGGCCAGTTGGTCCTTCATGTATTATAGTTTGCGTCACAGACCAGTCTTCGTCAAGGAAAAAATGAGCCGCGATAACTCCCCGGTTCCACCCTATACTCAAACTATGTCCGGTCAGCTTTACCTGGTGGCGACACCGATTGGCAACCTGGAAGACATCACCTACCGCGCCGTGCGCATTCTGCGCGAGGCCGACCTGATTGCCTGCGAAGATACGCGGCAGACGCGCAAGCTGCTGGACCATTACGATATCCGCAAGCCCACCATCAGCTATCACGAGCACAACGAAATGGAACGGACCGAAGAGCTGGTATCGCGGATGCTCGCCGGAACCACCATCGCGCTGGTCTCCGACGCCGGCATGCCGACGGTTTCCGATCCCGGGTACCGGTTGGTGCGCGCCTCGGTCGAGTGCGGTGTGCCGGTGCAGTCTGTGCCCGGACCTTCGGCGGTGCTGACGGCGCTGGCGGCGTCAGGGCTGCCCACCGATTCCTTTCACTTCGGCGGATTTCTGCCCATCAAGCCCGGACAACGCGCCAAGGCGATCGAGGCCCTGGCCGGCGAACAGTCTACGCTGATTTTTTACGAGGCGCCCCATCGCATTCTGGAGGCGCTGGAGGCCATCGAGGCGGCGCTGGGTCCGCGCCCCGTGGTGGTGGCGCGCGAACTCACGAAAATACACGAGGAATACCTGCGCGGCACGGCGGCCGAGATTCGCGCCACCCTGGCGGCGCGCGATTCGGTCAAAGGCGAGATCACGCTGCTGATCGGCAAAGCCACTGAACCTCCGCCGGACGATACGCCGCTCGAGGAAGCCGTGCAGACGCTGATTCAGGGCGGCGTGGCGCGCATGGACGCCATAAAACAAGTGGCGCGCCGGCGCGGTCTGTCGAAGCGAGAGGTCTATGATCAACTGCTTCACGATCGGTAGATGCCTGTCACTGGCGTTGGCCGCGGCGGCGGTTTGCCCCGCGCAGGACGTGGATGCCCTGGTGGAACGTGCGCGCAAAGAGTTCGACGTGCCGGGCATTGCCGTGGCCATCGTGAAAGACGGCAAGGTGGTGCTCGAAAAGGGGTACGGTGTGCGGCGCCTCGGCGAACCCGCGCCGGTCACGGCGGACACGCTCTTTCGCATCGCCTCCAACACCAAGGCGTTCACCGCCGCGGCACTGGCCATCCTGGTGGATGAAGGCCGGATTCACTGGAGCGACCACGTGGTGAACCTGATGCCGGGGTTCCAGATGTACGATTCCTACGTCACCCGCGAGATGACCGTGACGGATCTGCTGGTGCATCGCAGCGGGCTCGGCCTGGGCGAAGGCGACCTGATGTTTTTTCCGCCCAGCAATCTCACGCGCGAACAGATTCTCCAACGCCTGCGCTTCCTGAAACCGGCTACCAGCTTTCGCAGCGGATACGCGTACGACAATCTGCTCTACCTGGTGGCCGGACAACTGATTCCGGCGGTCACCAAAACAAGCTGGGACGATTTCGTCCGGCAGCGCATCTTCACGCCGCTCGGTATGACGCACTCGGGCACTAATACGGAAACCCTGCTGCGCGGCGGCGATGTGGCGATTCCGCATGCCAAAGTGAGCGGCAAACTGGAGCCGCTGGAGCACGAAAATGTGGATAACAACGCGCCGGCCGGCTCCATCGTATCCTGCGTGAGCGACCTGGCGAAATGGGTCACGGTGCAACTGGATCGCGGCAAGACGGCGAACGGCCGGCTGTTCAGCGAGGTCCAATCGAAGATGATGTGGACGGGCCAGACGATTCTGCCGGTCGGCAGCGGTCCGGAAGCGCTGCGTCCCAATTTCTACGAGTATGGCCTGGGATGGTTCCTGCGCGATTATCGCGGCAGGCGCGTGGTGTTTCACACGGGAGTGCTGGCGGGGTTCGTTTCGCGCGTGCTGATGGTGCCCGATCTGAAACTCGGCATCGTGGTGCTCACCAACCAGGAAGAGGAGGGCGCGCATTCGGCCATCGGGTGGAGCATCGTGGATCATTACCTGGGAGCCCCGCCCACCGACTGGGTGAAAGTGTTTGCCGACCGCTCCCGCAAAGAGGCAGTGGACGCTGCCGCGGCGATGGCCCAAACCGGCGGCAAACGCAACGCGAATTCGCACCCCTCCCTGCCGCTGGCGAGCTATGCCGGCCGTTACCAGGACGCGTGGTATGGCGATGTGAATATCGCCGAACAGGCCGGCAAGCTCACCATCGCTTTCACGCACTCGAAGCAATTGGTGGGCGACCTGGAACACTGGCAGTACGACACGTTCGTGGCCCGGTGGCGCGACCGCTCGCTAGGCGCCGATGCCTTCGTGACGTTCTCGCTCCGTCCCGACGCCTCCATCGACAAGGTCCTCATGAAGCCCGTCTCCGACGCCACGGACTTCAGTTTCGATTTTCAGGATCTGCTGCTGCGGCCCGTCGCGAAAGACGCTCCGGTCCGGTGACCGCGGAACATCACCGCGGATAGTTCGGCGAATAGAGCTGCGATCCGGGCCGCAATCCCAACTTCCCATTCACTACCCATGGGGCGCCGCCCACGGCGAGGTGACTGACCAGGCGCGAGCGCCACACCGCGACCTCCGTGGCGCGCCCGGCATCGCCCGACAGGTTGTTCAATTCCAGAGGATCCGCCATCAGATCGAAGAATTGCTCCTCGCCCGTTTTGGCATGAAAGATATACTTCCGCTCTCCGTTGGCCAGCGCGTTCCAGTGGTTGTCGGGACTGTAGCAGACGTCGTGCTCCAGGTCGATCCACTCGCGCCACGCGGCTTTGGGGTTGCGCATGACGCTGAGCAGGCTGCGGCCCTCCACGGCTTCGGGAATGGGCGCGCCGGCCGCTTCCAGCAGCGTCGGCAGCACATCGCGGATCTCCACGGGGTTCGGCAGCGTGCGCCCGCGCGATTCGGCCAGCCATCCCTTCGGCGGCCGGACGATCATGGGGATGGATGCGGAACTCCGGTACGCATAAGACTTGCGCCACAGGTATTGATCGCCCAGCATGTCGCCGTGATCGGCCAGCATCACGATGAATGTCTCGTCCAGCATGTGCCGGCGCTCCAGCGTTTCCAGTACGCGGCCAATCTGTTGATCCACGAAGCTGACCGAGCCGTAATAGCCGCGCCGCGCATTGCGAACCGTCGCCGCGCCCAGGTCGCCATGCCAGATCGCCGGTCCGCTGTCAGAGGGCGCGCGAAACCGGTCCGCCCAGCGGCCGGACGCGGCGGGCGGGAGCGCCGCCTCCGCATAATGATCCCACCAACGCTGCGGCGGATCGTAGGGGCTGTGCGGGCGCTCAAACGAGACGTTCAGGAAAAAGGGTTCGGTGCGGCGGTAATCGTTGAGCCAGCGAATCGCGGTTTCGGCCACCCAGGCGGTGGGGTGGAAGCGTTCCGGTAAAGGGAACGGCTTGGCCGCGTAGCCGTTCCAGTCGATGCCGGTCGGCTCCGGATTTCCATCCGGCAGTTGCGAACGGAACCAGGTGCGGTAGTCGCTGCGGAAGCCGGGAGATTCCTCGCGGCCCGATTCATCGAGGAGGGTCTCGTGGAACCCGTGCAGCGCGCGCTGCGGAGTCCAGTGCATCTTGCCGATACCGGTGGTGTAATACCCGGCGTCGCGCAGCAGGCGAGGCATTTCGACCGGGTAGTGTTCCGCCACTTTGCCATACCCGAGCATGCCGTGCGACCAAGGCGATTGGCCGGTGAGCAGTGCGGCCCGGGCGGGCGTACACGTAGGCGTGGAAGAGAAAGCATGACGGAAGAGCACGCCGTCCGCGGCCAGGCTGTCCAGGTGGGGAGTCTGGATCACGCGATTGCCGGCCGCGCCGATACAGTCGGCGCGGTGCTGGTCGGTCATCAGCAGGAGGATGTTGGGCCGGGACCCGTGCGTCTGCGCGCGGCCTTTCGCGGCGATGCAGGCGCCGGCGCAGCCCAGGAAGTGACGGCGGGAAAGCACGCCGGTATGGTATCAAATCGCAGTCTGGCATCGCGTCATAACCAATCCGACGTCGAAGGTTCATCGGCTATTCACGGGCGCTCGCGACAATGGGTGCATGATGCCAATCAATCGCCGGGCGGCCGACAGGTACGTCCTCAGGATGTCTTTGCAATACCGCACGGTCGGCCAGTGGCTGCCGGGATATACCATCGATATCAGCTCCCGCGGCCTGCTGTTGGACGTTCCCGATTCGTTGCCCGCCGGCTCCCGGTTGGAAGTGGTCATGGACTGGCCGGGCATCTACTTCGGCAGGAAAACGGTTCGGCTGTTTCTGATCGGCACGGTGGCGAGGGTGGATGCACGCGGCACGGCTGTGCGCATGGTGCGGCACGAGTTCCGCGAGGTTGCCGCGAAACGCAAAGCGGCCGCTGTGCCCACAACCATCGCGGCGAGAAGTGCTCCAATGGGAGCATGACTGCTAAGGCCCTCTGCGCCCTGCTCGCGCTTCCGTTGCTGTCGCCCGCCGCCTCGCACCAGTTCGACGTCGTGGTTTACGGCGGCACCGCAGGCGGCGTAATGGCCGCGGTCTCGGCCGCTCGCGAGGGTTTGCACACAGCGCTGCTGGAGCCGGAGCTGCATCTGGGCGGCATGGTTTCCGGCGGCCTCAGTTGGACCGACACCGGTAAGAAGGAAGTGATCGGCGGCTATGCCCTGGAGTTCTATCTCCGCGTGGGCCGGCATTATCAACTGTCGCGCTACGGCCAGGAGATCGGCTGGATTCACGAGCCGCACGTGGCCGAGGAGATCTTTCGCGCCATGGTGCGGGATGCCGGCGTGGAGTTGTTTGAGCAAAGCCGCCTGCGGGAGCACGACGGCGTACGAAAGTCCGGCGCCCAGGTGAATGAAATCGTGGTTGAGAATGGCGACTTGTTTCGCGCCAGGCTCTTCATCGATTCCACCTATGAAGGCGACCTGATGGCCCAGGCAGGCGTCCGGTATACCTATGGCCGCGAGGGCCGCGAGCAGTATGGCGAAACGCTCGCCGGCGTGCGCGACCGCACGCCATTCCATCAATTCCTGCTCGATATTTCGCCCTATGGGTCTGACGGCAAACTGCTCCCGGAGATATCCACCCGCCGCTTACCCGAGCCCGGCGCGGCCGATCGAGCGGTGCAATCCTACAACTACCGCATGTGTTTTTCGGAGGTTCCGGAAAACCGCGTTCCCTTCGCCAGGCCGGCGGGTTACGATGCCGCGCGTTACGCTTTGTTCGCGCGTTTGCTTGAGGCGCGAACCAAGGCCGAGGGTCGCGCGCCCGCGCTCAATTCGGTGATCAAGCTCGACCGGATTCCGAACGGCAAGGCCGATATCAACAACCAGGGCGCCTTTTCCACCGACTACATCGGCGGCAGTTGGGGATATCCCGAAGCCGGCTACGCCAGGCGCGCCAACATGTGGCAGGAGCACAAGAATTACGATCAGGGCTTCTTCTATTTTCTGGCGAACGATCCGCAGGTGCCGGAAAGCCTGCGGCAGGAGATGAACCGGTGGGGACTCTGCCGGGACGAATTCACCGACACGGATCATTGGCCCCACCAGTTGTACATCCGGGAAGCCCGGCGCATGGTCGGCGAATACGTCATGGTGCAGCAGGACTTGCAGACAGAGTTGACCAAGCCGGATCCCATTGGCATGGGCTCTTACAACAGTGACTCGCACAACGTGGAGCGCATCGTGGGAGCGGACGGATTCGTCCGCAACGAGGGCGATATGCAGGTGGCGGTGAAGCCCTACCAGATCCCTTACCGCATCATGCTGCCGAAGCGCGCGGAGGTCACCAACCTGCTGGTGCCGGTGGCATTTTCGGCGAGTCACGTGGCCTATTCGTCGGTCCGCATGGAGCCGCAGTACATGATCCTGGGGCAGGCCGCCGGTGTGGCTGCCGGTCTGGCTATCCGGGGCGGTACACCGGTACAGGGGATTGCCGTGGCCGCTCTGGTGGAAAAACTGAAGGCGCAAGGGGTGGTCATGGAATACGCGCCGTCGGCGCAGGCGCGCGCCAATCAGCTCTTCCAGCAGAGGAAATGAACGGCGGCGGAATCACCGGAATCCACCTGAGGTCCCCCAGTCACACCCAAAGCGCGAACGTCGTAAAATTGCAGCGATAAACTATCCGCAACGGGTCTCTTACTGTTTAGTTTTGCTAAAACCACCGTTTAGGCTTTTTGGTTTGACAATTCTCTGAATCGTCCGTAGACTTCCCGCAAGGGTCTACGCAACACATTTAGCTACGGTAGAGCCTTCCAGGGTGGAGGCGCTTGTAGTTCGGGCTTGTTCCAGGTCGATCAAGGGAGAATATCATGATGCAGGTTTTTGCGAACCGCGTGTTTCGCTTGAAATTCGCAGCGGCGATTGCGTTCGCTGTTGTTCTGATGGTTTCCGCGATTCCTGGCGCCAGGGCGCAGGAAGTTGCGGTTGCCGAGGCGGATGGCCACGTTACCGATCCCAGTGGCGCCTCCGTCGCCGGCGCAGCGGTGAAAATGACGGAAGTGGACCGGCGTGTGGTTCACCCCTTCACCACGGACGCAGGGGGCATTTTCCGCTTTCCAAACCTCCCGGTGGGTGCCTACGAATTGGAAGTCAGCGCCTCCGGATTTAAAACGTACCGCCAGACGGGTATCACGCTGCAGGTGAACTCCAACATCGAACTGCCGGTCATTATGCAGATTGGCTCGGTGACGGAGACGGTGGAAGTGGTGGCCAACGCCGCCATGGTGGAAACCAAGGAAAACTCCATCTCGCAGGTGGTCAATCAGCAGAACATCGTGGAACTACCGCTCAATGGCAGGAACCTCACGCAACTCCTGACTCTTACCGGCGGTGGCACCTCGGCGCCCGGCGGCGATTTGACCGGCAGCAAGAACATCCAGGGCTCCAATGGATCCGGAACCTTCTCCGTGGCTGGAAGCCAGGCCAATGGTGTCAGCTACCTGCTGGACGGCGGCGACAACAACGACGCCTTCAGCAACGTCAACCTGCCGATTCCGTTCCCGGATGCGGTACAGGAATTCAGCGTGCAAACCAACGCTATTCCGGCGCAATACGGTCTGCACCCCGGCGGCGTGGTCAACATCGTCACCAAGAGCGGCACTAACTCTTTCCACGGCGACGTGTTTGATTTTCTGCGCAATTACGAACTCAACGCGCGGCCGAAGGGCCTGGTCACCCTGGCGGGTTCGGTCTCCCAGCCCTCGCGCGACTCTTTGAAACGCAACCAGTTCGGCGGTGTGGCCGGCGGCCGGATCAAGAAGGACAAGCTGTTCTTCTTCGGCGGCTACCAGGGAACGCGGCAGCGCAGCAACCCGGCGGCTACCACCGCCCACGTTCCGACCCAGGCCGCCCTGAACGGCGATTTCAGCGTACTGGACGGCGGCAAAAGCACCGGGGGGTGCCAGACTTCGGCGAAGCAACTCAAGGATCCGCTCAATAGCAATGCGCCGTTCCCGAACAACCAGATCCCAGTGAACCGATTCGATCCTGCCTCCGTAAAAGTTGCCACCAAGTATCTGCCCACCTCTGCCGATCCCTGCGGCTTGTTCCTCTACGGCCAGCCGGCCAATAATCCCGACGATCAGTGGATTGGCAGAATCGACTACGTGCGCAGCGACAAGCAGCAAATCTATGCGCGCTATTTCCTGTATGACTACACCGCGCAGGCATTTTTCGATGGCAAGAACGCACTGACCACCGGTCCCAACCCCGGGAATCGGGACCGCTCGCAGACCGTGACGATCGGCGACACCTACAGCCTCAGTTCCGACAAGGTGAACGCTTTCCACGCCACTTTCGACCGTCGCGCCGACAACCGCGGGTCCGCCTCCAATCTGTTCAGCCCCAACGATATTGGGGTGAACATGTACGACAATATTCCCAATTACATCCAGCTCACCATCGGTAACTACTTCAATGTCGCGTGCGGCACTTGCGCGCCGGGGTATTTTAACGTCAACACTTTCCAGGTGTCCGACGACTTCACCTGGATCAAGGGTAAACATCAGTTCGGCTTTGGATTCGATGGCCGGAAGCAGCAGTTCAACTCGCTCAACAACCAGCAGGCCAACGGGCAGATCACTTTCAGCGGAAATCTCACCGGCGACAACCTGGCGGACTTCATGCTCGGCAGAATGTCCAATTTCACCGACGGCAACGCACTCTCCAACTACAACCGCCAGACGGTGTTCGCCTTCTACGCGCAGGACAACTTCCACGCCACGCCGCATCTGACGTTCAACCTGGGCCTCCGGTGGGAGCCGGATCTGCCGGCTTACGATAAACAGGATCGCGGCAACCAGTTCTCCCTGCCTGCGTTCCTGTCGAATTACCACACTGTGGACCCGCGCTATCCCACCGCTCCGGCAGGACTGCTTTTCGCGACGGACCCCAATAACCCCAACGGCAAGACCTTCGCACCCGCTCATTGGGATGCCGTTTCGCCGCGCCTGGGCGTGGTTTGGGATCCCGCGGGGGACGGCAAACAGACCATCCGCGCGGCTTTTGGTCTGATCCACGACACCATCGAATTGTTCTATCCCGAGCGATGGACCACCAATCCGCCGTACGCCTCGTCCGTCACCTTGACCAGCGGCCAGTTCTCCAATCCCTGGGCCGGTTATGTCACGCCCACCGGCAAACCGGGCGATCCCTTCCCCGGCGCCGCGCTGTTCCCGACGGCCGGCACCTATGTCAGCATCCCGCCGAATGTGGCTGCGACTTACATGATGCAGTGGAACATCAGTTACCAGCGGCAGGTGGCCAAGGATTGGAAGGCCAGTATCAATTATCTGGGCAACCGCACCAATCACATCCTGGGCGCTCATGAAGTCAACCCCGCGATGTTTGCGGGACTCGGCGCCTGCACCATCAACGGCACCAGCTACAACGTCTGTTCCACTACTTCCAACACTAACCAGCGCCGCGTGCTGACGGCATTGAATCCCACGCAGGGCGCGCTTTACAGCAGCATCGTCCAGACCGACGATGGCAATGTGGCGCATTACAACGGCCTGCTGCTTTCGCTGGAACATCGCTTCGCGCACGACGTCTACTGGCTGGTAAACTACACTTATTCGCAGTGCCTCAGCACTTACGATTTCGGAGGTGAACTGGCCGGCAACAACTACCAGAATCCCAATAACCGCAGAGCCGAAATGGGACGCTGCAACTTCGACCGGCGGAATATCTTCAACACCTCCCTGGTAGCGACCAGCCCTGGACTTGGCAGCGGCTTTGCTAACCGCTTCACCAAAGACTGGCAGGTCTCGCCCATCCTCAGCGCCTATAACGGGCAGCCGAATACAGTCACCGATGGAACCGATGTGTCCCTGACAGGTGTGAACGCCGACCGTCCGAACATCGTGCAGACCAGCGGTGTCCTTCCGCATACGCTGGCGTCATGGTTCAATCCGGCAGCGTTTGCCGTGCAACCGGCTGGAACCTTCGGCAACGAAGGGCGCGACTCGTGGACCAATCCCGGCTCCATCAATTGGGACATGGCCATTAGCCGCAACTTTCCGTTCAAGGAGCGGTACATTCTGCACGTTCGCGGGGACTTTTTCAATATCATGAACCACGCCAACTGGAGCGGCCCCTCCACTGGTATCACCAGCTCCACCTTCGGGCAGATCACCAGCTTCGGAGGCCCCCGTCTTATCCAGATGGCCCTCAAGTTGAATTTCTAACGAGGTTACACCAGACCGACGAGAAACTCACCGCGGAGGCGCAGAGGCGCGGAGGAAGACGCAGAGCAAGGCTCCAGAATTTGATTTTGCTCCCGGCTTTCTCCGCGGCTTCCTCAGTGTCTCCGCGACTCCGCGATGAAGAGAACGTTGATTCTACTGGGAGATCGAAATCGTAGCCTGCTGGGTGGAGAAGGGCCCCACCTGCACTACCACGGGAACCGCCGGTCCGGGCTGTACGTTGCCCGGAATCTGCGCCTGAATCTGTGTGATGCCGGCCACTTCATCCTGCACCCCGGAGACGAACAGCACCAGGGCATCCACCCCGCCGATCTTCACGCCGAGCGGCAGAACCGGGCTGGCCGTGGCGCTGCCCTGAATCTGGCCGTCGATTCCCCCCGGCGAGGTTTGCCCGGCGCCCGTGATGAACAGCGTGATGAGGGTGTTCAATCCAGCCGGGAAGCATGACGCGTGTACCGGAGTTCCCGGCAGATTCGGCGGGCAATTGCCGTTGGTGGAACCGTCCTGATTCAGCGCCAGGGCCTGGCCCGAGCCCGAATAGTCCGCCGTAAACAGCGCCGGCGCGGCCACCGCAACGGGCACCGTGGCCTGTGCCGGAAATTGTCCGCGGTACTGCACGGCGACCTGCGCCGTGCTGCCCGCAATCCCAAAGGGCACAACCGCCGACACCTGGCCGGCCGAGGTGTAAATGACCGGCGCGGCGATGCCGTTAAACGTTACAGTAGTGCCGGAAAGCGAGGTGGTCACCATCCCATTGGCCACCTGTTCGGTAACCAGTTGCGGCGGTCCCAGCGCCACGCCCGAAATCGTCACGATTTCGCCGGGAGCCACCGGGCCGGTCAGGTTGCTGGCGGCATTGGCAACCGAAGCGATCGATGCATTGATGGACGCCGTGCCGGTGAGCTGGCGAATGGCATTGTTGCCGCTGTCGGCAAAGTAGATGATTCCCGTAGGGTCGATGACCATCCCGAAGGGCGCATTCAGCAGCGCCGTAGATGCCGGCCCGCCATCGCCCGCATAGCAACAGGCGCCGGTGCCGGCGATCGTCACAATGCCGCCGGGAAATGCCTGCTGAATGCGATTGTGGCCGGTGTCCGCAATATCGATATTGCCTTGCCGATCCACCGCCACACCCGAGGGATTGTAGAGCTGCGACGAGGGAGAGTTGCCGTTGCCGGCGACGGTATTAATCACGCCGCTCTGCGAGACCACGCGGATGCGGCCGTTGCCCTGGTCGGCGATGTAGACGTTCCCGGGGCCGTCCAGCGCCACTGCCACCGGAAGGTTCAGCGCGGCGCTGGCCCCCAGTCCTCCATCCCCGGAAAATGCCGGGTTGCCATTCCCGGCGATGGTGGTAATGATGTTGTCGGTCTGCGAGACTCTGCGCACGCGGTGATCCAGCGTATCGGCGATGTAGAAGTTTCCCAGGTTGTCTACAGCTACGCCTTGCGGCGCGTGCAACGAGCCATTGATGGCCATTCCGCCGTCTCCGAAGTAGCCCGCATTGCCGTTGCCGGCGAGCGTATAGATGATGCCTTCCGGTGTCACCACGCGGATGCGATTGTTGTTGGTATCGGCGATGTAGATGGTGCCTGAAGGATCCACGGCCACGCCGCTGGGCCCGTTCAACTGCGCGTTGAGAGCACTCTTGCCGTCGCCGCTGAACCCCGCGGTTCCATTGCCGGCCACGGTGGCGATGGCGCCTCCCGGCGTCATCTTTCGAATACGATGATTCCGCGAATCGGCGATGTAAAGGTTACCCGCCGAATCCATCGCCACGCCACCGGGCGTGTCGATTTGCGCCGTAACCGCCGGACCGCCATCTCCCGAGTAACTGTTCTCGCCGGTGCCGGCGAAAGCCGTGAAGATGCCGTCCGCCACCTTCCAGACCATGTAATCGCTTTGCACCAGGCCGGATCCGGTGCCCACCGAGCCCTCGGTGAAATAGACCGTACCCGCCGAATCGACCGCCACGCCCGTGGGCCCGTTCAGCCGGATGGATGCGGCGGCCTGGCCGTTCTCGGGCGGCACGCCGTCCAGGTTCCCGATGAGGGTGGCGATGACGCCGGCGCTCGAAACCGTGCGGATTTTGCTGTTGCCGAAGTCGGCGATATAAAGGTTGCCGGACTGGTCGGCGGCCACGTCGGTGGGAAGCACGACGGGCGCTTTTATGGCCGGCCCGTTATCTCCGGAACTGGAAACAATGCCGGTGCCGCCGACGTTATCGCCGGAATAATCGGCCAGCCCGTTCCCGGCCACCGTAGCGATGGTCCCATCGGGCGCTACGCGCCGCACTCGCTGGTTGTTGGTATCGGCGATATACAGATTGCCGGCTGCGTCCCAAGACACTCCCTGGGGCTGATTGAGCGAGGTGGCGGTGGCCGGAACGCCGTCGCTGCCGTAGCCCTGATTGCCATTCCCGGCGAAGGTGGCGATGGTGCCGTCGCGAGCGATCTTGCGGACTACGTTGTTGCCGGTATCGCCTACGTAGAGATTGCCGGCTGGGTCCATTGTGATGCCGGTGGGGCCGTTCAGTTGCGCCGCGGCAGCCGGGCCGCCATCGCCGGAATAGCCGGATGTGCCGTTGCCGGCGATGGTGCTGATGTTACCGCCGGAGATTTTACGAATGACATGGGCGGCCCGGTCCACCACATAGATGTTACCGGCGGCATCCACCACGATCCCGTCCGGATAATTCAGTTGCGCGGCCAGCGCCGGACCGCCATCGCCCGTGTAGCCGGAGCGGCCGGTGCCGGCAATCCGGGAGAGCGCCCCCAGCCGGTCCACCTTGAATACCGAATGCAGACTGCCGAAATACACGTTACCCGCCGCATCCACCGCAACGCGCGGGGGATCGCCGATCGAAACCTGCAACGCGGAAGAAGCGGACGAGGGAGCCGTGCCGCCGGCCACGGTATTGATAAGGAACTGCTGTGCCCAAACTATGTTGGCGGCGCAAAAGAACAGAATACAACGAGGAGCCCTGATCATCACTAACCTTAGTAAACTAACGACTTAAATCCTTATACCACGAAGCGGGACTACGCGCCCACCATGCGCAGGCGCAGGTCGCGCAGATCGCTGAGCAGATAGTCCGGCTGCAGGGCGGCCAGTTCGCCCGGCGGGGTGATACCGGTTTTCACGGAGATGGAGCGGATGCGGTTGCCGCGGGCGGCCAGAATATCCGGCGGCGCGTCGCCAATCAGGGAGATCGGCGCGTCCTGTGCGATCCCATGGCGGGAGCGTGCTTCCCGAATGGCCATGCGGGCGAGGCTGGTGCGCGTCCGCGCCATTTCGCCAAAGGCGCCGAACCGGAAATAGTCGCGCAACCCGGCGCGCTGCAGCTTGCGCCATCCGATGTGCGTCAGGTTTCCGGTCACCAGGCCAAGCAGGACGCCGCGGCCGGTGAGCCGTTGCAGCAGCGGCTCCACTCCGGGGCACTGCTTGTCGCGCAGTTCCGGGCATACGCGCAGGTAGTACCGCTCGGCGGCACTTTGGATCGCCGGCAGGGTTTCGCGAATGCCCGCCGCTTTGGCTCCGGCGTGGCGCAGCATCAGGGTCAGGATGTCGGGATCCAGCATGCCCTGCACGGGAATGCCTTCGGTGGTGGTATTGAGCCCGGTCACTTTCCGGATTCCGTGCACCAGGGCTTCGCGGTGATGCGGCCCGGCGCGCCGCACCAGCGTGCCGTCGATATCGAAAAGAACCAGCGCCCGGTAGTCCACTGCGGCATGATAGCAGCATTTCTTTTCGCCACGGAGTCAGCGTTTCGCGGCGGACCCTCCGCTAAAATAGTTTCTGTGCACCAAGCCAAGTTTCGCGTGGGCCTGATCCAGATGGCCTGCGCGAAAGATCCCAACGAAAATCTGGCCAAAGCGGAGTGGCGGATCCGCGAGGCGGCCGGACGCGGCGCTCAGATCGTCTGCGTGCAGGAATTGTACCGCTCGCAGTATTTCTGCCGGGAAGAGAGCGCCGAGTTGTTCGATCTGGCGGAACCCGTGCCCGGTCCCACCTCGCGGAGTTTTTCGGGACTCGCCGCCGAATTGGGCATCGCGATCGTGGGTTCCATCTTCGAGCGGCGCGCCGCCGGCGTGTACCACAACACCGCGCTGGTGATCGATGCGGACGGCAGCCTTCTGGGCCTGTATCGCAAGATGCACATCCCGGACGACCCGCTGTACTTTGAGAAATACTACTTCACTCCGGGCGACCTGGGCTTCCGCTGCTTCGATACCCGTTTTGCGCGCATCGCCGTGCTGGTGTGTTGGGACCAGTGGTATCCGGAGGCGGCGCGAGTGGCCGCGTTGGGTGGCGCGCAGGTGCTCTTCTATCCCACCGCCATCGGCTGGCATCCTGCGGAAAAGCAACAGTACGGGGTGGCGCAGCACGATGCCTGGCGGACCATCCAGCGGGCACACGCCATCGCCAATGGGTTGTATGTGGCGTCGGTGAATCGCGTGGGGTACGAAGGTCCTCCGGAGCACGGGCTGGAGTTCTGGGGTGGGTCGTTCGTGGCCGATCCGTTCGGCCGGCTGCTGGCCGAGGGAACGCACGATCAGGAAGAGACGCTGATTGTAGAGTGCGATCCGCGGCAGATCGAAGAGACGCGGCGCAACTGGCCGTTCCTGCGCGATCGCCGGATCGATGCCTACGCTCCCATTTTGAACCGGGTGATCGATTGAGCACGCCGCGGGCGAAGGGCTTTCGCATGCCGGCGGAGTGGGAGCCGCACGAAGCCACCTGGCTGGCGTGGCCCCACAACCGGGCGGATTGGCCCGGCCGCTTCACGCCCATCCCGTGGGTGTACGGCGAGATTGTGCGCAAGCTGAGCCAGGTGGAGCGAGTGCGCATTCTGGTGGACGCTCCGGCTTTGCAGCAGCAGGCGGCGCGGGTGCTGCGCGATGTGGGAGCGCGCATGGAGGCGGTGGAGTTCGTTCCGTGCCGCACCGATCGCGTCTGGACGCGCGATTACGGGCCCATCTTCGTCAGGAACGGCTCCGGCGAAGTGGCTCTCACAGGCTGGCGGTTTAACGGCTGGGCCAAATACGACGACTGGCGCCAGGACGTCAAAGTGCCCCGCCTGGTGGCGAAGCGCTTGAAACTGCCGATCTGGGATGCGCAGATGGTGTTGGAGGGCGGCAGCATCGATGTCAACGGGGCGGGAATGCTGTTGACCACCGAAGAGTGCCTGCTCAGTCCGGTGCAGGCGCGCAATCCGGACCTGAGCCGCGAGGAGATCCAGCAGCACTTGCGCGATTACCTGGGGGTGGAGCGGGTGATCTGGCTGAGCCAGGGCATCGCCGGCGACGATACCCACGGGCACGTGGACGATCTGGCCCGTTTCGTGAATCGGACCACCGTGGCGGTGGCATCGGAGAGCGACAAGCACGACGCCAATTACCAGGCGCTTCGCGAGAATCATCGCCTGCTGGTGGCCGCTGGGTTGACCGTGGTGAAGCTGCCCATGCCGCGGCCGCTGGTGTTCAGGAAGGGGCGCCTGCCCGCCAGCTATGCCAACTTTTACGTAGCCAACGGGCTGGTGCTGGTACCCACGTTTAACGATCCCGCGGACCGCGTGGCGCTGGCCACCCTGGCGCGGCTCTTTTCCGACAGGGAAGTGGTGGGGATCAACTGTACCGAACTGATCTGGGGACTCGGCGCCCTGCACTGCATGACGCAACAGCAGCCGGCGTGATTCATGCCGTCAGCAGCACCTTCAGCACGCCCTTTTCCGCCGCGCGCTCGAACGCCCGGGGGGCTTCGCCCAGCGGAAAACGGCCGGCGATCAGCGCTTCCACGGGTATCAGGCCATGCTCCAGCAGCGGCAGGGAGGCTTCGAAGCGGCCGCAGCGCGAACCCACCAGGGTCAGTTCGTTGACGACGATCGGGGCCGTATCCACCGTCACCTCACCTATACTCCCGAGTCCCGCCATTCGCTAACACCTTGTCCTCATGCTGGATGAACTCGTCCTCAACGATTATTGTCTTTGCTGTAAATTCCTCCACTGCCCGATTCTCAGCGCCGTCAAGGTCTTAGCAAGCCTTCTCAATTTCGGTCGCTTGCATATCAACTGTCGAACACGAGGTGGTAATAAACAGAACGCTAAAATGCAGCACACATATTGAAGGCGCTGCGAAAATGTCAACTCACCGAGATTGTCCTTTCTTGTCGTGTTGCTCTATCGCTTCTACGAGCTTCCTGGTTACGGCGTCATCGGCGTCGCTACTATCGGAACATCCGATTGGAAGATCCCGACCACAGAAGCGACAGACAATAGCTTCGGACTTGATGATCTCGGCACAGAATGGGCACTTTCGAGACGCTCCGGTTTGGAGTTGTTCCCGCTCGATCTGTTCCACATCCGGCTTGATGAGCAACGAATGGGGCAAAGCTACTATGAACAACGCCGACGTAATTGATTAGCGGCGACTTGGCACTATTCGCTGGACATTTGCGCGATCTTGG
>JARLGM010000123.1 GCA_031292755.1 Candidatus Sulfopaludibacter sp.
GGCATTCTGTTCTACCAAATTCACGGCCTAATGTCCAGCATGAGAGCCACACCCGATCGCAGCCCACAAGCGGTTCAAACGCCTGGTTGACCAGTGGATCGACCTGAGTATCGAGCACTCCCGGCTGACCATGCAGATGGCCGAATCGACGGCTGACTGATTGGGGAATTCGGTACTCTCAAGTATGGAACAGTCAGACCTAGAGCAGCGGCGTCCAACGCCGAAGGCATTTATCTCCTATTCGTGGGAAACCGAAGAGCACCGCAGATGGGTTCTCGATTTCGCCATACGCTTGCGGGGTGACGGCGTAGACGTAATACTCGACCAGTGGGAAGTTCATCCTGGGGATCAGTTGCCGGCGTTCATGGAGCGGGCAGTTCGAGATAATGACTACGTTCTGATCGTTTGCACTCCACATTACAAGGACAGATCAGAGAAGCGCATGGGTGGGGTCGGCTACGAAGGTGACATCATGACCAGTGAGGTCATGACACAGAATAATGCTCGCAAATTCATTCCCATCTTTCGTACCGGGACTAGTTGGCAAGCGGCGGCCCCGGGTTGGTTGACCGGGAAGTACTACATTGATTTAAGTCGCTCTCCTTATGCGGAGGATCGCTACCAGGATCTCCTCACGACTCTACATGGCACGCGCCCGGTGGCACCGCCAATTGGAAAGCGACCCACGCTGACGCGACGCTCTCAACTAGTATCCACTCCAGCGCCGCCATCGGAACGCCCGGCACAGCCAGCTTTTGAACCGATTCGTATAGTTGGCATTGTTATTGACGAGATCACAGAGCCACGGCTCGACGGAACGCGCGGCAGCGCTCTGTATACCGTGCCGTTTCAACTCTCCCGGCGTCCCTCGTATGAATGGGCCGAGGTCTTTATCGAGAAATGGAATCATCCTCGCAGTTGGACATCCATGCATCGGCCAGGCATCGCTAGCATAAGCGGTGACAAGGTCTATCTCAATGGGACAACAGTCGAAGAAGTTCAGAAGTACCACCGAGACACCCTAAAGCTTGCCGTCGAGGATGCGAACGAGATCATAGCCGAATACGAGCGAAAGAAAGACGCCGCATCAGAGCGCGAGCGGCTCCGGAAAGAAGAACATGAGCGTGTGGTCCGGGAGGCGGCAAAAAAGATAAGCTTCGATTGACTCCTCCAGCGGAAGACGCTCCGATTAGGAACGGGAAGTCGGCTTGCGGCAGCCGATTCCGTCCGGATCACGCCGTTCGGAATTTGCGGCACCTCCCGGCGCCCCCATTCTGGGAAGCTGACGCTCACTGCTCTGCCTGGAATACGCGCCGCTTGGAGAAAGGTCAGCTCTGGCCGTCTCGAGCCTACGGACAGCGGCGGCCTGACTGAACAGCCTTGGGCTTACGTCTTAATTGGCGCAGCCTGGGCGACGGAGGCCAGGTTGGACATCGACGTGGACTGGCCGGTAATCGCGGCGAGTTCGGCGGCGGCAACGGTGGGATTCGCGTTCGGCATGGCGACCGCTGGGTTGATTCTGTTGGCGGGATTGAATGCCGCCACCTGGCCATCGGAGAGGCCGGTGTAATAGTTCTGCTGCCCGTTGCCTTGATACCACGAGTCCACTTGCTGGAGCGCGGAATGATATGCGTTCACATCCCCGGCATGGACCGCGGACCACATGTTGCTTAACAGTCCGTTGATCTCGGAGCTCGATGAAGAGAATTGCTTGGTATTCGTCAGGTCGATCGGAACGCTGTCGTTGGCCGGGTTCGGATCGTAGATCTGGTTGGCGGTGCCGGAACCGGCCACGGATTGCAAGCGTGCCTCCAGGGCGTTGGCCAGTTTGGTCTGCCAGGCCGGATCGTAGCTTCCATTGCTGACTCCGTTATAGGTTGAAGTCAAGTCGGCATATGGCACACCGGCATAGGATGCGGCGGCCATCAGGTTCGCCAGGGAAGTGCCTGTACTACTGACAGGCGTTGGGATCGGCGTGGTGTCGGTGGAGATGGGGAACGGGCTGATCGGCGCGCTGGGCGTGGGCGTGCTAGGCGTGCTCGTCGAACTGTTGGCCGTGGCACTCACGGTGGAGGTTCGTTGTGCCGGCTTGTTTGAGGCGATACTGTTCAGCAGCGTGCTGAACGCCTGGGTTTTGGTGTTTTTGGCGGGAGCCTGGCTCACCGGCTGGCTCGCGATTGAATGATTTCGAATCGGATTGGTGTGAATAGCCACGCCGCACAGCTTGCAGATGGCGTGCCAATCGCAACCTGTTGATCCGACTCTCCCGGCGCAATCGCGCGAGCGCCAATTTCTTGCCGCGCGTCAGGAACTGGACGCAGCCGCTTCCGGAGTGGCGGCACTCCGCGCATGGGTTTCCAGATCCCGATGGCCCAACAAAAGCTGGAACAGACCGGCCGATGCCAGAGCCAGTCCGGCGGCTCCCGCGAGTACCGCGCCATATCCGAAGCGGGATAGCAGCGAACCCGCGCCCCAGGCGGCCAGCGCCTGAGCCGAAAATGCCACCAGGAAATTCAAGGCCGATGCTCCGGTGCGTTCGCGCTCGGCCACCTGGTTCATCAACAGGGTGTTCAACCCTGGCTCGCTCATCCACTGGAAGGCCATATACGCCACGTACGCCAGCGCTGCCGCTGCCACCGGCTGCGTGGCCAGGGATCCCAGTCCGCATGCGGTCGCGGCCATCATCCACACGATGCCGGTCACCAGTCCGGCGCGGCGGAATACCACGGGGGCAAGCAGCACCGCCACCACCTGCACCGCCTGCGATCCCGAGAAGATCAACCCGATGCGCTCCACCGGAAATCGCAAACGCGCGAAATACACATTAAAAAAAGGATTGAAGCTGCCCGTCGCCAGATTCCACAGAGCAAAGGGAATCAGGTAGCGCAGTAGAAACGGATGGCGCGGGTAAATTCTGGCGCCTTCCGGCGCGGGCGGAGCAGGCCGCAGATGGAGCGCCGGCCAGAGTGCGAGCCCGGTCAGCGCCGCCGCCAGCAGCAGCGCCGGTTGCTTGCCGTGCATCCATAGGGGTAATTTGCCGCCCACCCATCCCCCGGCGATCCCTACGGCGAACATCACCGCGAAGAACAGGCTGAATGCCGTGGGCCGCCGGTCCTCTTCCACCGCGCCGGCGATAGTGGGCGCCATCAGAATGGCCCACACGGAAAAGACGACTCCGTTCGCGAATGCCAGGCCCGCCAGACCGGCGCGCGAAACCACCACGGCACGCAGCGAGCAAAGCGCCGAGGTGCCGGCGATGGTCCCCACCAGGCTGCGCCGCGTTCCGAAACGCCGCACGATGGCCGCCGCGGGCAGCGTGCCGAGCAGGCAGCCCGCGGTGCCCGCGCTGCTCACCACTCCCAGAAAATTTTCGCGGAAGCCCAGGTCCAACAGGTGGAGGTTGTAGAGCAGCACAAAAAGAAATAGGGCGAAATTGTAGAGCACGGCGGCGGCCAGGAAGATCCAGAACTGCGCGCCCAGCCGGTTCGTTTTCCACCACCACACGGCGCCGCAGCGCAGCGTGGGAAATACCGAGGCCGCATGGTGCTTCACCCGCGTGGCCACATAGGCGCCATAGCGCAGCCCCTTGAGCGCGCGGCGGGGCCACTCCATCTGGCTTTCGGGGACATGGATAGCATCCACGGGGCCGGGCATGCGGAACGGCAACAGGCGGCGGCGGGCTACGCTCCAGGCGTCGCGGCGCGATGCCAGCAGGCTCAGGTGAAGCCATAGTTCCGGCTTCGCCGAGGAAAACGGGCGGCCCGCGGTGGATGCGCCGAACTGGTCGAACCAGGCCCGCGTGGCGTGCGGCAAGTGCTCCAGCTCGTGCCGCGCCACGGGATTCAAGGCGCAGCCGAACCACTCCTCCGCCAACCGGAACGTCACCGCCTGCAAGCGGCGGAATGCCGGCGAGTGCAGGTCGTGCCACTCATTCCAGAACCCGGCATCGGCGGCGTGGCTATCGAGGAAGCGGGCCAGCTCGTACACATGGAAAGGCCGCTCGCTGCCGCGCAACAGGTGGCGCAGCAGGTGCAGTCCCGTGTATCCCAGAGCGTCGGCGCGCGCCAGCGCCGCCATGGGAATGCCGGCTATCTCGCGGACCACGCGCCGGTTCCACAACTCCTCCACGCCGGGAACCGCGAGCTTCTCCACCTGCTCGTTCCAGAAGCGGAAATGCAGCTCCACGGCCAGCGGCATCTCGGGATCGTAAAAATCGCCTCGCCATTCCCAACCGGTCTTCCGGATCAGCGCGGGCAGATGATCGGTGGGGAACCGCTCCATATCCCGCAGCGGTTCGAAGCCCAGAGTCTGTACCGCCTGCGACGCCGCCATCACCCGCTCGCGAGGCACGAAGAGATCGATATCGTATTGCGGACGAAGTGCCGGATCCGGAATGAATCCCGGGCATTGGGTGAGGCCCTTGATGGCCAGGAAGTCGATTCCGGCGCGTTCCAGTCTCTCCGCCAGGTCGCAGTACAACTGCCGGGCGCGGCGCAGACGTTCGGCGTTATGCCGCACGGCGCGGGCAGTGCGCTCCGGCGCCAAGGCGCTCAGCGCAAGGGTCAACTGCGAGCTATCGCTGAAGGCGAGCGCTTGCTCCCACTGGCGCTCGCTGAACCCCGCTAGCAGGTCCGGACGCGGTTCGGCCATGTGGAGTGCCGCCATCACGGCGGCGGGAACGCGCGGCAGGCTGGAGCCCTTCACCCAGGGATTCGGCATCGTTCAACGCTTCAGAAATCGTACCGCAGCGCGAACTGCATACGCCGGGGATCTCCGGACGAGAAGATCTTGCCGAAGAACGGGCCGAAGTCCGGATTCGGGCCGGGGATGCCCCAGTTGGGGTGATTGAAGGTATTGAATGTCTCAGCGCGGAATTGAATGGTCTGCCTTTCGTGCACGCGGAATCGACGCTGCAAGGCGAAGTCGAAAATATCGTTGCCCGGACCGGGCAGGATGTCGCGCCCGGCATCGCCGAAGGTGAAGGGCGCCGGTGCGCTGAACGCCGCCGTATTGAAAAACCGGTTGGCGTCGCGCACGCTGCGCGGCAGGGCGATGCTCTGTCCCGGCACGATGTTGGGCCGGTTGGGCGTGCCCGAATTGGCGAAATCCAGCGCGAAGTAAAAAGGATTCAGCGGCGTCCCGTCCTGCAACGTCACCGTGCCGCTCAACGACCAGCCGCGCAGCAGTGGCCCCGCCATACTGGCGTCCGGCAGCCGGTACACATATCCCGCGCTGATGCGCCGGCCGGGATTCGAAAACGAAAGCCCGCGCTCCAGCCGCAGATTGCGCTCATCCTGCGCGCCCACGCTATCGAACAGGCCCGGGATGATGGTGTCGGCATCGTCCAGCGATTTCGACCACACAAAGCTGCTGAGCAGGCTGAACCGCGTGGACAGACTCTTCTCCACCTTCACCTGGAGCGAATTGTACGAAGAGTTGGCAATGTGCTGCCGCTGAATGATCGGCCCGAGTTCGGGAAACGTGCGCAGCGATTGCAGATCTCCCGGGCGCGGGCCGAGGTTTTCGCCTGTCTCCACGTGCGCCGGAGTGTTGAACTGGCGGAAGCGGCCCAGGTGCGTGCCCTTCGAGGCGGCATAGGCAATCTCCAGCAGCACTTTCTTCGGCAGTTCGCGCTGCACGCTGGCGGTCCATTGCTGGATGTAAGCCGTCGGCGCATGGGGGTCGACTCCGAAATAGCTGGGAAAACCGGTGACGCTTGTGCTGGCGAATCCGTTGCGGGTGGTCAGCACCGGCAACTGCGTGGCCTGCGTTTCATTGTGGACGTTCAACAGGCCATTGAGCACCAGGTCGTACGTTTCGGTGGAAATCTCCTGGCTGTAGTAAATGCCGTAGCCGGCGCGAAACACAAAACCAGGCAATTGCCAGGCCAGCCCCACGCGCGGCGAGAAGTTGTGGAAGTCCGGATTCACCGCCGAATTCACGCGCTCCAGGCGCGGCGCATTGGGAAGCGTGGAGTAGTCCAGGTTCAACAGGTTGTCGCGCGCTTCGGTATAAGGCGCGGCGTATTCGTAGCGCAGCCCCAGGTTCAGCGTCAGGTGCGGGTTCACGCGCCACTCGTCCTGTATGTACCCGGCGTAGTCGTTCTGCCGCAGATAGGCCTGGCCCGACCCGCTGGTCTTGATGGTCTCCTGCGGATAGCCCAGCAGGAAATCGGCGAACGGATCGCCGCTGCCAACCCCCGAGCCATCCGCGCTGGTGAAAACGCCGGAGTAGTTGTAAGTGCCGCGGACATTGTTACTTTGCAGGTAATTCAACTGCGAGTGGATGAAGTCCACTCCGAACTTCAGCGTGTGCCCGCCGCGATTCAGCGAAAAGGCATCGGACGCTTCCCACAGATTGTCGCGCTGCACCTGCGGCAGGGTGGGCGAATCGGTGACCATCGAATAATCCGTGGCGTTGAAATACGGCAGGCCGAAATCGAAGGGATTGGTATCGGGGTTCGCCAGCCCCAGGGCCTGCTCCACGTTGGTCTTGAAGGCGCTCTCCGGCACATCGTACAGCCGCAGGCGGGTGTAGGAGAGGCGCGCCTCGTTGATCCACGACGCGCGGCTGGTGGTGTATCCCAGGGCAAGCTGCTGCGCGCGCACCTGCTCGGAAAGGGGCAGTAGCGGGAAGGATCCGGCCACCGCGTTGCTTTCCCCGTTGTAGGTGTAGCGGCCCGTGAGCAGGCTCTGGTTGGCGAATTGACGATCGATGCGGCCGCTGGCGCTATCCATGTTGTTCTGGTTGGGCGTGGCATCCAGATAGTTGCCGGCGGTGCTGTTACTGTTGGGCAGCGGCTCGTACTTCGCCAGGAAGGCGTTCGCGATGGGGTCGATGCGCGTCCGCGGAATCTGGTCGCCGGGGAAAGGCGTCCGCGTGTTGGCCGCCACGTTGAGGCTGAGCGGATCGTAAATGGTATTCTGGCCGGCGAAATCGCCCGCGCGCGTGGGAGCGTCCGGCACCAGGGCGACCGCCGAGGTCCCGCTCTTCTGCCGCAGTCCTTCGTAGACGCCGTAGAAGAAAGTATTCTTCAGCAACGGCACCGGGCCGCCCAGCGACGCGCCGAATTCGTTCTGCCGGAAAATGGGGCGGGGCAGGGTAGGGTCGTCGAAATAGTTGCGCGCGTCGGTGGCTTCGTTGTCGAAATACTCGAAGGCGCTGCCGTGCAGGTTCTTCGTTCCCGACTTGGTGACCACGTCGATGGCGCCGCCGCCGTTTTGCGGAAACTCCGCCGGCGCCAGCAGCGATTGAATGTGAAACTCCTGCACGGACTCCATCGGCGGATAGACCGCAATGGCGAAGGTGTTGCGGTCGGTATCGTAGGCGCCGTCCAGCAGAAACGCATTGGCGGTGGAGCGGCTTCCATTGATCGGCGGATTGAGCGCCACCGAGCCGCGCGAGCCTTCCTGCACGTCGTTGACCACGTCGTGCACGAAGCCGCCGAGTTGCCGCGGGATGGCGCCCGGCCCCAGCGTCACCAGCGCCACTACGTTGCGTGAATCCAGAGGCAGGTCGGCGATGCGCGTGCTATCCATGCGATAGCCCAGGCTGGGCTCCTCGGTCTGCACCGGCGAAACCGAGACTGCCACCGAGATGCGTTCGTTGCCCGCGCCCACCACCAGTTGGATATCCTGGCGTGCCTTCTGATTGACCAGCAGTTCCACACCGCTGGCTTCGAAATCGCGGAAGCCCGTCTTCCGCGCGGTCACCGAGTAGGTTCCCGGCGCCAGATCCTCGAAAGTGTAAACGCCGCGACCATCCGTTACGGTGCTGCGCAAAAACCCGGTCGAGGTTTGCGCCGCGGTGATGGAGGCTCCGGAAACTAACGCGCCGGATTGGTCCGTCACCGTTCCCGACAGATTCGAAGAAGCAATCTGCCCGAAGGCGGGCAGACAAATCAGAGCAAGTAGTAATTTGTTCAATTCTTGTCCCTGTTACTTATCGGCTTTCATCTGCGTTCATCTGCGGCCCAAACATTCTTCAGCCCGTCCAGCAATTCCACGGCGTGCTCCAGTCGCTCGTAGCGCAGCCGGTAGGCGGGCACCTCCAGCAGTCTCCTCACGGCTCGCTCGTGGCGGCTTCGCACCTCGTGTCCGTACGATGGCATCTCGGCGAGGAGTGCTTCGGCGGTCTCTTCGGCCGGCGCCGCCTCCAATCCCGGCGTTCCGCGCCGCCGGTCCAGGAATACGATGGCTTCGATGCGGCAGTGCAGCGCCGTCTGAATCTCCGGAAATGCCTCCATCGGAATTTCGATGGAAAGCTTGCCGTTGGGACGCGCCCGGGTGCAATGCCCTTCCAGTTCGGGAAACAGGCGCGGCGCATCGTCGCGCACACGCACCTGGTGCGGCTTGCCGATGACCACGCGATCCTCGCTTTCCTGCAAGAGCGAGGTAGCGTCATCCGCCACAAACGTCCACCCCGCCCGCGCGCAGGCGAAGGCCAGCGTACTTTTGCCCGCGCCCGAAGGTCCGCTCAGCAGAATGCCGCGCCCGCCCCAGGCAATACAGGCGGCGTGCATCGGCATGGTATACGATTGCGCCAGCAGGCAGTAAACCAGGGGCTCCAGAAAGAACCAGCGGAGCCAGGCGTGATCCGCGGCCGTTTTCCGCGAAACGAAGGCGTAAGCGAATCCCGACTTGAAATCCACACAGGCAAAATTGTCCCGGTCCGAAACCACCGTGAGGATGTGCGCCTGCGAAAGAAACGTTGGCTCCGGCGCCAGTTCGCCCTCCGCTCGCACAATGATGCGGACTTCCAGCGGCGGCCGGTCGAATTCCGGCGCGTACCAGTTCCAACTCTCCTGCGCCGCGGCCTGCACATCGGGCGAGTTGCTGAGCACCCTGACGCGGAATCCCAGCGGATAGTATGCGCCCTCCAGAGGCAGCTCCACGTCATGCAACAGCGGATCGTAAAAATTGTTTTTCACGGCGCTCAATGTGCTCACAAACAACTGATAACACGCCTATTACCTTTACAGTGGTAAAACTCTTGGCGGCCCCTCCCGGCGGACCGGAAAGGGCGTAAGCTAATTATCGAATGCGCACCGCCATTGTCCATTATTGGCTGCTCAACCGGAGAGGCGGCGAAAAAGTTCTGGATGCGCTCTGCCGCCTGTTACCCGGCGCGGACATCTTTACCCTGTTCTGCGACCCCGCTACCCTGAGTCCCGAAGTGCGCCGCCACAAGATCGCCACGTCGTCCCTCAATCCGCTGCGGCGCTGGCATCGTTCACTGTTGCCGCTCATGCCGATGGCCCTCGAAGCCTTCGATCTCCGCGCCTACGACCTGGTGGTGAGCAGCGAATCGGGACCGGCCAAGGGCGTGATCGCGCCTTCCACCGCGCGGCACATCTGCTATTGCCACACTCCCATGCGGTATCTGTGGGACCTGTATCCGGCCTACCGCAACGAATGGACGCGTTCGCGCCTGAAGCGGGCCGCCATGGCGCCGCTGAGCAACTATTTGCGGCTCTGGGACTACGCTTCGGCCGCGCGTGTAGACCGCTTCATCGCCAACAGTCACAACGTCCAGACGCGCATCTGGAAAACCTGGCGCCGCGAAGCCGACGTGATCCACCCGCCGGTGGCTGTGGACGCGTTCACATGGCAACCGCCGGAGGACTACTTCCTGATCGTTTCCGAGCTGGTTCCATACAAGCAGATCGACATTGCGGTGCGCGCCTTTTCGCGTAGCGGCCGGCGTCTCCGCATCGCCGGCGGCGGTCCGGAACTGCGCCGGCTACGCCGCATGGCTTTCAGCAACGTGGAGTTCCTGGGCCGCGTCTCCGATGGCACGCTGCACGAGTTATACGCTCGCTGCCGCGCCCTCCTGCTGCCCGGCGAAGAGGATTTCGGCATCACCGCGGTGGAAGCGCTGGCGAGCGGAAAGCCGGTGATCGCCCTCGGCCGTGGCGGTGCCCTGGAGACCGTCCCCTCCTACGGCGGCGTCTTCTTCCGGGAACCCACCGAAGCCTCGCTTTCCGCCGCCCTGCGCGAGTTCGAAGCGCTCGAGCCGGACATTCGGCCGGCGGAACTCCAGGCCCACGCACGCCGCTTTTCGGAGGCCGAGTTCATGCGCAAGATGGCCTCCGTGCTGCTTTCACCGGTACCGGAAGCCGGCGCCTCCGTTCGCCGGTAACCACCCGCCGTTCGCCGAAAACGGCGGGATTCTCCGCGACCGCCGCTCTACGCTGAACCTATGCAACCGGAAAACCAAGGACACAGATCGGATTGGAACGGAGTGGAGCGGATGGTCCCGGCGATTGTTTTGATCGCCGTGGGTGCTCTGTTCTTCCTCAATAATTTGCATATTCTTCCCGTACGCGAAGTGCTGCGCTACTGGCCCGGCATCCTGGTAGCGGTAGGGATCTTGCTGCTGGTGGATTCCGCCGAAACCTTCGGCAAGTCCATGGGCGGAGCGTTTGTCGCGGTGGGGGCGTTGCTGCTTGCCCGCAACCTGGGATTCCTCGAAATCACCTGGAACCAGGTGTGGCCGCTCGCTCTGATCGGCGCGGGGCTGCTGATGTTATTGGATCGCACGCGTTGGAACATGGGTGCGCTGCAAGCCAAGGCCGAACGTCACCACCGGGATTTCTTCGGGTTCCACGGCCGTCCCAGGGAATCGACCGTTTTCGGATCGGCCACCCGCAGCTTTTACGGGCAGGAATTCGACGGCGGCCGGTATGAGACGGTCTTCGGCGGCATCGAAATCGATCTGCGCGGCTCCCACATGGCCGGCGACGAAGCCGTGCTGAAGATCGATGCGGTGTTGGGCGGGGCGGAAGTGAAAGTGCCCGACACCTGGCTGGTGGTGATCAAAGCCACCGCGGTCTTCGGCGGCGTCATCAACAGCACCAAGGCTCCGGACCCGGTGCTGGTGCCCAATCCCAAGCGGCTGATCGTGAGAGGCTCGGCCGTTTTCGGGGGCGTGGAAATCAAAAACAAGTAGGCTGCCATGCATCCCCTTCTGGCGCGCCGGCGGCTGCTGCTGTACCTGCTGGCGTGGACACCCATCCTGGCCCTGCTGGTAGCCATCGCCTGGGCCTCCGGACGCATGCCGGTAACCGAGGCCGCCGGCGTTCTGGGGCCGGCGTGCCTGGTGTACGCCTTCGTCTGCCTGTCCCCCTGGTACATCTGCCGGACGCGTCCCCTCGGGCTGGCCGGAGTCACCAGCCTGGCCGCCACCTGGACGGTCGCTGCCGCGGCCGGCAGCCTGGTTCTGGCAGGCGCCGCCTGGGTCACGGCTTCGCTGCTCTCGTCCATTCACGGACTGGAAGGCGTTGACCAGAAACTGTCAGGCGTTCTGCCGCTGCTATTCGGTATGGGCTTTGTGCTGTACCTGCTCTCGGCAGGTCTGCACTATACCGCCCTGAGCGCCGAACAGGGCCGCGAGGCTCAGCGCCGCGCCGTGGAAGCGGGCGCGCTGGCTCGCGAGGCCGAATTGCGCGCCCTGAAGATGCAGATCAATCCGCACTTTCTCTTTAATAGCTTGCATTCCATTGCCGCGCTGGCCACCATAGACGGCAACCGCGCCCGCGAAATGTGCATTCGCCTGTCCGATTTCCTGCGCAGCAGCCTGGGCTTGACCGACCGTGAGAGCATTCCGCTTCACGACGAACTGGCCCTGGCGCGGAACTACCTGGAAGTGGAGCGGGTGCGCTTCGGCGAACGCCTGCGGGTGGAAGAGCAGATCGAAGCCGCGTGCGAGGAATGCATGGTTCCCGCCCTCATGCTGCAACCTCTGGTGGAGAATGCCGTGAAACATGGGATCGCGGGCCTTGTCGAAGGCGGCGCCGTGCGCGTTTCGGCCACTCGTGCCGCTTCCGGCGTGACCATTGCGGTAGAGAATGCCTTCGACCCGGACATGCCGCCGCCGCGCAAGAACGGACTCGGCCTGGCTCACGTCCGCCGCCGCTTGCAGGTCCGCTACGGCGAAGCGGCATCGCTGGAGGCCGGCAGCGTCGGCGGTACCTATCGCGTGGTGCTCCATTTCCCCTGCGACACTGCCTGAAACGGAGCGTGCCAGGCGAACATGGCTCGAGCGCGGGCCATTGGCGGCGCGTGCATCAGTCTTTCCCGCATCGCGGGCGTATCCCCACCTAGGATGCGCGGGAACTGGAATTGGACTGTCTTCACTCGGCATACCAAAATGGGGCCAAAACCGGCCCCATTTTATCGCCGTAAACCATTGAATTTAAAATATTTGGTGCGGATGAAAGGACTTGAACCTTCACTCCCTTGCGAGAACTAGAACCTGAATCTAGCGCGTCTGCCAATTCCGCCACATCCGCATTACTAAGGCAGGAGACTCCATTTTTTCAAACCGTAACGCCGGAGTCAAATTTCCAGACCAACTAAACGACGTCGACGCCCATGCTGCGGGCCGTACCACGGACCGAATTCATCGCCGATTCCAGATCGAAACAGTTCAGGTCGGGCATCTTGATCTTGGCGATCTCTTCCACTTGCTTCTGCGTGATCTTGCCGACTTTAGTCTTGTGCGGCTCGGCTGAGCCCTTGGCCAGGTTCACCGCGCGCTTGATCAACACCGGCACCGGCGGAGTCTTGGTGATGAAGGTGAACGAGCGATCCGAAAAAATCGTGATCACCACCGGAATAATCAGGCCTTCCTGGTCTTTCGCGGACGTCTTGGCGTTGAACGCCTTGCAGAAGTCCATGATATTGACGCCCTGCGGACCAAGCGCGGTTCCAACCGGAGGCGCGGGGGTGGCCTTCCCGGCCGGAATTTGCAGCTTAACCTGAGCGGTAACTTTCTTTGCCATACGATATCAAATCCTTCTAAACCTTTTCCACTTGCAGAAACTCGAGTTCCACCGGCGTGGCACGACCGAAAATGGTCACCATCACCCGCAGAGTTCCCCGTTCGGCATTGATTTCGTCTACTTTGCCGGAGAAGTTCGCGAACGGCCCGTCGACGATCCGCACCGAATCGTTCTTCTCGAAGGTCATCTTCGGGCGCGGCCGCTCCGCCGACGATTGCTGCCGGTAGAGAATGGAATTGACTTCATCCGCGCTCAGCGGCACCGGCGCATTGCCGCCGCCCACAAAACCGGTCACCCGCGGCGTATTCTTCACTTCATGCCACAGGGCGTCGTTCATTTCCATTTCCACCAGCACGTAGCCCGGATACACCAGCCGTTTGCTGGTGACTTTCTTGCCATTGCGCAGTTCCACTACTTCTTCGGTGGGGATCAGAACCTGCCCGATCTTGTCCGCGAAACCGAAGGCATCGGCGCGTGTCTTCAGCGATTCCGCCACCTTGTTTTCAAATCCCGAATAGGTGTGGATGATGTACCATTTTTTGGGGGACGATTCGTCATACCCCCCGGCGGCGGGTTCTTCCGGTGCAACCGCTTCAGACACCGTCTCTTCGACGGCCTGCTCTTCGGGTTCCGGTTCCTGCCCCTCTTGCTCGTCGATGCTGTCGTTGTCGTCGGCTGCCATATGACGTCTACTTCCCGGCGAAGAAGGTTAGGACTCCGGTGACGCCGCGCGACAGGATCGCATCCACAATGGCGAAGTACCCCGCGAACGCGAACACCGATACGATCACCACCGCCGTGGTGCTTTCCACCTGTTTGCGATTGGGCCACGTGACGCGGCGCATTTCCAGCCGCAGCTCGTTGTAATAATCCTTGACGCCCTGAATCCAGTTCTTCTTCTCTTCGGCCATGAAATCCTACTCCCAAACTGTGCGGGGAAAAGCTGGCAGGGGCGGAGGGATTCGAACCCCCACTCGCGGTTTTGGAGACCGCTGGTCTGCCGTTAAACCTACGCCCCTAGTCGTTTCTCGCACACGGCGAGCGGCCCCCATTCCACAGGGGGCCATCCACCTATTCTACTTGATTTCCTTGTGCGGCTGGTGCTTGCGGCAGTGGCGGCAGAATTTCTTCATCTCCAGCCGCTCAGTTGTGGTCTTCTTGTTCTTGGTGCTGGAATAGTTCCGGTTTTTGCACTCGGTGCATTGGAACGTGATGATATCGCGAGGCATTGCTTACTCCTACTTAATGATCTCGGACACCGTGCCGGCGCCCACCGTGCGGCCGCCTTCGCGAATGGCGAAGCGCAACCCTTTGTCCATGGCCACGGGCGTGATCAGTTCCACATTCAACTGCACGTTGTCCCCGGGCATCACCATTTCCGTGCCCTCCGGCAACTGCGCCACTCCCGTCACGTCCGTCGTGCGGAAATAGAACTGCGGCCGGTATCCCTTGAAGAACGGCGTATGTCGCCCGCCTTCTTCCTTGCTCAGTACATACACTTCACCTTTAAAATTGGTGTGCGGCGTGATCGTCCCGGGCTTCGAAATCACCTGCCCGCGCTCGACTTCGTCTTTTTCCACTCCGCGCAGCAGCAGGCCTACGTTGTCGCCGGCCATCCCCTGATCCAGCAACTTCTTGAACATTTCCACGCCCGTCACTACCGTCTTGCGCGTCGGCCGGAAGCCTACGATTTCCATTTCCTCGCCGACTTTGCAGATCCCGCGCTCAATGCGCCCCGTCACCACCGTGCCGCGCCCCTGGATCGAGAAAATGTCTTCGATCGGCATGATGAACGGCTTGTCGATCACGCGCTCCGGCATCGGAATGTAGCTGTCCACCGCTTCCATCAGCTCGTCGATCGTCTTTTCCCACTGCGGCTCGCCATTCAGCGCACCCAGCGCCGACACGCGAATCACCGGCAGATCGTCGCCCGGAAACTGGTAGTTCTTCAAAAGCTCGCGAACTTCCAGTTCCACCAGGTCCAGCAGTTCCGGATCGTCCACCATGTCCACTTTGTTCATGGCCACCACGATATACGGCACGCCCACCTGCCGCGCCAGCAGAATGTGCTCGCGGGTCTGGGGCATGGGACCGTCGGTCGCCGCCACCACCACGATGGCGCCATCCATCTGCGCCGCCCCGGTGATCATGTTCTTGATATAGTCGGCGTGGCCGGGGCAATCCACGTGGGCGTAATGCCGCTTGGCGGTCTCGTACTCCACGTGCGCCACCGCGATCGTGATTCCGCGGGCTTTTTCCTCCGGCGCGTTATCGATCGAATCGAAGCTCCGGAATTTCACTTTCGGATTGTGCTTGGCCAGCACTTTTGTGATGGCCGCCGTCAGGGTCGTCTTGCCGTGATCGATGTGTCCGATCGTCCCGATATTGACGTGCGGCTTGCTGCGGTCAAATTTTTCCTTTGCCATATGCCACCAATCTCCTTATGAATGCCTACTTCGTTACTTTCCCTTGGACCCGGCTGACAATTTCTTCCGCCACCGACTTGGGCACTTCTTCGTAACGCGAGAAGTGCATTGTGAAGCTGCCCCGGCCCTGCGTCCGCGAGCGCAGTTCAGTCGCATATCCGAACATTTCGCTGAGCGGGACACTGGCCCGGATCATCTGCGTCGTGCCCTGGATTTCCGTGCCTTCCAATTGTCCGCGGCGCGAGATCAGATCGCCGTTCACGGTTCCCATATATTCATCCGGCACCACCACTTCCACCGCCATCACCGGCTCCAGGAGCACCGGCTTGGCCTTGCGGCAGGCTTCCTTGACGCAGATCGAACCGCAGATCTTGAACGCCATTTCCGAAGAATCCACTTCGTGATAGTCGCCGTCGTACACCGTGACCTTCAGGTCCACCATGGGGAAGCCCGCCAGAATGCCGCCTTCCAACGCTTCCACCACGCCTTTACCGATCGCCGGGATGAATTCCTTCGGAATATTTCCGCCCTTGATCTCGTTTTCGAACTCGTAGCCTTTGCCCGGGTTGGGTTCCACGCGCAGCTTGGTGCGCGCGTACTGCCCGCTGCCGCCGGTCTGCTTTTTGTGGGTGTAATCGGCTTCCGCCATCTGCCGGATGGTCTCGCGATATGCCACCTGCGGCTTGCCCACATTGGCCGCCACGCCGAATTCGCGCATCATGCGGTCCACGATGATTTCCAGGTGCAGCTCGCCCATTCCCGAAAGGATGGTCTGTCCCGTTTCCGGATCCGTGTTGACCTTGAAAGTAGGATCTTCCTGCGCCAGTTTGGCGATGGCCATACCCAGCTTTTCCTGGTCCGCCTTGGTCTTCGGTTCCACCGCAAGCTGAATCACGGGGGTCGGGAAATCGATCTTTTCGAGGGCTACCGGATGCTCCTCATCGCAGATGGTATCTCCCGTGGAGATGGTGCGCAGCCCCACCGCGGCGCAGATATCGCCCGCCAGAATTTCGGTGATATCTTCCCGCTTGTTGGCGTGCATGCGCATCAGGCGTCCCACGCGCTCTTTACGCCCCTTGGCCACGTTGAATACCGATTCGCCGGCGCTCATCTTGCCCGAGTACACCCGGAAGAAGGCGAGCTGGCCGGAGTACGGATCGGTCATGATCTTGAAAACCAGCGCCGCGAAAGGCTCGTCGTCGGACGGCTTACGGAATATTTTGATTTCCGGATTGTCGATGTCGATGCCCTGCACCGGCGGGATGTCCAGAGGCGAGGGCAGGTAATCCACCACCGCATCCATCATGGTCTGCACACCCTTGTTCTTGAACGCCGAGCCGCAGATCACCGGGAAAATCTTCAGGCCGATGGTGGCCTTGCGGATTCCGGCCCGGATCTCATCGTTGGTCAGGGATTCGCCGTTAATGAACTTCTCAAACAGGGTATCGTCGAATTCGGAAACCGCTTCGATCATCTGCTCACGGTATGCCTGAGCCTTTTCCGCCAGGTCCTCCGGAATATCCACGATGTCGAACTGCGCGCCCAGGGTCTCATCGCGCCAGATGGTGGCCTTCATGGACACCAGGTCGACCACGCCCTTGAACTGATCCTCGGCGCCCACCGGAATCTGAATCGGCACCGGCTTGGCTTTCAGGCGGTCCACAATGGTATCGACGGAGCGGTAGAAATCGGCGCCCACCCGGTCCATCTTATTGATGAAGCAGATCCGGGGCACCCGGTATTTATCGGCCTGCCGCCACACCGTCTCCGATTGCGGCTGCACGCCGGCCACGGCGTCAAACACCGCCACGGCGCCATCGAGCACGCGCAGAGAGCGCTCCACCTCGGCCGTGAAATCCACGTGGCCGGGGGTGTCGATGATGTTGATCTGCATGTCCCGCCAGAAGCAGGTGGTGGCCGCCGACGTGATGGTGATGCCGCGCTCCTGTTCCTGTTCCATCCAGTCCATGGTGGCAGTGCCCTCATGGACTTCGCCAATCTTGTGCGAACGGCCGGTATAGTAAAGGATGCGCTCCGTGGTTGTGGTTTTACCGGCATCGATATGGGCCGCGATGCCGATGTTCCTCATCCTCTCAAGTGGGGTCGTTCTTGCCATAAAAAAGCTTTCAGCTCTCTGCTTTCAGCAACCGGCTATCGCTAAGCCGCCGCCAAATTCCCTTTCTCTATGAACTCAATTACCACCGGTAATGCGCAAAAGCCTTATTAGCTTCGGCCATCCGGTGCACATCGTCTCTCTTCTTGATCGCTCCGCCGCGCAGGTTCGCGGCATCGTTCAATTCGTTGGCCAGCTTTTCGGACATCCCCTTTTCGGGGCGGGTCCGCGCCTGCGTGATGATCCAGCGCATGGCCAGCGAAGTCCGGCGATTCTGCGGGACCTCGATCGGCACCTGGTAGTTCGCGCCGCCCACGCGCCGCGTCTTCACTTCGAGCAGCGGCTTGGCATTTTCCACGGCCTTCTTGAAGGCCTTGAGCGGGTCGTCGCTGGTGCGCTCCCGCAATTTGTCCATGGCCTGGTAGAAGATCCCTTGCGCGGTGTTCTTCTTGCCTTCCCACATCATCGAGTTCACGAACTTCTCGACAAGCGTGGAATTGTAGACCGGATCCGGCAATACTTCACGAATGACTGCTCTTCTTCTTCGCGGCATACGTTCCTACGATTTCGGCCTTTTGGCTCCGTATTTGCTTCTGCCCTGCTTCCGATTCGCCACACCGGCGGTATCCAGCGCGCCGCGGATCACGTGATAGCGCACGCCGGGAAGATCCTTCACGCGGCCGCCGCGGATCAGCACGATGGAGTGCTCCTGCAGGTTATGTCCGACGCCCGGAATATACGTGGTGACTTCGATCCCGTTGGTGAGCCGCACGCGGGCCACTTTTCGCAACGCGGAATTGGGCTTCTTCGGGGTGGAAGTATAAACACGCGTGCAAACTCCACGCTTCTGAGGGCACGCTTCCAGCGCGGGGCTGGAGGTTTTCCAGCGTGGCGGCTTCCGCCCATTACGCACAAGTTGGTTAAACGTCGGCACGAATTTCCTCTTTGCGGCAAAAACTTCTAAACTAGTGGTGCAACCCGAAACTACAGGCTGCGGACAGCGAGGATTACTTGCTATCGGACAGGCCCATGTTTCATTCGGCGTAACCGGTGAAACCTCGGGGCCTCACCCCCGGCCGGACCCGCCACAGACGGGTGGTAGCACAAGGGCAGAAAGCTGTTCTCGCGAAACCTCTCAATCATACCGAAGTGGATGGAAAAGTGCAAGTATCGTCAAACGTCAACTTCATCTGCCGTCTTTTTCGTACTTTAGCGTCCCAAGTCGTCGTCAATTGAGGACCGGGGCAGCTCTTGATCGCACCTCGGGTGATTCCGACGGATCGTCTGTAATATGCTGCAAATCCCGCCTGAAGGTGCTTCGCACAGCCTTCGGCAGCCGTTCTACGGCATCAATGGCACTTTCGCGAAGGTGGCGATCATCGCCGCTCAGGCCTGAGCGGATAAATCCAAGAGCCTTATCATTGATGATGGTGTATAAGCCAAGCATCTGGATCGTGGCCCCCTTAATTTTGAATTCGGGCCGCTGCTCGACGGCAGCCAGAACGGCGTGAATCGTTCCCGCGTCGGAGGGATGAGAACCTAAAACAGCAGCAACGTTCATGCGAAGCTCGTCGGCGGAGTTCTTTTGGTCGCTCAAGTGGGCGATTAGTGCGGTCATCGCCTCAAAAGATGCTGCGGGCTGTGTGGCGCCAAGCAAATACACCGCTCCCTTCCGTATGCCAGGTTCTGGCGCAGTCAGCAGGCCGATCAAACTCTCGACGTAAGGTTCCAGAAGCGCTTCGCTGTCCGGCCGCAACGAAATTGGTACGAGCAGGACGAGGCCCGCACCACAAATGGTCGATCTTTCAGACCGCCAGCACCCTGCGGCAATGGGTAGAAGGAGCCTGATTTCATCTGGCGTAAGAGCCTTGATGTCATCCTCCATCGCGCTCAGTGCGACCTGCTTTTCGGCGAGGGCACTGTCGTCGGTACGGATTACTGATTCATAGAAGGATTTGATTTGATTATAATCGGCGGCGACGGCCGGGCAGATGACCATCGAAACAAGAATCCATCCAAGACCCGTTAGAGCCTTATTCATTTGTGTTCACTCACCTCATAACGACGGCCTGTTCGGTGCGCTCACGATAACGCCGGCAAGACCGCGATCCCGGCCTTCGACGCCATTTCCCGCAAGCGCAGATCAGTAGCCACAATGGCACGAGCGCGAATCGCGACCGCGGACGCCAAATGGATCGCGTCAAGTGCCCGAAGCATCACCGGCCCGTGGCCGCCGAAGGCCAACCGGACAATCTGGCGGGCGCCAATGATCACTTCCTCGCTGTATGAAATCCGGACTATCCGTCCCGCCCTGCAATCCTTCTGGAATCTCTCCAGCACGGCTGCCGCCCCGCCACTCTTTAAGCCGCCCGCGGATTCCTTCCTGTATACCGCACAGAGAATCTCGGCCTCCACAATCGTCGATGTCGCGATGGCCTCATTGGAACTCGCCATCAACCGGGTAAATTGAGAGGAATCCTCTTCCGTCACGTACAACTTGAGCAACGCCGAAGTGTCCCAATAGAGCAAGAATCAGAACCGATCTTCCCGAACCCCGGTGAGAATCCGCTCGACGCTCAGCCCAGGCTTGGAGGGGCGGGTTACCGTGCGTCGAAATGCACGCAACTCGTGTGCCCACTGTTCACCGTCGATTGGGGTGTCCGAATCCACGACCTTGGTCAGGCGCGCCTTTACCTTGCCCCGAACGGTAATGAGAACATCTTCACCACGGCTCGCCGCGTCCACCAGTTCCGAGAGTTTCGCCTTGCTCTCGCGCAACGTCCTCACCATGTGACTATTGTAGTCTCAAATTCACTCGCCCCGTAACGCCTGCGCGGGGTCCACACGCGAGGCCCGCAGGGCCGGCGCCAGCGCCGCCGCGGCCGAGACTGCCGACAGCAGCAGAGTCACCCCGGCGAACGTGAGCGCATCGTAGGGCGAAACGTCGCGGACCTGCGAGGCCAGCAACCGCATCACCGCCAGACATGCCGCCGCGCCCAGCGCCAATCCCAGCGCGGCCATCGCCAGGGCGCTGCGAAACACGTCGCGCAGCACACTCGCCGGACGGGCGCCGATGGCCAGGCGAATGCCGATTTCCCGGGTCCGCTGCGCCACCGAAAATGCCATCACACTGTACAGTCCCACGGTGGCCAGGCAGATCGCCAGCACCCCGAATGCCCCCAGCAGCATGGCGGCCAGACGCTGCGGCGCTACGGCCGCTGCCAGCAGCGCTTCGCCCGTCGTCATGCCGTACAGCGGCGCTTGCGGGGCGGCCGCTTCCCACTGCCTGCGCACCGCGGCCATGATTCCCTGCGGCGGCGCGGCCGTGCGCAGTAAGAAATTCGCCACCGGCCGCTGCCATTCGGCCGCGGGAAGATACAGGTACGGCTCGCCGGTTTCCCATACCGATTCGTAGCGCGAGTCTCGCGCCAGCCCGACGACTTGCACCGGCGTGATGCGTCCGGGACGATCCTGGAACTCGACCACGCGGCCTACCGGATTGGCTTCGCCCCAGAGTGTGCGCGCGAGCGTCTGGTTGACGATGGCGATTTTGGGCGCGCTTTTGTCATCGCGCGCCGCGAAATCCCGGCCGGCCAGCACTACCAGCCCCATGGTCCGCAGGTAGTCCGGCCCCACCATGTTATAGTTCACCGCGAGCGTCCCCACCCGTCCCGGCGAATGCACTGGACTGAGCGGCATCTCCGCCGCGAATGTAGCCGACTCCACGCCGCGCACTCCGGCCATCTGCCGCAGCATCTGCTGGTAGAACTCCTGCTCACGATCCCCGCTCACCTGCATGGGGAGGCTGAAACTCATGGCCACCAGGTGATCGCTGCGAAATCCCAGGTCCAGCGAGTAGGCGCGCAACAGGCTGCGGCCGAAGAGGCCGCCCGCCACCAGCAGGATCATACTGAATGCGACCTGTGCCACCACCAGAGCGCCCCGCAGCCAGGCCTGCCCGGAAGCCGCCGTGGTGTTGCCGGACTCCTTCAGCGCCGGCAGCACGTCATGGCGCGTGGCCTGCATCGCGGGCGCCATGCCGAATAGCGCCGACGCAGCCATGGACAGCACGAAGCAGAAGAGCAGCACGCGGCTTTCCACCGTCATCTCCATGGCCAGCCTGATTCCGAAAGCATTGGGGAACCCCAGCATCAACTTTTGCAGCCCCTGCGCCACTAACAGTGCGGCCCCAAAACCCGGCACGGCCAGTAGCAGATTCTCTGTGAGCAACTGGCGCACGATGCGCCCGCGGCCCGCGCCCAGAGCCAGCCGGATGGCGATCTCGCGCCGCCGCCCCAGCGCCCGTTCCAGCAGCAGATTAGAAAGGTTGGCGCAGGCCAGCAGGAGCACCAGGCCAGCCGCTGCCGCGAATATGGCCATCCACGCGCCGATCGAACTGCGATACGCCGGCCAGAATTTCGCATTGCTGGCCGGAAAAACTGCCGTGGTGACGCCGGGGTCCGTGCCCAGGGTCCGCAGTTCGGCCTGGGCCGTCGCGATGGAAACGCCCGGCCGCAGCCGTCCGATCACCAGCAGCCACTCCACCTGTTTCTGGTGCAGAATGTCCAGGGCGCGGAACGAGGGCAGGAGCAGCAGAGTGGCGCGCACCGGCATCCAGATCTGAGGTGGCTCGCCCCAGTTCATATTAGGACCGTGAAAAGCGCGCGGCACGATTCCAGCCACCACGAAGGGCAGATCTTCGAGCGTAACGCTGCGGCCGATGAGCGAGGGGTCCGCATGGAAGCGCGCACGCCACAGGTCTTCGCCGAGCATGACCGCGGCGTCATCGTCCTTGCGCAGGGCGCGGCCGGCCGCCGGGGCCAGTTTCATCATGTCGAAATAGTTGCCGGTCACGGCCTCCACGGGAACCCGCTCGGCGTGCCCGTCCACGGTGAGATTGAACTGCAGGCGCACGTAGGCGGAGAGCGATTCGAAAGAACGCGCGCCCTCGCGCATCTGCTGGTAGACGGGATAAGAGGTGGAAAGATATTTCGCGGTCTTCTGATTGAAACGGTAGACCGCGGCCAGGCGGTCCGCCTGCGGCACCGGCAGCGGCCGCAGCAGCACTTCATCGATGGCGCTGAAGATGGCCGTATTCGCACCCACGCCCAGCGCCAGAGTGCAGATCGCCGCGGCGGCGAATGCGGGACTCTTGCGCCACGTGCGCGCCGCAAAAGTCAGGTCCTGAAGCAACATGAAGCGCTCCCCGGAACAAGAATACCCTATTCGGTTCGCCACGCATCGCATGGCGAACTCGCCCGAAAGTCCGGGACCGGCGATGCCACCAGCGCCAGCACGGTTGTGAGCGTCACAACGGGATTGAATGGATTGGTGCCGTACAGTTTGCCCATAGCGGGCATCCTGCATCAAGCCATTCAGCCAGGCGCCGCGGCGGCCTATCCTGCAAAGCGTCTCCAGAGGGATTTCTTAGGCAGGTCCACTCCGAGCAGTTTGCGGAACGGCGCGGCCTCTTCCTCTGTCAGCGGCTGGACGCCGCGAATCAACTCCACCACTTCCACCATGCGGCTGAAGCGATCGATGCAGTGCCAGCAGCGCAGCACGTGCTGCTCCATGGTCTCGCGGCCGCGC
>JARLGM010000124.1 GCA_031292755.1 Candidatus Sulfopaludibacter sp.
CGCCGACGGGGGCCAGGGTCTGGTGGATGGTTTGGCAGTGGGCCTTGTAGGCTACTTCGTCCTCGGGGGTGAGGATGAGGACCTGGCCGGTGAGGCCGTGCCGGTAGGCGTTCAAGGCGCGGGCATCGCGCGGCTTCGGTTCCGGCAACCGATCTGACATATCTGACATATCTGACATACTTCTTCCTCCAGTTATATTGGATCATACGAAGTTATGGATTCCCGGGGCGAGCGCGAGTAAGTGGTTTGTTGTAAGTGGAAAGGAACGTTCGCAATGGTGTGACTCACCGCGGAGCGGCCATGACGGAGACAATGTCGCGGGCAACCTGGGCGAGGTCGCGCTCTTCGGCGAGTTGGGAGAAGATCTCGACCAGCGAGGGAAGATTCATCAGGTCGCGGAGGCGTTCCACGGAATCGGCGGCGCGGATTTTTCCTTTGTAAATGATCACTACCTGCGCGCAAACTTTTTCGACTACTTCGAGCACGTGGGAGATGTAGAGAATGATTTTGCCCTGGCGGGCGAGTTCGGTCAGCAGGTGCTGGAAGAGTTGCGCCGACGTGACGTCGATGCCGGAAAGGGGCTCGTCCAGAATCAGCACGTCCGGATTGTGCAGGAGAGCGGCGGAGATCAGCACGCGCTGCTTCATGCCCTTGGAGTATGCGGAGATGGGCGCATGACGGTACGAATGGAGGGAGAAAAGCTCCAGCAGTTCATTGGCTTTCCGTTCCACCAAGTGTTCGGGCAAACGGCGGAGGCGCCCCATCAACTGGAGATATTCGAGCCCGGTCATGTAGGAATAGAGGACCGGCTCTTCCGGCACATATCCCAGGCGCTGCTTGAAGGCGGCGAGATCTTCGCGAATATCGCGCCCGTCCAGCAGCACGTGGCCGCGGCTTGGCTGGAGCAGGGTGGTGACCATCTTCACGGTGGTGGATTTGCCGGAGCCGTTGGGTCCGAGATAGCCGGTGACTTCGCCGGCGCGCACGTTGAAGCTTACGTCATCCACTACGGCGACGTTGCGGTAGTACTTGGTCAGTCCCTTAATTTCGAGCATGTTCGTTCTCCCACGGCTCAGGCCGAAAGCTCCAAAGTGCGCACGGCCGGGTCGCCGTCATCTTCGTAATCGAGCACGGCTACTGCTTCCACCTGCCGGGTGCGCCAGCGGGTGAGCGCGACATACGCCAGGGCGGCAGCGGCGAAGAAAGTGGCGATTGCCAGGGGCTGGCTTTCTATCCAGCCTTCCAATTCCGCCATGGTGTTGCTGTACATGGTGAAGCCGAAAACGTAGATGACGCTGAGTCCCACGAGGTTGATCTTGCCGGGCAGATAGGCGCAGGTGAAGGGCGCCTTGTGGAAGCCCAGGAACATCACTTCCATCAGCAGCACCGAAAGAGCGAACCCGAACGCCAGGTGAAAGAGCGCCGCGGTCCACGGGAAGCTCGCAAATTCCACTACCGCCTGTAGGAGGAGAAGCGGAGCGATGGCGCAAAGCAGAATCCATTTTCGCGTGGCGGCGAGGCAGTCCCGTACATGATGGCTCTCACTCACCTGGAACGCCCAGTTGGCGCGGAGTTCCGACGGAAAGTTGAACGCCGCCCGCAGCGCGGAAATCAGAATGAACGAGAGAGTCAAGGGGAGCCGCAGACTGCCGAAAGTCGCCACGGCAAGTGCGCCGCCGCAGCCGGCGTAGGTGGCCAGAAACAGGCGGTGCTTCATGCTGCGGGTGATGGTCTGGTTGATGAAGTGGAAGACGGCAATCTGCACGGGCGTCCGCAGGATCCGGCGATCGATGGCCCGCGTGAGGGCGAGTTGCAGGCGCGAAGGGCCGGAAGGATTTGGCTGCGGCGCCTCCAGGATTTTGCGGGCATGACGGCGGTAGCCCGGCAGGTAGGTGAGCACGAAGAGTCCGGCAGCGACGGCGAGGGCCCACACCGCGACATCTCCCAGGTGCAGCAGGGAGGAGTTGTTCACCGCCGGGCGGAAATGCTCGTAGAGGCCGGCGAACCAATATCCGGGGAACGCATACATCCACGGGCTGTGATGTTTCACGAGGCCGGCGAGCGAAAATGCCAGCCGCGGAGAAAGGAACAGCAGCATTACCAGGGCGCCCATGAGCAGGGTCTGCATCCAGATGGAGACGCGCCGGAATGCCGCGGCGGGGAGCGCGGTGATGAGGACTCCCTGGACGGCGGCCATGGACAGGGCAGCGAACAGGCCGCTCAACATGACGATGGCCAGGTGCGCGCCCATGGCGCCGAACACGTCCTTGCCGCTATCGATACCCGGCCACATGAGGGCGGAAAAGAAGTTGACGTCCAGGAGGAATACGCCCAGGAACAGGGCGAAGGCCATCGCTTTTGCGAGAAACAGCGTCCAAAGACCAACCGGCAGCGGTGTGAGGATCTGATAATCGCGGCGGTCCGGGAACAGCGCGTCCCACTCGAACACTACCAGGAAGCCCATCACGATCATGGAGAACGAAACGAAGAAGCAGCGAATCATGGCCAGGTCCCACCCGCGAAAGGTGAGGGGCTGGAAGAGGATGACGATGAAGGCACCCGGGACGGCCAGAAAACCGAGGGTCTGGGTGAGATTGGCTTCCGGCTCTCCTTGCGGCGAAAGAGATTCTTTATCCAGAAACCGTTCAAAGAAATGCCGGATCAGGAGGCGCATACTCTAGACGGCTAGGTATACTATGCGCCACGGCGCACCCGGCGTCAAGGGGTCTTGACAGGGCGCCGCCGGATACCGCATAGTAATGCCAAGCTGTCTAGGTGCTGCCGGATGAGTAAGCCGAAAAGCGATGTGCTGCAGGGCACGCTCGGTCTTCTGATTCTCAAGACTCTGGAAAATGGTCCCAAGCACGGCTACGGGATCGCTGCGCACATCGAGCTCATCAGCGAGGAACTGCTGCGTGTGGAAGAAGGCTCGCTGTATCCGGCGCTGCACCGCATCGAACAGGCCGGTTGGATCCGCGCCGAATGGAAGCTTTCGGAACTGGGCCGGCAGGCGAAATTCTACCGGCTGACGCGGGCCGGGCTGAAGCAATTGTTGGCGGAAGAGGCGCGCTGGCAAAAGCTCACGCGTGGTGTTGCCAAGGTGCTGCGCCCCGCTTAGGAGGTGGCTGTGTCGTGGATCAAACGTTTCGCTTCCTCTCTGCGCGGAGGGCGGCTGGAAGAGGAACTCGACAAAGAACTGGAGTTTCACCTTGCCATGCGCGCGCGAGAGAAGACCGCGGGCGGCACCACACCGGAAGAAGCGCGGGTTCGACGCCACGCACCTGCTCACCATCAAGCTGGATTTGCGGGAGATGCGGTATCCGCGTGGGCGGGCGGCCGATTCGCGGATCTCGCGGGCGAGTGGTCCGATTCCTGGTCTGACGACGACCTTCGGGAAGCCACACTCGCATCCGTCGAACGATTTGAACAGCAGGAGCGCGAAGGCCGTTGAAGCCCGGCGACGTAGTGGTTGGCGCCTTTCGTGGCGCAGACACGACAAAGGTCGGACCGGCTGTGGTGCTATCGAGTGAACCTTACCATCGCCATCGGCCTGACGTAATCGTTGGTCTGATCACAATACAGCGCCCGAAAGAATTGGCTCCGACCGACTGTTCGCGCGTGCTTCAAAGCGGGTTTCGGGAGCGACTGAGCTGCCGAGGATCGCTTTCGGTAGCGCCGAACACGGTGCGATGGAGGATGATTTCAAGAACCACGGCAAGCAAGTAGGATGTTTTCGCGAACCGCGGTGAGAATTCTCAGTTTTCAGCTACTCTGTCAACCTACAGGCAACCTTGACGGGAATCGGGCGGGCGGTACGGATCGAGCCGGCGGCGGCGCTCCGGGCGGAATGAAGGGACCGGCCGGGGCGGGAGGCTTGTTCTGCATGTTAAACTTAGAATTTACTAGCCTTATCTCACATTTGGGGTTTCGTATTTGAAGCTTTGCGTTCTCCCGTTACTGCTCTGTTCCGCCGCTCTGTTCGCGGCGCCTGCCGGTGCGCCGAATTCCGCTGAAGGGAATGCTGTCCTGCAGAATTATTGCGCGGCGCGGCAAAACCAGGTGGGGCGTGTGAAGGCGGTTTCCATGGATATCGACATCCAGGGAGCGATCCCGAAGCTGAAGAAACAAGGGCGCTTTCATGCCCTTCGCCGGATCTCTCCGCTGGGGCTGATCAGCTATGACCGCCGCCGCTTCGAAGGTGACGGCACGGTCAAGAATCAACTGATTCTGCGGTATTTGACGGCCGAGGCCGAAGCTCACCAGGAGCAGTCGCCGGCGCTGGCGGTAACCCCGGAAAATTACAAGTTCAAGTACAAGGGGCGGGCCACGGTGGATGGTCACACGGCGCATCTTTTCCAGGTTTCGCCCATCAAAAAGCGAGAGGGCATGTTTCGGGGGGAACTCTGGATCGATGCCGACACGTTTCTGCCGCTGCGGGAATCCGGTGCTTTGGTCAAGAAGATCTCGGTATTAGTCAGGAAGACGGCATTTGTGAGGAATTTTGAGATTCGCGACGGACTCTCGCTGACCCGCGAGGAGGACTGGCAGTTCGACGCCATCGGATTCGGGAAAGCGGCGCTGACTGTAGCCTTCAGCAATTTTTCCATTGGCGGCAGCGTAGCCGGCGAACTCGATCAATAACGGTCTGGCAAACGGTTCCCAGGAGATTACATGAGAACATTGTTTCTGAATCCCCCATCCTTCGAAGGTTTCGACGGCGGCGCCAGCTCGCGTTGGCCGGCGTCGCGCGAAATCGAATCCTACTGGTATCCGGTATGGCTCTGCTACCCGGCCGGGATGTTGCCGGACAGCAAGGTGGTGGACGCTCCGCCGCACAAGATCTCCATCGAACAGACGGTGGAAATGGCCAGGCAGTTCGAACTTCTGGTGCTGTACACGTCCACTCCGGGCTTTCACGTGGACGTCAAGATGGCGGAGATGATGAAGGACGTCAACCCGAGGCTGCAGGTGGCGTTTGTCGGTCCGCCGGTCACGACCGAGCCGGATAAGACGCTGCTGGGCACCAAGGCCATCGATTTCGTAGTGCGGCGCGAGTTCGATTACCAGATTGCGGATTACGCCAAGGGCAAGCCGCTGGACGAGCTGCCCGGGGTGAGCTACCGCAAGAACGGGCATGTGGTCAACAATCCCGAAGGGCCGGCGATCGAAAACCTGGACGAGCTGCCATGGGTGACCAAAGTTTACAAGCGCGACCTGGACATCACGCGCTACAACGTTCCGTTTCTGCTCAATCCATTCGTTTCGCTGTATACTTCTCGCGGGTGTCCGGCGCTGTGCACGTTCTGCCTGTGGCCCCAGACACACTCGGGACACCGGTGGCGCCTGCGCTCTTCCGACGATGTGGCGAATGAAGTGCGCTACGCCATCGAGCAGTTTCCGCAGATGAAGGAAGTTTTCTTCGACGACGATACCTTCAATTACCGCAAAGAGCGCACCATCGAGTTGTGCAAGAAACTGAAGCCGCTCAACTTCACGTGGAGTTGCACTTCGCGCGTCACCACGGATTACGACACTTTGAAAGCGATGAAGGAAGCGGGATGCCGGCTGCTGATTGTGGGGTACGAATCGGGCGATCCGCAGATCCTGAAGAACATCAAGAAGGGCGCCACGGTGGATATGGCGGAGCGGTTCACGGCCAACTGCAAGAAACTGGGGCTGGTGGTGCATGGCGACTTCATCATCGGGCTGCCCGGCGAAACGCGCGACAGCATCCGCAAGACCATCGATTTCGCCAAGAAGCTGGATACCGAGACGATCCAGGTATCCATCGCCCATCCGTATCCCGGAACCGAGTTCTACGATTACGTTAAGAAGAACAACCTGATCACCATCGATTCGATGACCGACGAGACGGGCCACCAGCTTCCGAACATCATTTACCCCGGCCTGGATCGCGGGGAACTGGTGGAATGGGTGGAGAAGTTCTACGGCGAATATTTCTTCCGCCCGCGGGTGGTGTGGCGAATTGTCCGCAAGGCGGTGTTCAACGGCGACGAGCGGCGCCGCCTGACGAAGGAGGCCAAGGAATACATGGCGCTCCGTTCCAAGCGCAGGAAATTCGTGGCGGACCATAAGGCTGCCAAGCCGGCGGCGGCGCACTCCGGCGATTAGGCTGCGAGCATGACGGAGGAATCCGCGCGGCTTCGCGTGAAGACGTGGGTCTGCGCCACGATCGTGGTGCTGACCAATGTTTTCGGCGATTACTTTCTGAAGCGCGGGATGTCCGCGGCGCGGTCGATTGCCGGGCCGCTGGACTACATAGCGACCCTGTTCCAGCCTTGGGTGGCATGCGGCGTGGTGCTGCTGCTTGCGTGGCAGCTATCGCGCATGGCGCTGCTGAGTTGGGCGGACCTGAGTTATGTATTGCCGGTGACATCCATCGGCTATGTGCTGGTGGCACTGCTGGGCCGGGTGCTGCTGAACGAACGGATCACCTCGGTGCGCTGGGCGGGAATCGTGCTGATCATGGCGGGAGTGGCGCTGGTGAGTGGCGGCACTCCGCCGCAGACGACTTATCGCGAGGTGGTGGCGCCGTGAAGTGGGTTGTTCTGGCGGTGATGACGGCGGCCACAACCACCGGCGAGGTGCTACAGGCGATGGGGATGCGGCGCCACGGGGAGATTCGGGACTTTCGGCCGAGCGCGTTGGGACGTGCGCTGGCGGTGGTGGTGCGCAATCGTTTCGTGATCGGCGGATTCACGGCGATGGGGGTTTCCTTTTTCGCATTTCTGAAGCTGTTGACGCTCACCGATCTGAGTTTCGCGGTGCCGGTGTCCGCGGTGACCTACGTGGCGGAGACCATTCTTGCCAGGTACGTTCTGAACGAGCACGTGAACGGGCTGCGCTGGGCGGGCGCATTGCTGGTAATCTGCGGGGTGGTGCTGGTTTCCCTGTGATTCTGTTCGCGCTTCCCGCCCTGGCCGCCGCTGCCTATTATGTGCTTGCGCTGATCGCGGCGTTCCAGTGGCGCCGGCAGGAAACGCCGGATGCCGGCGGAGCGGCGCCGGCGGTCTCGATTCTGAAACCGGTTCACGGGCGCGACCCGCGCTTCTATGAAGCCATCCGGTCGCATGCCACGCAAGAGTATCCGGAATTCGAGATTCTATTCGGAGTCAGCGATCCCGAGGATCCGGCGATCGCGGATATCGAGCGGTTGCGCGGCGATTTTCCGGGGCTGCCGATCTCCCTGCGCGTAGTCACCACGGCTGCGCCGAACCTGAAAGCGGGTGTGCTGGGCGCGCTGGCCGCGGCGGCACGGCACCCGGTGCTGCTGGTGAACGACAGCGATATTAAAGTGGAGCCCGGCTATTTGCGGTCCGTCATTGCTCCGCTGGCCGGCGAGAAGGTGGGGCTGGTGACGTGCCTGTACCGGGCGGCGGCCGATTCGCTGGCGGCGCGCGCCGAAGCGCTTGGTATCGCGACGGAGTTCGCTCCCAGCGTGCTGGTGGCACGGCTCTTGGGCCAGGCCGAATTCGCCTTGGGCTCGACGATGGTGCTGCGCGGCGAGACGCTGCGGGAGGCCGGCGGATTCGCGGCGATTGCCGACTACCTGGCCGACGATTATCAACTGGGGCGGCGCATCAGCGGGCTGGGCTATCGGATACGCTTTGCGGCGCCGGTTGTGGAGACCAATCTGGGTGGCAGCAGTTGGGCGCAGGTGTGGCGGCATCAACTGCGGTGGTCGCGCACGATCCGCGTTTCGCGCCCTTCGGGATACTACGGTTACGTGGTGACGCATGCCACATTTTGGGCGGCAGTGGCGTTCGCCGGGGGACAGTGGTGGGCCGGCGCCGCGGCCTTGGCGCTGCGCATGGCGGCCGGTGTGTGGATTGGAGCGGGCATTCTGGGCGACCGCAAGGCAGCCGCCTGGTTCTGGCTGATCCCGTTCCGCGACCTGTTCGGCTTTGCCGTGTGGGTGGCGGGGGTGACCGGAGACACAGTAGACTGGCGGGGGCAGAAGCTTCACCTTTACCGCGACGGGAAAATCTCCAAATCCGTTAACCTGGATCCCAACCGATAGCCTTGACTCAGAGGGTGTATGAAGTTAGTCTGCTAGTCAGGCAGGTGGTGGGTGATTCACCTGGCCCTTACCGGGCTCCGTTTTACATGCAGCTACCCGGCCATGTGGTTTCCGGAGGATTATTGTGATTTTGTTGCTGTTCGGCCCTCCTGGCTGCGGCAAAGGGACGCAAGCCGCTTATTTATCAGAACGTTTTCATATTCCTGCGATTTCGACCGGCGAGATGTTCCGGGCCGAATGTAAGGCCGGCACACCTCTGGGCAAGATGGCCTGTTCGATCCTGGCCAAGGGTGGGCTGGTGGACGATTCGATCGTGAACGGCATCGTGGCCAACCGCATCGCGCGATCCGATTGTGCGGGGGGATTCCTGCTGGATGGGTATCCGCGGACGGTTCCGCAGGCTCAGTGGTTTTCCGCTCTCCTGAGGGACCGGGGACTGCCGGCGCCGGCTGTGATCCACTTGCACGTGCCCGACGCGGCGCTGGTAGCGCGACTGACAGCCCGGCGGCAGTGCAGCCAATGCGGGCACATTTACAACCGGTTGTCGCAGCCATCGCACGTGGACGGGCGTTGCGACCTGGATGGCGCTCCGCTGATCAAGCGCGCGGATGATGACGAATCGGTGATTCGGGACCGGCTGAGGGCGTACCGCGAACTGACGGGCCCGATTCTGGACTGGTATGGCGAATCGGGAATCCATACGGTGGATGGTTCGGCATCGCCGGAAGAGGTGAAGCGGGCGGTGGAGCGGGCAGTTCGGGCGGCATTCGGCCAACACGTGGGTGTGGCATAGGTTAGCCGTTCGGCCAGATTACCCTGCTGCTCAGTTAGGGCGCCCCTTTCTTTGGCTGCTATTTCTTAAACAGGCGCAGCAGCCTTATGGGTGGCAATCTGCCAAAGGTTTCCCCAGGCATCTTTAACCATCGCTCGACGATCGCCATACGGCATCTCCGTGGGAACCTCCAACGATTCCGCTCCGGCTTGGATGGCGCGCTGGTAAATTGCGTCGATGTCCTCGACGTAGACGTAAAGAAACGCAGGTATCGGCTCCCGAAGTCCTCCGCCGTCGCTGACGATGACTACCGAATCGCCGATCCGCATCTCCGCGGGGCGATTTGGACTAAGATCACCCTTCGCGCCGAACACAGCCGCCATGAATGCAATCAACTCTTCCGGTTCACGAACGATGATCCGTGGTGTGACAGTATGCGATCCATCGGGTTGAAAGCGACTCACAGACACCTCCCCGCGTTCGGGACGCTTGCCGGCTGATCCCCGCTACGGAGGATAACAGAAAAAGAATGTCCGGTTCCGGGACGGTGAAGTTCTGTCCGGATCCTCGCCGACCACACGCCCGCTGTCGCAGATAAACGCTACGCGTCAGGCGGGATCTGGCCGAGGGGTAGGATTCGGGGGTTCGTGCCAGGGAATATGCGACCCAATCGATGTGTGCTAGGCTGTTTCGACAGCTTATGGGGCTGGCCAAGAATACTCGCTTCGGGCCATATGAAGTCATCGCTCTGTTGGGCGCGGGCGGCATGGGCGAGGTATATCGCGCGCGCGACCTGCGACTCAAGCGCGAAGTCGCACTGAAGATCCTTCCCCAGGAGATCGCAGCGGATCCGGATCGGCGTCAGCGCTTTGAACTCGAGGCCCACACGGTGGCGGCCCTCAATCACCCCAACATCGTCGCCATCTACGACGTGGGCATGGAAGGCGGCACATCGTATATCGTTACCGAGCTGATCGATGGCGAACCGTTGCGGGCAGGCACAGCCGGATTGCGGAAGAGCCTGGATTACGCCGTGCAGATGGCGAACGGGCTCGCTGCCGCGCACGCTGCCGGGATCGTTCACCGGGATTTGAAACCCGCCAACATTATGCTGACTCGGGACGGGCGCATCAAAATCCTGGATTTCGGTCTGGCGAAGGTGAAGGTATCGCGAACGGCCGCCGCAGTCACCGAGACGCTGACGGTTCGCACCGAACCGGGCGTGGTGATGGGCACGGTGGGCTACATGTCGCCCGAGCAGGTTCGCGGCGCGGAAGCCGATCATCGCTCCGATATCTTCAGCTTCGGCGTAATTCTGTACGAACTGCTCAGCGGCCGCCGCGCATTTCAAGGCGAGACTGCCGTGGAAACCATGACCGCGATCCTCAAGCAAGAGTTGCCGGAGCTGCCGGATACGGCGCCGCCCGGTGTGAGGCAGATTGTCCACCACTGCCTGGAAAAAGATCCCGGCAACCGGTTTCAGTCGGCGCGCGATCTCTCGTTCGCGCTGGCAGCGCTGTCGCAAGGCGGCAGCCAGAGCGGCGCTGCCCCGAAGTTGCCCGGAACGCCGCGATGGCGCCGCTGGACGCTGGGGGCCGCCGGGGAAATTGCGTTGATGGTACTGACGATTGCCGTGTACCGCCTGGTGGCTCCGGAACCGCGGTCGACCAACTGGTCTGGAAAGCTTTTGGGCGGACCGGAAGTTGCGTTCAGACCACGCCCCTCGCCGGACGGCAACCTGGTGGGATTCTTCGCCGTTGATGAAGGCTACACGCAGGTCGGCGTCATGAAACCCGAAACCGGCAACTGGTCGATGCTCACCCATAGCCGGCAGCATGGGAACGTCAACAATGTCGCGTGGGCGCCGGATGGCTCCGCCATATACTATGACCGCATCGAGGCCGTGCCACAGGGGATCTACAGCGTGCCAGTGCTCGGCGGCGACGAGCGCCTCGTATTCCCCCAGGCATTCCGGCCGGAGGCGCTGCCGGACGGGAGTTTACTGGCAGTGAAGCTGAATTCCAGGCGCGAGTGGCAACTCTTCCGATTGTGGCCTGCAACCGGACAGGTTCAGGATTTGCCCGTCGCAGTTATCGATCCCGGGCAAAGTTTAGCCAACCCGCGCGTATTCCCGGACGGCAAAGAAGCCTTGATCGATGGAGCGCCGCTGGGGCGGGAAGCGGACGGCATGAGACTGCTGGTCGTGGATCTTGCCACGGGCGCCACGCGGCCCCTAGCGCCCAGTATCCCGAGGGGCACCGGCGCACCCGATTTCGCGGTGAGCCGCGACGGCAAATCCGTGTTGATCACTTTGGAGCTTGGAGAGTTTACGCGGGTGCTTGCCGTCCCCGCCCACGGACGCGGGCCGGCCCAAACTCTGTTTACCACGACCCACGAAGTCTGGGGCTTGGATACTGCCCCCGACGGAAGCGTGTATGCCTGCGTAACGGACCTCCCGGCGGAACTGGTGAGCCGCCCGCTGGACCTGGATCAGACGGAAACGTGGGCTCGGTTTCCGGAGGTGTCTGATCCGGACTTGCTTGCCGTCCTGCCGGATGGGCGCGTGGTCCTGACGGTGCTCTATTCGGATCGCGCACGCCTGGTGATGGTGGAGCCAGGGAAGAAGCCGGTTGCAATGGTCGCGACCACGGAGGAAACTTCGACACCCGTCACGGCTGTCGGCCCACGCGAGATCGCGTTCCTGATTGGTCCTATACCGCGAGCAACGATAGCGGTCGCGGAGGTGGAAACCGGGCGCATTACTCGCCGCATCGCCCCAGGCAAGGGCGAAATCGTCTCGCTGGCCGCCTCCCCGGACGGCCGCACGCTGTATTTCGCCACCGGAGGCACGATCTGGTCGATCCCGTCCGCGGGTGGTCAAGCGCGGGAGGTTCGAGCCGGCAATCGCGTCGTGGCCGACCCCTCCGGCCGGGCACTGCTCGTCAGCGTCCTGGAAAGCCCGAATATGCGGCTTTTTCGCGTCCCTCTGGATGGGTCGCTGGAGACAGAAATCCCCGCCGATGCAGCCCATGCGCTAAGGTATTTGCACCTCTCGCCCGGTAGCTGGAACGCGGACGGCCGCCTCCTGGTTTCCATTCACGAGTCGTGGTTTGCCGCGCCAGCAGTGCTGGATACCCGGACCGGTCGTGTCCAACCCTTGCCGTTCGACAAGACGAGTGATTACGTCTCGATGGCGTGGCTGCCGAACGGACGCATGATCGCCCTGCGCGTCGGCATGCGCTCCACGCTGTGGCGATTCGCGCCGGTGCCTAACTGAGCAGCATTGTAGGCTACGCGGGTTTTGTCAGGCGGCGGCGCAGGCCGGCGGTTTCCTGGCGATGGCAGCGGAGGCAGAGGGTACGCATGTTGGACAGGTCGCACTCGCCGCCGCCTTCCGCCACCGGGACGATGTGGTCGGCGTCCCACAGGTTGCGTCGGCCGCCCCAGTCTTTTTCGAATTGCTGGCGAGCCTGGTAGTCGAGCTTGCGTTTGTCGCGGCGCAGGGCTTCGGTATCGATTCCGCAACGGGCGCAGACGCCGCGGTCGCGGGCGAAGACCTGCTGGCGCAGATAGGCGGGACTGGTGCGCAGCTTCCACTGGTGGACGCAGGCCGCGCCGCAAAAGGTGAAGCGGCCTTCGGGCACCTGTGCGCCGCACCAACGGCAGATGCCGCACTGCCGCCGGCTCACCCAGCCACCGGGCATGGCGCGGCGGGTGCTCACACGCGCAATTCGTAGCCCAGGCCGCGCATGCCTTCGATGATGCGGGCGCGGATTCCATTCACCTCTTCGGTAGACAGGGTACGCTCCGCGGACCCCACGGTGAGGCGGAAGGAGACGCTCTGCTTGCCGCCTTCGATCTGCGTCCCGGTGTACTGCCGCAGGAATTGCACGGATTCCAGCAGCGGACCGGCGAAGGAGGCGATGGCGGCCTGCAAATTTCCGGCGTGCTCGCGCAAACCGGCGACCACGGAAAGATCGAACGCGCTGGAAGGATACCGGCGGATGGGCCGATACTTGACGTCTTTCGCGCTGAGTGTGCGCACCAGATGGAGATCGAGATCCAGGATGGCTGCCCGGCCGGTTTCCACCAGCGAGGGATGCAGTTCGAACATGCGTCCCACCGGCTGTCCCTTCCACACGATGGCGGCGCGCGCCGGATGTTCGAACGGACGCGCTTCGGCGGGGAGGGCCTGCGCACCGGGCATCAGGCACTCGGCCGCGCGCTTAATTTCGAACAGGCCGGCGGCGCCATCGCCCTGCCGGTCGTAAATGGCCGCTACCAGGTGCGGCACTTCGCGGGGGAGTGCGCCCGGGTCCGCGGACTTGTGAATTTCCAGGCCGATTTCGAACAGGCGGAAGGATTCGCGATGCTTGGCGTTCTCCAGCACATTGCCCCAGATGCCGGGAAGGAGCGAGGTCCGCATCAGGGCTTGGTTCGACGCGATGGGGTTGGTGACGCGGACGTGGTCCACGGGATCGAGGCCGAAGGCGCGGACGGACTCCTCGCTCAGGAAGGAATAGTTGTAGACCTCGGTGAAGCCTACGTCCACAAACACGTTGCGCACTTCGTGCTGGAACTTGCGGGTGGGATTGCCGGGAGGCACGGAGGCCGGGACCAGAGGCGCTTTCGGGGCGATGGAATCGTAGCCGACCATGCGGCCTACTTCCTCCACCAGATCGTCTTTAATGGCGATGTCTTTGGTGGCGCGCCAGGAGGGGACGGTGACGCTGAACACGCCGGGGGTGGGTTCGGTCACGCCGAATTCCAGGCGTTCCAGGATGCCGCGGACCTCGGCGGCATCGATGGCGCGTCCCAGTTTGCGTTCCAGCCACGCCAGCGGCAAATCAATCGGCGGAGGGGGCGGCGCATTTCGCTTCTGGTCGGCGAGGCCGCCCACGATGCGAATGCCGGGCGAAATCTCGCGCAGCAGTTCGATGGCGCGAGCGATGCCGCGCACGGTATTGGCCGGGTCCTGCGCCTTTTCGAAGCGCATGGAAGCGTCGGTGCGCAGTTTGATGGCGGAGGAAGTCCGGCGAATGCTGGTAGCGTCGAAATTCGCGCTTTCGAGTACCACGCGGGTAGTGGTATCGCTAATGGCGCTATGCGCGCCGCCGATCACTCCGGCCAATGCGATGGCGCCGCCGGCATCGGCAATCACGAGGTTGGAGGGATCGAGCGTGTATTCTTCGTCGTTCAGCGCGTAGAAGTGTTCGCCCGCGGTGGCGGGGCGGATGAAGATCGTGCCACCGCGCAGCAGGTCCGCATCGAAGGCGTGCATGGGCTGCGACAGTTCCGCCATGACGAAATTGGTCATGTCGACGATGTTGTTGATGGGGTTCAGCCCGATGGCCGTCAAGCGCGCCTGGAGCCACAGGGGCGACGGTTGAATGGTGACGTTTTCGAACAGCAGCGCGCTGTATCGCGGGCACAGGCTCAGGTCTTCGATCCGCACCTGGATTCCGGGGGCGCCTTTTGGAACCAGGTCGAGCCGGGCCGGATCGTTCAGCTTATGCCCCAGGATGGCGGCGACTTCCCGCGCCAACCCGTGATGGCCCCAGAGGTCGGGACGGTGGGTGATGCTTTTGTTGTCGATCTCGATCACGCTGTCGGGGCGGCAGCCGGGAATGGGCGCGCCGGGTTCGGCGTCGAGTTCGACGATACCGGAATGATCGCGATTGATTCCCAATTCGGCGCCGCTGGCTAACATGCCATCGCTTTCGACGCCGTCGATGACCTTTTTGCCGAGGGGCACATAGGCGGTAATCAGTCCCGGCCGGCAGTTGGGCGCTCCGCAGATTACGGTTTTCCTGCCGTACGCTCCGGCGTCCACGACGGCCTTCACGTTGTGGGAACCGTCGAGGGGCTGCACCAGTTCGACGCGCGCCGCGCAGGCGTGCTCCAGCAGTTGGCCCACGGCCTCGATGCCTTCGCACTCGGCGGTCTTCATGGTGATGAGCCGTTCGAGCGCGGCCGGCGTGCAGGTGAGGTCTGCGACGAATTCGCGAATCCAGTTGTACGAGAATTTCATTTCAAAACTGTTCCAGGAACCGCAGGTCGCCGCCTTGCAGGTGGCGGATGTCATCGATCTGGTAGCGCATCATCGCCAGGCGGGTGAGCCCCAGGCCGAAGGCGAAGCCGCCCCACTGTTCGGGATCGATTCCGCTCATGCGGAGCACGTTGGGATTCACCAGCCCGCACGGCAGCAGTTCCACCCACCCGCTCTGTTTGCAGACCGGGCAGCCGGGGCCGCCGCAGATGAGGCACTGGATGTCCAGTTCGAAGCCGGGTTCAACGAAGGGGAAATATCCCGGCCGCAGACGCACGGTGACTTCGCGGTGGAAGATGGCGGTGAGCAGCGTCTTCATGAAGAAGAGCAGGTGCGCCACGGAGACGTCGCGGTCCACCATCATGCCTTCCAGTTGGTAGAAGGTGTGCTCGTGGCTGGCATCGACGCTCTCATTGCGGAAGACCCGGCCCGGGGCGATCATGCGCAAGGGCGGACCGAGCCGCTCCATGCCGCGCACCTGCACCGGCGAGGTGTGGGTGCGCAGCAGTTTGCCGCCATCCAGCCAGAAGGTGTCCTGCATATCGCGGGCGGGATGGGTGGCGGGAATGTTCAAGGCGTCGAAATTGTGGTACTCGTCCTCCACTTCGGGTCCGTCGAGCACGGTGAAACCGAGCGAGACAAACAGCTCTTCGAGTTCCCGCTGGATCTGCGTGATGGGGTGCAGGTAGCCGCGCCGGGGGCCGGGAGCGGGCAGGGTGAGGTCCAGCCACTCGGCATCCAGGCGCGCGCGCAGGGCCGCGCCGGCGTCCTGGCGTTGCCTGGCTTCGAAGGCGGCTTCCAGTTTCTGTTTGGCTCCGTTGAGCAGTTTGCCTACGCGGGCGCGGTCTTCCGGCGCGAGTTTGCCCATCTCTTTACCGATCAGCGCCAGCGTGCCTTTGCGGCCGAGAGCCTCTACGCGAACGGCTTCCAGTTCCCCGGGAGAAGCCGCGGACTGAATCCGCGCCAGGGAACGGGACTCCAGTTCCTGTATGGAATCTTCAATCATGAGTGTGGAGATTTAATTGTAACGCGTGGCGATAATCCTACCGCGGAGACGCCAACTGAGCCCGGCAAATCCAAAAGCAACGAATTCATTCCGGCCACCGTAGGAGAAGCCGTCAAGGCAATGGGGCGCTAAAAGACGCGCCGCTTCAGCCGTTCCAAAGTGAATTTCGCGGTGTCGGCCACGGCCATCACCGCCATCACACCGGCCTGCACGGGGTCGCTGACCACGAGGTCGGCGGCATCCGGCACGCTTCCCGCCATATTCAGGCTGACCACGATCAGGCCCTGCCGGCGGACCTCGCGCACGGCGGTTTCGATATCGCCGCCCATCAGCGCTCCAGCCAGTACCAGCGCTTTGGCGCGCGGCAACCGGGCCACGGCGCGGACCGCGTCGGCCAGTTTCTGTTCTCCCACCAGGGGAATCGTGTCCACCGAAATGTGCTCGCCGCGGATGTTGTGCCGGTCGGCTTCGGACACCGCTCCGATGGCCACCTGCCCCACCTGCGCGCCACCGCCCATGATGATGATGCGCTTGCCGTAGATGGTTTGCAGCGTCTTCACGATCTCCACGCGGCGAACGATGGGCAGCGCCCGCAATCCCTCGATCAAGGGATCGACGCTACCCGGCAGATTGATCTCGAAATACGTGCGCGCTTCCTCCGGCAGGTTGGCCAGAATGGCCACCGAAGTAATGTCCCCGTCGTGCTCCGCAATCACACCCGCCAACTGGTGCAGCACGCCGGTGGTGCCGACTGCGTGCACCACCAGCCCGATCGTCTGGTTGTCCATGTGTTTTTAGTCTATAATTCTGCGATGTACAAATGGGCGATCATTCTCGCGGTGGCGTGCGCCGGCGCGAGTTCGCAAACCGCGGATGAAGAGCCGCTCTTCCACTTCCAGGAAGTCATGATCCCGATGCGCGACGGCATTCGTTTGCAGACCGCCATTCTGACGCCGGTGAACCAGAGCGGGCCGCTACCGATCCTGCTGAAGCGCACGCCGTACGGTGTGCCTTCTGGCGCGCCCACCTCCCTTGGGGCGGCACTAAAGGAACTGATGGCCGACGGTTATATCCTGGTGCAGCAGAACCTGCGCGGCCGCTTCAAATCCGAGGGCGTCTTCAAGCTCAGCTCGCAGGTCAACCGGGCCGACCCCAAAGACACCAACGAAACCACCGACGCCTACGACACCATCGACTGGCTGGTGAAGAATGTGCCTGACAACAACGGCCGCGTGGGCATCTACGGGGTGTCTTACGACGGGCTCACCGCGGGACTTACGCTGCTGCATCCGCACCCCGCGCTGAAAGCCGTCTCCGAGCAGGCATCGCCGGTGGACCAGTGGATGAACGACGACATGCACCGCTACGGAGCGCTGCGGCTGAGCTACGACTTCGAATATTCGATGATGGAGCAGGCGGACAAGAACGAAAACACGCACTTCCACTTCGATGTTTACGACACGTACGAGTGGTACCTGAAGCTGGGGCCCGTCTCGAACATCAACACTCGCGTGGTGCACAACTCCCTGCCGTTTTGGAACGACACCGTGGAGCATCCCGATTACGATACGTTCTGGAAGCGCGAGGCCTGGGTCAATCAACTGCACAACAGTCCCGTGCCGAATCTGAACGTGGCTGGATTCTGGGACCAGGAAGACCCATGGGGTCCCTGGCAGATCTTCTACCACGCGGCGCAGAGCGATCCCCAGGGCAACAACTTCATGGTGGCCGGGCCCTGGTATCACGGCGAATGGCAAACGGCCAAGGCCGATTCGATCGGCCAGGTGACCTTCGGCGGGCACGAAACGGCGCGCGAATTTCGCGAGAATATCGAAGCGCCCTTCTTCCGCTATTACCTGCACGGCAAGGGCGAAAAGATGCCGTGGAAAGTGAGCACGTTCCAGTCCGGATCGAACACCTGGCGGCAGTACGATGCGTGGCCGCCGAAACAGGCGAAGGCCCGCAATCTGTATCTGCACGCCGACGGGACGCTTTCGTTCGATGCGCCGCCCGCCAATGGCGCGGAGTTCGTGCAATACGTTTCCGACCCGGCCAATCCCGTGCCCTACCGCCAGCGGCCCATCTCGCCTACTTATCCCGGCGGCGACTGGCGCACCTGGGAAGTGGCCGACCAGAGGTTCGCGGATCACCGGCCGGACGTGCTCCGCTTCGTGAGCGCGCCGCTGGAAAGCGATCTCACCGTCACCGGGCAACTGTCCGCGGAATTGTTCGCGTCCACTTCCGGCACCGACAGCGATTTCGTGGTGAAGCTGATCGACGTCTATCCCGACGATGCCGTCGAAAATGGCTGGAAGCCGGATGCGGGACCCGCGCCGGGAGAATATGCGAAATCGCTGAACGGGTACGAACTGCCCATCGCCATGGAAGTGCGGCGCGGCCGTTACAACCAGAGTTATGAGCATCCCGCTCCGCTGGTGGCCGGCAAGCCCACGCAGTTCAACATTCCGCTGCGCGATCACGATCACGTGTTTCTGAAAGGGCACCGGGTGATGGTGCAGGTGCAATCGACTTGGTTCCCGCTGATCGATCGCAATCCACAGAAGTTCGTGCCCAGCATCTACACGGCCACGCCGGCGGATTTCATGCCCGCCACCCAGCGCGTGTACTGCTCGCCGAAGCTGGCGTCGCGCATCGTGCTTTCGGTGATGCCGTGAGGCTCACGCCCGGTACTTCCGGGTCCACGTCAGCTCCTTGCCATCTTTGAGGACGATGCGGCGCTCGCCGTGAAACCAGGGTTGCATTTCGCGGATGCGGTCCAGATTCACCAGCTCGGAGCGGCTGATACGCGCGAACTGATCGGGATCGAGTTGGCGGGCGAGGCTTTCGAGCGTGCTGCGCAGCAGGAACGTCTCCCTCCCGGCGTGCAGGTTGAGGTAATTGCGGTCGGCCTCCACCCAGTCGAGTTGCTCCACAAGCAGAAAGAATTCCCTGCCGCCTTTTTCCACCAGCAGCCGCCGTGCGATCTTGGCCGGCGCGGCGCTGCCGTTACGCTGGGCCAGTTGCCGTTTGGCGCGCTCCAGCACGCGCTCGAAGCGGTCGGGATCGACAGGCTTCAGCAGGTAGTCGAGAGCTTCCGCCTCGAAGGCGCGCAGCGCGTGGTGATCGTGCGCCGTCAGGAATACCACGTGAAAATCGCGCGGCGGCGGGACGCGTTCGAGCACGGCGAAACCGTCCATGTCGGGCATCTGCACGTCCAGCAGCAGCAGGTCCGGCCGGAAGCTGCGAAGCGCATCCAGCGTCTCTTGTCCCGACCCGGCCTCCGCCACCGCGCCGATGTCCGCATCGCGTTCCAGAAAGCGCCGCACCTTGCGCCGCGCGGGCGGCTCGTCATCGGCAATCAGAACCCGGATCATGTGTGGAACGGAACCGCGACGGTGACCAGCAGGCCGCCGCCTTCGCAGTTCTCGAGCTCCAGCTTGTGGCGCGCTCCGTACAGTTGCCGCAGACGTTCGGCGGTATTGGACAGGCCGGTGCCTTTCTGGTAGCCGGCGGCGATGCCACGGCCGGAATCGCGCACCTGCAAGCGGATGGCGTCACCATCGCGTTCGGCGGTGACGGTGACGGAAACCGCATTGGTGATGGGATCGATGCCGTGGCGAATGGAATTCTCCACCAGCGGTTGCAGCAGCAGTTGCGGCACCAGGGCCTGCGCCACCTCCGGGGCCACTCTGACATCCACGCGGAGTTTCTCTTCGAAACGGCGGCGCATAATCTCCAGGTACAGCTCCAGCGTCTGGATTTCGCGATCGAGCCGGACCTCCTGCGCGGCGGATTCCTGCAAGGTGTTGCGCAGCAGGTCGCTGAGACGCGAGATCATGGCGTCCGCCTTGCGCGGATCTTCGTACATCACCGAGGAGATGGTGTTGAGGGCGTTGAACAGGAAGTGCGGCTGGAGCTGCAGGCGCAGGTTCTGCAGGCGGGCCTCGGCGAGCTTGCCTTCGAGCTGTGCAGCGCGCACCTGGCGGTCGAACAGATAGAGGATAGTCACCATTACCCAGTAGCAGATGACGTCGTTGGAGAATTCCATGAGGAAGCGCATCGCCATGATGCCGTAGTCGTATGGGCCCAGGCGAAGGACGGGGAACAGCACCGTGCGCGATCCCCACATCATGAGCGTGTGGACTACGGAGTAGGCGATCATCGCCAGCAGATGAAGCGGAAAACAGCGGATGCGATTGATGGGGAACCGGCGCGCAAAACGCACCAGAAGCGGGTAGAGCAGGGCCGCGGTCCAGACACCGGTCAGCTCTTCCGCCAGCGGCACCAGAAAGGAGATGGGATTCGCGCGCGCCTGGAAATCCAGGTATTTATAAGCGAACAGCAGCAGGCCAATGGCGGTGAACAGCCCGAAAACGGTCAGGCCTTTGGACAGCTTGCCCCTCATGCTGACTAGCTTAGCCTATCTCGTGATTCCCAATAATTTCCACCACCACATGCCGATTCCCATCCAAATCGCCAGATTCACCACGGAAATCAGAAAGCCGATGCGCCACCACTCGCCTTGCCGCACATAACCGGCGCCGAAATAGACCGGCGCCGACCCGGTGCCGTAGTGCGTCATGGCGGCGTTGAGGCTGGAGAAGTAGGCCAGCGGAAGGGCCGCCGCCATGGGAGGCACTCCGCCCGCGAGCGCGGCGCCGAGGAAGCCCGGGTAGAGCGCCGTGACCTGCGCCGTCATGCTGGCAAATGCATAGTGGACGTAGCAGTAGCTGATCACCAGCACCAGCAGCAGCAGCGGCCAGGGCCATCCGCCCATGAGGCCGAACAGTTTCGCGGACAGAATTTTGATCACACCGACTTCGTTCAACTGATCCGCCATCATCACCAGCACGGCGAACCAGATGAGCGCGTCCCAGGCCTTCCGCTCATCCAGCAGATCCTCCCACGTGAGCACCTTGGAGAGCAGGATCGCCGACAGACCCGCGAGCGCCACAAACGTGTTCGAAATGCCATGCCATGGGGACGTGACCCAGCCCGCCATCACACAGAGCATGATGCCCACCAGCCACATTTCGTTGCGCTGGAGCGGACCCATGCGCGCCAGCTCTTTCCGCGCCAACTGACGCGCCGGTTCGGTATCGCGGATTTCGGGGCGCGCGAGGCGCCAGATCAGCCACGGCACCACAATCAGCGAGATCATACCCGGCACGATGGCGCCGGTGAACCACGCGCCCCACGTCAAATCCACATGGCCGATCTTCCGCGCGAACTCGGCGATCAGCGGATTGGCGGCCATTCCGGTGAGAAACATGCCGGATGCGGTGTAGGTGGAGTGAAACGCCACCAGCGTGAGGAAAGCGCCCATGCGCCGCGCGGTGGGTCCGGGCTCGGAGCCGAAATCCGTCGCCACGCTACGCACGATCGGGTAGATCACGCCGCCGCCGCGTGCCGTGTCCGACGGGATGAACGGGGCCAGCGTGAGGTCGGCCGCCGCCAGGGAATAGCCCAAACTGAGCGGCGACCGGGCAAATCGCAGGATGAACAGATAGCCCAAGCGCGTGCCGAATCCGGTCTGCGTGAAGGCACGGGAAAACAGAAACGCCGTGAACACCAGCCAGACCGTAACGTTGCTAAAGCCGGAGAGCGCCTTGGCCGGGGACAGAGTTTGCGTGAGCGCCAGGAGCGTCACGGCGACCACTACCGAAACGCCCATGCGGACCGGCTGCGCCACCAGCGCGACGATCGTCGCCACGAAGATGCCCAGCAGGTGGCGTTGCTGCGCGGTGAAGCCGGCAAGGGGCAGAAAATAGAGCAACAAGCCAGGGAGCAGGACGACGGCCCAACGCTTCATCGATACATACCCGGATGACCCTGCCGCATTTCGCGAGCCTGCTCGCGCGCGGCTGCAATCTGGATTAAAGGACCCTGGCCGATGCCCGGGCAGTATCGCGCCGTTTTTTTCCATTCCCGTTTACTCTCGACCAATTCGGGCCAGAACGGGAAGATGCGGCACTGCGTGGGCTTGGCCGGATGAATCGAGCAGCCGTCGCTGCGCAGAAAGTTGCACTGCGAATCGCGGGGCACCCGCAGACGGAGCTTGTGGCGCGTACGGTAAACGTACTTGCGCTCGAACAGGGCCGGCGCCATCCCCAGGAATTCGGCGGCGCGCAACAGGTCGGCTTCGGTCAGATACACGAACCCTTTCTGCTCGCAGCATTTGGTGCATCCGGGCTGGCAGGCAAAGCGCAGCGCATCGGCCATTTGCCTATTATGCGTCAGGCAGGGATGACATTTCCCATAGGAGGTGCATCGTGCGTGTATATGCGCGAGAATCAGAGGTTTGCAATACCAATATGTGCCGCTAGATTAGCCCATGCCCATCAACGCCGACAAGCCGCACCTGTGGAAGTCCGACACCCGCGCTTCGGTTGACCAGTTCAATCAGTGGTTCATGAAGTTCGCGCCGAAGGCGTATAGAGACACCCGTAGGAAGACCATCGAGAGCGTCAAGCAGGGGCTTCGGCTCACCAAAGACTTCACCACCATCACATCCGACGAGATTAAAGCCAATCCGGGAATTCTGCCGACGCTGCGCATGTCCACTTGTCCGCCACTTGCCCGAGACCGGCTCATCGGCCTGGCCGATTCGACCAAGAATTTCGTGGGTTGCCTGGAAGAGGGCAAACTTCCCCGGCAGTTGTCGCCGGAGTTGCTCGAAGAGCACCTGCGCAAGATCACCCGCATCCTTTCGCGAATGCTTGACGTAGATATTTTCCCGTGGCTGGAGGAGAAGCGCCGTCCCACCAAGGAAGAGCGCTACCGCTCATAGACCATCGTCGCCGACCGGCTGTGCGGTGCGGTGGCTGAGCCAATTGTGCGCAATGCGCAGGAGAAGTGTTAGCGCCGGTTTAAAAGAGCAGCGTTTTCGCCGGTTTTGACGCCGTGGCGA
>JARLGM010000125.1 GCA_031292755.1 Candidatus Sulfopaludibacter sp.
ACCCCCGTCCTAGAAAGCCCGTCATGAAGAGACTACGTGCGTAGCCGGCTCAAAAGTTTTCGGAGGCCGCCTGAGAACCGGCGAGGCTTAACGGCTTCCTAGCCCGATTAGATCTCAGCCGCCGGCTCCGGACCGAAGCCATTGGCCTATCCCGCAAAATGACGCTCACTCACCGCCGAGCGGGCTCAGCGGCTGGAGCGGCCACTTAATTACTTAAGCAGCGTATGCAAACTGCGTGTTGGCAGTTTTGTTTTTCCGATCGTTTTACGGGAGCTCGGAACCCGGCACGCCTCCCCACCACGATTCGATCCCGTCGAATCCGTTGCGCCCCCACAATCCAGCGACTGATGGGTACTACGTCTCCATTATAGCGCCGGCAGTCTATAATCGGAATATGCGCAGGCGCAGCATCCTCTTTGCGGTTTTCAGTCTGGCGGCAATCTTCAGTGTCGCGGCATTGGCCGACGACGAGCCGAACCCGTTGACCAAGATCACCGTCGTCGTCAAGACCAAGGGCGGCAAGCCGGTCGACCGGGCCGAGGTGATCATCCGCTGGAACGCCAACGCGAAGCACCCGAGGGCAGGTTTCTCCCGGGCCGTTCGCACTACCTTTGAAGTCCGTTCCAACCAGGAGGGCGAGGTCTCCGTGCCGTCCGTCCCCAAGGGGAACATCCTGATTCAGGTGAATGCCAAGGGCTACCAGACGTTCGGCAAGTTGTTCGAAGTGAATGAGGACGAGCGGACCATCGAAGTCGCCCTCAATCCTCCGCAGCAGCAATACAGTTCGCACTGACCACGTCAGAATCCGGCAGTTCGCGCGAACGGGCGATGGCCAGGAATCGCTCGCCGGAAGCCGTGAAACTCGGCCAAGCGGTCTGGTACAGCAATCGACTGCTCATCCCACCGCGTAGCGGACACAAAACGCCGCCCTGGAAACAAGACACTCTCCACCGAATCGTCGAGCGAATGAATCGGTCGAAGCGTTTCAGTGGCTGTCACCACCACCCTGCCCCGGCCACGCCAGCAGACCGCCGTCCGACGATCACGCGATATCGCTGGAATTCGGGGGCAGGTGAAACGCGCGGCCCGTCATATCCCCGGGCGCGAGCAGTGTCCCCTCGCTCAGCAGCGTAATCGCGATCATCAGTGGATGGAGCGCGTCTTGCGATTCATGTAATCCATCAGCAGATACTGCCCTAGCGTGAACGGCGTAGTGAAGTAAGCCTTCCCCCGGCACAGCTCGGTCACCTTCTGCACGAAATTGACCAGGCCGTAATCGCTGGCAAGCATGAACGTGTTGATGAGGATTCCCTGCTTCTTGCAGCGGTTCACTTCCTCCAGCGTCCGGCTGATGACCAGCGGATCCAGACCGAAGGCGTTCTTATACAGCCGGCCATCTTCCAGCGTCAGGCAACTCGGCTTGCCGTCGGTGATCATGATGATCTGGCGCATGTCCTTGCGCTCCTGGTTCAGCAGCTTCTGCGCCAGAATCAAGCCGTCCCGCGTATTGGTGTAATACGGACCCACCTGCACGCGCGCCAGTTGGCTGATGGCCAACTCTTCAGCCGTGTCATGGAACAGCACGCACCGCAGGCTGTCGCCGGGATATTGCGTGCGAATCAGGTGCGCCAGGGCCAGCGCCACCTTCTTCGCGGGAGTGAAACGATCCTCGCCATAAAGGATCATGCTGTGGCTGCAATCCAGCATCAGGACCGTGGCGCAGGAACTCTGATACTCGCACTGGTGCACGTGGAGGTCGGAGTAGTCCATGTCCAGCGGCACCCTGGCGCCTTCGCGGCGGATGGCGGAGAATAGCGTCTCGCTGACGTCCAGGTTCAGCATGTCGCCGAATTCATACTGCCTGGAAGCGCCGGAGGTTTCGATCCCGGTAGCCAGATCGCGGGTATCGTGCCGGCCGAAGCTGCTCTTGCCGAGCGACCCGAGCAGATCCTTCAGCGTTTTGAATCCCAGGAAATCCAGCGATTTGTCGGTTACCTCGAACTTGATCTTGCTGTCCTTGGCGTTGCCCACACCCGGCCCGGACGCCTGCTGCTCGCTGGGCTCCTCGATCGAGATCTGCCCCTCGTTGACCATCTTCTGAATCAGGTTGTCCAGAAGTTGATCGAGCTGCTCCGGGGACATGTTCTGCAGGCGCTCCATCATCTCCTGCAGGGCGTCGTTATCGAAAAGTTTGCCGCTTTCCAGCGCCTGTTGCAGCGCCCGTTTCAGGTCCTCCAGGGTGTGTTCGTTCCACTCGCTGAACGGCATGTACTGGGAGTTGAATCCGCTCTGCAGGAGGAAGTCTGAGAGGGCCTGTAGCAGATCCTCGGCGGAAATGCCCATGTCTTCGCCGGTGTATTTGCCGTAGCGGACTTTCATGGTCAGTTGTACTGCCGCCGGAAATTGGGCCGCTCGCTCTTGGTTTCCTCGCGAGTTTCACGGCGTTTTTCTTCGGCCGAAAAGCCGCGCTCTTCCGAGCGTCCGATACGCCGGTGGGCGTACAGTCCTTCCAGGATGAACTCCCCGGCGGAGGACCGTACCGCGTCCGGTTCGTTGGCGCTCAGGCCCAGCGCTTTGGTCTTCTCCATGAGCCCCTGAATGCCGTTGAGTTGACGGACCATGGTGGCGGACTCCACACTCTCATCCAGTTTCAGGCTGCCGCCCAGGTCGAACCATTGAATCACCTGGGCCATGTTGGCGCCTTCCAGGTAATGGTCGTAAACCTTGCCCACCGCCACGCGGATCAGTTCGCGCGCCACGGTGTCGCCGCCCTTCAGTTCGCCTTCGTATTCCAGCTCCAGCTTGCCGGTGATCGCCGGGAGCGCCGAATAGATGTCCAGAATGCGCGGCACGGCCATCTCTTCGGTGGCCTTCAGCGCGCGCCGCTCGGCATTAGAGACCACATTCTCCAACACCGAAATGGGCAGGCGTTGGGAAACGCCGGAGCGCTTATCCACGCGCTTGTCTTCGCGCGCCAGAAACGCCAGTTGCTCCACCACTTCCTTGATATAGGCGGGCACCCGCACGGTGACCGGCGATGGCCGGTCCAGCCACGCTTCCTGTTCGGTGATGGCGATGCCCTGCTCGATCGCCGTGGGATAGTGCGTACGAATCTCGCTGCCGATGCGGTCCTTCAGCGGAGTGATAATCTTGCCGCGCGCCGTGTAATCTTCGGGATTCGCCGTGAAGACCAGCAGCAGGTCCAGAGGCAGGCGGATGGGATAGCCCTTAATCTGCACATCGCCTTCCTGCATGATGTTGAACAGGCCCACCTGGATCTTGCCGGCGAGGTCGGGCAGTTCGTTGATGGCAAAGATGCCGCGGTTGGCCCGCGGCAGCAAGCCGTAATGCACGGTCAGTTCGTCGGAAATATCGTGACCGCGGCGCGCCGCCTTGATGGGGTCGATATCGCCGATCATATCCGCAATAGTGACGTCTGGCGTGGCCAGCTTCTCCACGTAGCGATGGTCGCGGTCGAGCCAGCCGATTTCCGTTTCGTCGCCCTTGACTTCGATCAGGTCCCGGCAGCGGCGGCAGATCGGATGGTATGGGTCGTCGTGAATCTCGCAGCCGTCCACATACGGCGTGAATTCGTCCAGCAGCAACGTCAACTGGCGAATCAGCCGCGTTTTCGCCTGGCCGCGCAGGCCAAGCAGAATGAAATTATGGCGCGAAAGCACGGCGTTCACCACCTGGGGCACCACCGTGTCTTCATAACCCAGGATGCCGGGAAACAGTTCTTCCCCGCGCTGGATTTTGCACATGAGATTATTGCGAAGTTCGTCTTTAACGGACCGATTGGCAAATCTGGCTTCGGAGAAGGAACTCTGGCGAAGCGCGCCTAGGGTACGGGGCAATTCCTGAGTGGCTCGTGTCAAGCTTAACCCCCCTATGCTCGCGATTGTAGCAGACCGGAAGATGTTTCCGTGTTGCATCCGATACAATAGACGGAAGTGGAGACAGAACAGCAGGTAGCACAGCGCGGCTTGTGGAGCCGCTATCAAGAGATCACCAAGGACGTACGGCGCGGATTTATTGCGGAATGGACCGTCACCATTATTCTGCTGCTGTTCGCCACCACGACGCTCATCCAGGCGTTCGTCATTCCCAGCGCGTCGATGGAGGATACGCTGCTGATCGGCGATCACGTGCTGGTGGACAAGATGGTGTATTCGCCGCCCGGCGTCGTTTCCAAAAATTTCCTGCCCTATCGCGACCCGCGGCGCGGCGATATCATCGTGTTCCGCTATCCCTTGAACATCAAGGAAGACTACGTCAAACGGGCCATCGGCGTTCCCGGCGACCACATTCGCCTGGTCAACAAACAGCTCATCCTGAACGGGCATCCGGTGGTGGAACCATACACCAAGCACACCACCCAGTACATGGATCCCTACCGCGACAATTTTCCGGGCATTCCCAATTCGCCGCTGCCCGCCAGCGCGCTGGACATGCTGGAAAATCACGTGGTGAACGGCGACCTGGTGGTGCCCGCCGGATTTATTTTCGCCATGGGCGACAACCGCGACGATTCCGCCGACAGCCGCTATTGGGGCTTCGTCCCGCGTGAGAACATCGAAGGGACGCCGCTATTGATCTACTGGTCGTTTGAAGCGCCAACGGCGGATCTGACCAACGGCAATATCGGGATCGATCACATCTTCGATGTGGTCACCCACTTCTTCACCAAGACCCGCTGGGGACGCACTTTTCACCTGATCCACGGTTATCCTTTGAAGTAGGAACGCTCCTCTTCCTCCGCGCCGCAATCAGTGTTCGATGTCCCCGGGCTTCTCCGGAATGCCCGGCTGATCCAGAAACTGCGCGGAGGTCGCCGGACCCAGATTCTTCCAGTCCTGGAGCACCCACACCACTTTCTTGTCCGGGGTCACTTCCAGCGCCTGAATGATATTGGGACGATCCTCCGGTTTGGCGCCGCCGGTAGAACTGAAGATTACCGTATTGCCATCCGCCAGGCGATCGGCTGTCTGCAGGTTGTGCAACACGATTTCCGCCGGCAGGTCCGCTTGTTTGACCTCCCAGACGGTCTCGCACTTGCCATTCACTTCGCGCACCAGCTTGTCGTGCTCGTCGGTAATCAGCGTGTTCCCGTTGCGCAGACGGACGGCGGCCCAGGGGGTCGGAATCGGGCAACTCCAGATGGGCTTGAAGTCCTTGTCGTACTCCACCACCTTGGCCATCTTGAGGAACGGCAGCAGATAAGTTCCCGCGGCGGTAACGCGCCCGCGCCGGAACTGCGGATGCACGGTCTTCGGATCGGTCAGGCTCTCGGCGGGCAGGGCGTGCTCCAGCTCCACGTTTCCCGTCCTCTTATTGAGGATCATCAGTTTGGGCGGCAGTCCGTTCTGCACCAACATAACCTTGTCGAGGCCAACGGGCTGGCAGGTATGGACTTCGGTGCCGGGCGGGGCGTCGTAGTGCCACACCACTACCTTCCGCGGCGTGATCTCTTCCACGCCGGATTGCCTGGCAAACAGGATGTGGCCGTTGGTCAGCATCCACAAGTCGTCAATTTCGCCGCCCTTGCCGATCGAGTAGCTCCACACCACCTTGCCGCGATTCACCAGAAAGATGGTGTTATAGCCTTCGCCGGCATAGAGCATCGGGTGCTCCGCCAGCCCTCGCCCGGGACGCACCGCGGCGGACGCCGGCTCGGGCCAGTTGCGGGGAATCGGCGCCGCCTCCGAGGGCCCCAGAGCCGGCACATCCGGCCCTACGAATCTTTCCAGCACGGCCAGCAGAGGCGATGGATCGGCGGCCACGGCGGCCCAGGGGAGAGCGCACACCACCAGGCACACGACAGGAAGGCGGAGCATACACGTATCCTTTTCGGAAACCGGAATTGTAGCACTCGACACCCTGCCGTGTTCTAAGACGGCAGGTCCCTCGCCATCGAAATCGCGTCCTGGTTATCTTCGTAGTACCCGCGCACCAGCCGCACCTTGGTGAAACCGTATTTCTCATAGAACCGGCGAGCCCCGGTGTTCGTCAACTTCACCATGAGGCTGAAACGGAGCGTGCGGCGATGCGCGAGCCGGCGCAGGGTGCTCTTCATGAGGGCATCACCCACTCCTTGTCCGCGGCATGACGGATCGACGGCAACCGAAATCAGCTCCGCGCGGGGGCTGTCCGCGCTCTTGCGGGTAAGCATATACCCGCAAAGTTTCCGCCCCTTCCACGCCCCCAGAAACAGATCCCCGCATTTGCGGAGATATTCTGCAAACAACTTGCGGTCGTACGCTTCTTTTCCGAAGCTGGCGGTTTCGATTTCCAGAATCCGGTCCAATTCGCGCTCCGTTAAGCGAGTGATCGAATATCGCTTCAACATTCTGTTATCCTTTATTTTTGACCACTTGGAGGCCCCTGGAAACCTTTGGCGTTAAAAAAGCGCAGGAAAAAACCGGCGGGTCTTGACAAGAATTTCGGACGCGGGCATACTGAAATCAAGATGCAACTCAGTGGCAACAGCAGCCAACCGGAAACCGTCTCGGCAACCCTCGTGGACCTCCGCCGCGGCGATGCCGCGATCCTGGACCGGATTGATTTACCCGGCGACGACGCTCGCCGTCTGATGGAACTCGGTTTTCTTCCCGGCACCCGGATTACGGCCGGGTTCAGCGCCCCCGGCGGCGACCCTCGGGTGTTCCAGGTGGACGGTTCGGAAATCGCCCTGCGGCGGGAAACGGCGAAGCGGCTGAAGGTCACCATCGATCCATTGAATCGAAAGGGTACTCCGAGGGCGTAATGAGTGAATGCAGCGATTGCAAAGGGTGCGGACCGGCGGCGGTGATCGAGATTCCACCCGCGGCTGTTCTGCCCGAGGCGGTCGCGGTCATCGGTCCTCCCAATTCCGGGAAGACCACCCTCTTCAACCGTCTCACGGGCCTGCGCCAGAAAGTGGCCAACTTCCCAGGGGTCACCGTGGAGCAGCATACCGGCGTGGCCGAACTGCCTGACGGGCGCGCGGTCCGCCTGATCGATCTGCCCGGGGTATACAGCCTCTCGCCGCGCTCGGAAGACGAACAGGTGGCGTTCGATGTTCTCACCGGTGCCCGCGCGGACACTCCCAAGCCCGGAGCCATCCTCCTGGTTCTGGATTCCACCAACCTGGCCCGCCACCTGATGCTGGCGGCGCCCATCCTTGCCCTGGGCGTGCCGACCCTGGTCATCCTGAATATGGCGGACGACCTGCGCGGCCGTGGCGGCAAGGTGGATCTGGCCGCACTCTCCGCTCAACTCGGCGCTCCGGTGGCGCTGGTGGCCGCCCGCAACGGCGAAGGTATCTCGCAAGTCTTCGATTTTCTGGCCGGCGCCATGCCTAAGCCCGCGCCGAGAACTCTGCCGGTGCTGCAAGACGTGCCCAAGTGCCGCGCCTGGGCCGGCCGGGTGGGCAGCGAGGCCAAATACCGGCCTCCCCTGCCGCCCAAATGGACCCGCCGCCTGGATTCCGTCCTGCTGCATCCGGTACTCGGTCCGGTGGTGTTCGCGTGCGTGGTCCTCCTGGTTTTCCAGACCATCTTCACATACGCCGGCCCTTTGATGGATGGCGTGAAGTGGCTCTTCGCCGTTTCCGGCAACTGGCTTGCAGCGGTGCTGCCCGCCGGCCTCATCCGGGATCTCCTGGTCAACGGAATCTGGAAGGGTGTCGGGTCGGTGATCGTCTTTCTTCCGCAGGTGTTGCTCCTCTTTTTATTCATCGGCCTGCTGGAGGATTCCGGATACCTGGCACGCGCCGCGCTGATCGCCGACCGCACCATGGCCAAGGTCGGGCTGCAAGGTAAAGCGTTCATTCCGCTGCTCTCCGCTTACGCCTGCGCGGTTCCAGCCATTATGGCCACCCGCACCATCGAGAACAAGCGCGACCGCATCGCCACCATTCTGGTAGCGCCGTTCATGACCTGCTCGGCGCGCCTGCCGGTCTATTTCCTGATCGTGGCGGCGTTCATTCCCAATCGTAATCTGCTGGGCGGTTTTCTGAGCACCCAGACGGCGGCTATGCTGGGCCTCTACATCCTTGGCTTCCTGGCGGCGGTATTCACCGCTCGTGTGCTGAAGTCCTCGATTCTGAAGACCGGCCGCACACCGTTCCTGCTGGAGATGCCATCCTACCGGTGGCCCACCTGGCAGTCCATCGGGTTGCGCCTGCTGGACCGCTCCAAGGTGTTTCTGCGCCGCGCAGGCACCGTGATTCTGCTGGTCACAGTGCTGCTTTGGGTAGCATCCAACGTGCCGTTCACCAATGGCCATCCGCCGGCAAATATTACCGAGAGCGTGGCGGGAACCATCGGACGCACTATCGAGCCGGTGATTAAGCCGCTTGGTTTCAACTGGAAAATCGGAATCGGATTGCTTACTTCGCTGGCGGCTCGCGAGACCATCATTGCCACTCTGGGTTACATTTACGGTGTGGATCCGGATTCCAACCGGCTGGGACTGCAGCAGGCCTTGCAGCACGATCTGACGCCCGGTGGCGCATTTGCCCTGTTGGTATTTTTCGCATTCGCCATGCAGTGTATTTCTACAATCGCGGTAGTGCGGCGCGAAACTGGGGGCTGGAAGTGGCCCATCCTCCAATTTACCTATATGAGCGCCATGGCTTACGCCGGCGCCTTCCTCGCCAACCATTTGATTCGTTAACCGCTCCGCCCCTAAAGTATCGGCCGGCCCCATCCGATAAGTACCGTCAGACGTGCCGACATACATGGGCCTTCGCTTACGCATCGCCGCGGTATTGCTGCTCCTCGCCGAAGCCGCTTGGGCCCAACACTACCGGTTTCGTCACTACGGGCCCGAAGAAGGGCTCAGCACGGCGGTAAGCCGGCTGCTGCAGGATCGTACAGGGTTCCTCTGGGTGGGCACCGGAAACGGCCTTTTCCGGTACGATGGAGCGCGTTTTCAACATTTCAGCACGGACGATGGGCTGCCCAGCACTTCCATTCGCAACCTCCACGAAACTCCTGACGGAACCCTCTGGGTAGTTACCGGCAGAGGGCTGGCGCGCCTGCGGCATCACGCTTTTGAGACCGTGCCGATCCAGGGTCGCAAAGACCGGGGAGACCTGCACGCCATGGATTCGTCCCCGGGCGGGCTGGTGTACCTGGGCTCGGACCGGGGCCTGCTGGTTGGCACGGCCGATGACCCTGAAAAGGCCCCCGGGTTCCATCCGCTGAGCGGCGCACCGCAGGATCCCGTCAACGGAATTCTGGCGGAACCAAACAACACCGTATGGTTCAGTTGCGGGCTGCGCCTGTGCCTTATGAACCGGGGAGGGCTGCGGATTTTCGGCGAAGCCGACGGCCTGCCGCCGGAGCGATGGGGCGCGCTGCTGCGCTCGCCAGACGGCACCCTTTGGGTCCGCGGGGCACAGCATCTGTCGGTGATGACGCCGGGCGCGGATCGGTTTACCGCGCGCGATGCCGGTCTGCCCCAATCCAGCAACACGATTTTGTCGATGATCGTGGACCATGACGGCGCCATTCTGGTTTCGACGGATCTGGGGCTGGCCCGGTGGCGCAACGGGCAGTGGGAGCTCATCGGGACGCGTCAGGGGCTGGAATCGGACACGATTACCGACGTTCTGCAGGATCGCGAGGGCTCTATCTGGATCGGCATGTGGGGCGCCGGAGTCGCCCGCTGGACCGGCTACGGCGAGTGGACCAGTTGGACCACGGCCGATGGGCTGAGTAGTAACCTGATCTGGGCCATCCGCAGGCACCCCTCCGGATCGATGTGGATCGGCACCGATCGCGGCCTTGTGGAGTTGCGCAACGGTGTCGCCGTCCGCGTGCTCACCAAGAAAGACGGGCTGGGTGGCGACAAGGTCAAAGGACTCGTCACCAGTCCGGATGGCGCATTATGGGTGGCCTCTCTTCCCGGAGGAGTTTCGCGGCTCGATCCCTCCGGCGCACACATCCGTGTCTATGGCGCCGCGGACGGCCTCAGCGAGGATCGCGTGGTGGCGATCTATCTCGATGGCGAGAACCGCCTTTGGGCCAGCACCGGCGAGGGTCTCTACCGCAGTGATGGCTTGGGTCCCCATCGTGGACGCGTTTCGAACTTTGGTGGCCTCCCCGCCACCGGCGGTAAGAGCGGCTTTCCAACAGATTCGAACACTTGCGAGTGCGTGAGCACTCTGGCGGCTTTCAGCGCGCCCGCCGGTCCGGACTGCCCGTCCCGCGTCCCCAAGAGGAACCTCTTCCGAACACTCATTTGGAGGACCCAAACAGCGGTCGATTCTCGATGTTAACCGGAAAGGGCGATTTCGGAGGCGCGCCTTCGTTCGTAGTCTTCTACTCAATGACCACACCGACATCCGACATCTCCAACGGTGCAGTCTGGAAAGTTCATTATGACCTGCCTCTCACCAGCGTGAGAACAGCCGAACCGAAAGGTCCCGCAACCACGGCGGCAGACCGGACAGGTAGGCTTGAACTGGCGTGAGGGCGTCCACTGCTGGATGTTCCTCTCGGTCGTGTCTCAGGCCGGGGCACCCAATGTCGACGAAGAGTGTAGATCCAACTCGGTACCAGGGATATTCTCGGCAAGCGGCAGGCCGATCTTGGTGTACAGCGCAGGATTTCTGCGCCAGGTGGACACACCCATTCGCTGTCCAAGCGAGCGTCGCCGTGCAGCCATTCTGGATAATCTTCAAGGGTGAGTCGCTACGCTGTTCGTCGCTTCTAACGGTTACGCCTTCCATAACACGACAGCACAGCCCACATTCGCCAGCTAGGCACTCGAGCCGAGTAGGAGTAGTCACGGGCCGCAGTCGCAACAAGCCTGAGGACCGAGCCCGTAAGATCGCGCGTATAAGCGTCCACATCACTTGAGCGGAACCAATACCGGCCGCTTGGTGCGGAAGATCAACGTGGTGCCCAGGACCGCGACGGAAACAAACAAACTCACCGCCGGTGCCAGGAACACCAGATTGTCGATTCCATGTAGTCGGCCGTAAACGGCTGATGTCCAACCGCTGAGGAAGCCGAGTCCCACAGCGAGCGCCGCCGCCGTGGACTTAGCTTTCAGCTCGGGCCTAGGCAAGACCAACCCGACCACAACCGGGGCAAACAAGGACAATTGTGAGCCGTAGATGGCAAAAACGAGGTCCGCAATTGAAAATCCCACTCGTGCGAGCAGTTCAACCACAAGCACTGAAACCGCAGCCAAGGAGGCTAAGACAATACGCGCACTCCGTAGGTCGTTAGAAGTTGCTGGCGATCCTGTTTTTCGACGATGTAATACGTCCTCAGTGAAAGTGTGGGACAAGGCAATCAACAGAGTACTGGAAGTGCTCAGCATTGCAGCAACGAGCCCGACGACGATCAAAAAGAGCAGAAGCCAATTGAAATGATTATCGCTTCTTCCGATTGTTTGTAATAGCGCCACGAGTGGGCCGGCTGACGTATTCCTCGAGACCATCGGCGCGCATATCGCGATGATGGCGATCAGCGCCCAAGTGGCCGCGGCTGAGGCGGAACTCCAGACCAACCCACGCGAAATCGTTGACGGCTCACGCGCGCTACTTACGCGCTGCCACATGGCCTGGTCACTCACAAAGCTTGGCACGTTGATTACAGCAATTCCTATAACAAATGCCAGGAGTCCATCTCTGGAAGAGAAGTCCCACGCAGAGTGGGGGAGGCGTCCAAACGCAGTCGCCAGACTTCCATCGGCCTTTATCGAGGATAAAAAGTACGTCACGAAGGCTCCGAGCGACAACCAGATCGCGATCATTTGAATCCTATCCGTGACGATAACCACGCGGAATCCGCCCATTGCCGTGTAGGTGATCCCGATGACGCTGAAGAAGACGACAACAGCCCAAGCTGGCAATGGCAGCCCCAACCCAACAAATAGGCGTGAACCCACAGTCAGTTCGACTGCCCATGCGCCCAGATATCCCATCGTAGTCGCCAGGGCGCCGATGAGAGCGAGCGTGGGAGAGTCGAATTCTGTTCCTAAGAACTCATGCAGCGTGGGTATGCGCTCTCCGTAACTTTTCAGCTTCTGAATGATGTACGGGGCCGCAATTCGTACGGCCAAGATGCCAGCGGAGGTTGTAACAACGGTCCAGAGGAGCCAAGTACCCATCGAGCTGGCCAATTCGAAGAAAGCCATGATCACCGTGGCAAGACTGACGGTGGCCGCAACTGTGGCCGAGGAAAACTCGACTCCCGACCGAACGGAGGCTTCGCGGCCCCGCTGGATTGGTATCAAATCGCCAAGGCTTCGAGTGCGACGCTTCTGGTAAAACCCGAGTAGAAGGCAGACCGTCGTCGAGAGGGCCGTGGCGGCAATGGTGACGCTAACAAGTGGGCTGAGAAGATGCATAGCGCGCCTCAGACGGGATATGAAGCGCCGACTCGTGGCGCACATGCTCTAGTGAAATGCTGATTCGGTTCTTGAGAAAATAGGGTGCGTCGGGATATTTACCTTGAGCAATTTCGAGCAGCACGGGGAGCTCCGGTCCCGGATACACGTCAATCAACCAACCCCTTTCGTGGATCACGCTAAACGCAGCGAGTTCCTCTTTCAGATAACGTCTGCAGAGGCGCACTGCCGTATCGTGATCGACAGCCCGGTGCCTGCCCTGCGATGAATAGGTCTTCAGATACTGCTGCGCGGTACGGGTCAGCGATTTCGAAAAATCCGAGTTGCTTTGGTCTAGCTCTTCTATCCACGACCAATTGCGGCCGAATTCGGGCGTAGCGATGATCTTGCTGATCGGCAGGATTTCGATCTGGATGCCAGGGAATGCATGCGCTGCATCGGCGATGGTTTCGATCTGAACTTTTCCGCGATCTAGCGCCAGAACAGTCGCGTTGCCTTCTTCCCCCACGCCCATTTCCAGCTGAATCGTGTGTCGGAGGATTTGGTCTCCAACAAGGAACAGTACGGATTCAGCATTGCCCTCTAGCCAACCCAACAGCGACAGCAGGCGTCGACCGCGAAAGGCCGGCTGTCCAACGCTGACGCCGACACAACATCTCCGCGAATCCGTTAGTGCGCGTAGAGCACCTTCGGGATACCAATTCTCTGGTCTAACTGAATAGCGCAATTCGGTCTCCTATTTCTGATACAGCCTGTCGAATGACGGCCCAACTGCTTCAGCCCAAATATCCTCGATCGCGCGGACGAAACCTTCAGTCTGCGCAGTATCGAGGCTGATCGAGATGAACTTCTGGCCTCGTTTTTCAAAATTTGAGAGAAAACCGATCGTCACTTCGGTATCGATCATGTGGTAGAACCATGCGTTGCCCATGGCGTATTCTCCTGGCCCAGGTTCTCGGCCATGGAGTTGGCTAGTCTCGGGGTCGTACGTGAGAAAGCGCTTCAGATCCCGCTGTTGCTGTTTTGACAATTGGCGCACTTGCACCGCTCTGGTGAGCGAGTTACGGATCTCCGAGGTTCGTTCGTCGACGTCCCGGGTACTCTTAGGCAATGCTGCAACTCGCCTCGCCAGAAGACCATCAATGAAAGACTGGATGTGATAGCCCAGGTCTTGGTCTCCCATGGCCAAAATATAGACCGCTTCGAAACGCCGCTCGAGGAGAAAGTCCCATCCAAATTGCTGGCCATCCTCCGCTAAAGTCTTGAAGTTTCGCACCAGTGCATATATGCGTTGAAAGCGGTGCGCTGAGCTTTTCTCCCAGGCAGCGAGTTTCTCAGGCGGGACACTCACCGGGAACGCAGAGAGCGCTTGCGCTTGCCGTGCGATCACGTCGACATGCAGTGGAGGAATCTCAGGCGGCCCAGCCGAAATCCAATTCGCGAGACTATTGAACCTCTCGGGAGCAACACTCCGGCGAGGACCCGAACTCAAGAAGTTCAAAAGGCGCCCTGTAAGCCCCAATCCTTCGATAACTGGTTCGACCGAACGAAGATCATCACCCTGGGTTTCGAATACCGGCGTAAGGCACGACACCAGCGCGCGCAATTCAGGATCATGGTCGGCCACCTCTTCGGCCTTTGCCTTCATTCCAGCAGGGTCGCCTTCCTTGGCCGCGACAGCTTGAGCGCAGACAAGAAATTGTAGTACGCGTACCCAGTCGAGCGCTCCAAAGGTCTTGACCAGTGCTGGGGAGTACGCCGGCAGAAGCGTTGCGCCACCGGATTCTACCAATCGATATGCGGGGTAGCCGATCCCAATCCGGTCCGCGGCCTCTTCCGAAGACAGCGGCGGAGACTTGCGCAGCTCTTTCAGGACGGTACCGAAAACCTGCGCCAGGGGGTTCCTGGCCTTCACCGTTGTCTTGGGCTTGGTGATGGGGGATTTGCGTGTTAGGGATTTCCTGGCTGCCATCAGTGTTCCGCCTTTGAGTTTGCCACATTGCAAGAAGACGTTCAACGTCAACAACATCGCATTCCCCTAACGGATGCGCAACGTCACTCACAAAAAAGCGTTTGACATTATAATCGCCAGCGCTACACTTATTGTGGGTCACAAAAGTGCTCTTCACGTTTGATGTGCCGGGCGGCAGCCGGGTTTCACAAAACGGAAGGGTGGGGGCCCAAAGGAGACTGACATGACCGGGACTTTACCCTTCGCTCCGAACCGCACCACACGCCGGGCCGAACGACGGAGCAGATCCAGGAAATTGGAGCCTTCCGTGGTCGCCGTCGCGCTGGCCCGAACAATTACGGAAGTTCAGGAAATCGTAAGAGCTATCGAAGAGAACGACCCTGCGATGGCTTTCGCCGAAGTAGTGCTCGGCGGAAAGGGCATGCTCGCGGAGGATCTGCTCGCGGAGATGCTCACGAACTTGAAACTCCGCGGCAAGTTGGGCGTCACTCCGGAAGAGTACTTCATGCACGGCGAGGAGTCGCTGGCGATCCGGAAAACGGCTCGGGACCTCACCGCCGAGCGGCGTCCGGGGAGCCTCCACGACGCGGTTGACGGAACCGACCTCCGGGTTCTGAATTTCGGCAACGACTGCAGCGCCGCGATTGTCGTGGACCCCACCGAATCACCTGGGGCACGGATTCTGACGGCGGCCATCGGCTTGCCCGGGAAAGCCGTCTATTACTCGATCCGGGATTCGGACGATGTCTTGTGCTGGAGAATCAAGGGCCATCAGTTGTGCACTTCGGGTCCCAGCATAGCGTCCAAAAGGATCGCCCCGCCGAGTCGCCTTGCCGACGCCATCGTCTGCTGCTACGGTCAAAAACCCGCGTCCCTTGCTGCGCTCATTGGGACCGGATTCTTTGACCGTTGGCTGGCTCAGCCGAACCCGCTGGGCAGATTCCACACGCTGGCGGGGATGCCGATGGTGCCGAAATTGGTTGCCCCTATGCCGGGCACCAGGCCGGTGGACGTGATCCTGGAGATCGCCGGCCAAGCCGCCCACGATATGGCACCCGGCGCTTACATTGCGCTGAACGGCGGCGCCACCATCCTGCACCTCGACGGTAGGCCATTTCGCGTCGAGGAGATCGAAGAGGCGGCTTTGCATCCGGCAAACGAGCAGTTTCGTATGCGGTATGTTATGGCCGCTTCACAGACTCTTGCAGAAGAAGCCGTAGACTGGCTCCGCACGCCGATCAAACTGGCAAAGGTCAGCTAACTTTCCAGCGGGTTCGGCACTCAAAGCCGCAACTTCCAGTCAGGAAGTTGCGGCTTTTTGTTTTGGTGCCAACATTGGTATTTCAGTCGGGAACAGCAAATCGACGAACGGCTCCAGCCAGTGCCGGTCCCTGCCAGCGGCATAGGAGTCCCACGCCTGAAGCGTGGTCCTGATACGCGCGACCTCCAGATCGGCGAATTCGAACTCCTTCGCCGACAGCGAGAAGCGGGAATTCCACACCACCCGCTCCTGGCCGCCCGCCATCTCGCGCTTCAGTTCGATTGCTTTCTCCTCGTCCGCGTCCAGCGCAATCCTGTCCTGAATCGCCCAGATCATGCGGATGGAACCCACATCTACCCGCTGGGCGCCCAGCAGGGCGTGTAGGTTCAGACGCTGGACATGATTTAGCGTTAGTTTCATCGGTTTGTCCTTTCAGGTATTACGGATTGGAATAGAGCAGGATGTAGCCGGCGGTTGCTCCTGCCGGGTTCTTGACCTTGATGACTCCGGACCAGCCTGACGGATTGGTGGCACCCATCAGTTCGGCAAGCCTGTAGCCGTTGCCCGTGCCGCCCGCCAGGATCAGCTCGCCGCCAGAGGTGACCTCCAGCAGTCGGTGATCGGCGAGGTTCGAACCGGGGCCGTAGACACGAAGCGGCGATTCCTCGTTGTCCTTCGCGGAAATCACCACCGCGCCGCAGGCGATTCCGGCCACGACGGCGGCGGTCTGCGACGCCCAGGTGCGGGCATATCCACCCTTCGGATCGTTGCCCTGCTGCAGGCACGCGCCCCAGAGGTAGATGGCGTCGGCGGTCCAATTGTCGCCGTTGCCGGCGAACTGCCGCACGACTATCCACAGTCCGGTCTGCCCACCCGCCAGCGTGCCGGTGATCTTGAACCGCTGCCAAGCGGTCGTGAGCGTGATGCTCGTGGGGCCGGCGAGGTATCCCGCATAGGCGTTGTCCACGATGGCGATGGATACCTGCTTCGTTCCGCTGGCCACGCGCGCCCAGACAGAGAACGTGTACGTGCCGCCATCCACCAGGCCAGCCACGTTTTGCTGTAGGACCGGCGTGGCCGTGCTGGCCGCGATCTGGTCGGCGGTCGTGTTGCCATCCGGCGCGGCGGCGGCGTTCGCGCTCACCGAGCACGACCCGCCGTTCTTGTCCCACGTGCCGACGCTGAAGTCTTCGGAGTACTTCGCCATGTTCTCGTACGGCCCGCCCGCCGTCCCGAACGGCCCGCACTCGATGGAGCGGAGATGCGAGTCCTGGAACGCCCACAGGTTGTTGGCGGCAGCGTACGCGAAGTTCGCGCCGCCATCCCCGTCGCGGAGGACCACCGTGCTCGGGGTCGCGGCGGCGGTCGCGTCGGTGATCTGCGAGGACGTGTGCGTGTGGACCGACGCAGCCTTGCCCGCCAGATCGGTAACGAGGCCGGTCACGTCTGCTTCGGCGTGCGTGTGGGAGAGCGGTGCCTTGCCCGCCAGATCGGTCGTGAGGTTGGTCACGTCGGCCTGCGCGTGGGTGTGCGCGCCGAGCGCGATGGTGACGTTCACGCGGTCGCTGGCGGGCACGTCCAGGAACGTCAGGCCGATACTCGCGCCCTGAATCAGGTTCAACGCGCGCCGGGTTCCGACCGCCGCGCCGTTGTCCTGGATGGTAAACGGGAGCGCGCCGGAGACGATATCGGAGGCCACGTGCGTGTGCGCGGGCAGGTCGCCGGCCGCGAGCGACGCGCCAACCGTGGCGCGACCCCATGCGTCCACGGTGAGCTTCGTATAGGTGCCAGGCCCGACGCCGGATGCAGAGAGCGAGATAACGCCCGCCGCGATGTTGATGCCGCCCACCGGATCGATCTGGACGACGCCCTTGGCCAGCGTGCTCGCGTCCGGAACGGTGCTCGCGCCGAACGTCTGGCCCGCCGCGAAGTCGATAATGGCGTCCATCGCGAGGTGGTTGCTCGCGTTCAAGGCGATGCCGAGGTCGCCGGAGTTGTCCTGCTTCCTCCACTTGATCGCGCCAGCATTGGGCAGGCGCACCAGGCCGGTGCTCGACTTCGTGCCCGCGCCGAACTCCGCGCCGTCCTGGAACGTCTTGAGGCCGGTGACTGTGACCGCGCCGTCCTTCCGGATGTAGTTGCGCGCGGCGGCTGTGCCCAACTCCGTCTCGATGGCCAGGACCGCCGACTGGAGCGAGGTAATGAAGCCCGCGACCATGTTCGCCTTCACTGCCACGCCGTTGCCGTGGCCTGCGGCGGCGGTCCCGAACGCTCCTCGCTGGCAGCCGGTGAACTGCGCCCCGGCCTTGCCGGTGTACACGATCAGTTCGTCGTCAATCGAGAGGATGCCGTACGTGGCGGCAAAGCCTCCGGTGGTGGACGCCACGTTGATCGCGGAGTCGCCCGCCAGCACCGCGCTCGTGGTCGTCGTCTCCAGGGGCTTCGCGGAGGACGCATCGACCGGCGTGTACAGGCTGGCGGCGCTGTCGATTGCACCAGGATAGTTAGCCATGATTGAGCTTCCTGTCGTTCAAATTGAAGCGGTTGAGCGCGCCGCCAGTGGGCGCCACGATCTCCACCACGCGAGCGACCTCCGCGGCACGGGCGGCGCGCGGCTTGTGGTATGACGCCGACACTGCCTGCACCCAGGTTTCCAGAGGGATTGGCCTGCTGTTGAGGCAGAACTGATCGAACGCCCAGAAGGACATGGAATAGAACGGGGACTGCAACCACATCCCGTACGCCTGCGCCATCGGCGGGTCCGGAGGCCCATACAGGCCCGCGAGATACATGCACTCTCCCGCCGGCCGCCCCAGCGTCTGCGCCGCGAAGCGAATGGTCTGGCCCATCAGCGTCGCGTTCTTCTGCCAGATGTCATAGTCGAAATCCACGGACCAGGATTCCTTGCCCCGCCCATATGCCTTGATCTCCACCTCGAGGCGGTCGTCCTGCACGTCGACGCCGGCCACAAGTAGCGTTCCCTTCGCCGGCACGATCCCGAGCTCGAAATCCTCGCGCCGCAGATAGAGCTTTTCCCAGTCTGGCGCCGACCCGCGTTCCGTCCAGAGTTCCGCCAGCACCGTGTTGAGGAACGCCTTGAGCGTCTCTCGCGACTCGTTGGCGACCAGAAACTCCGCTGCGATCGTTCCCCAGGACCGTTTCGGCGAAATCAACTGCGACACACGGAACCCAGGAATCGGCGACCCAGGATTCTGCGGACGGTACTCGCCGTGCTCCACCATCCACGACTTCTGGTTGTGCGGGATGAGTTCCTTGCACTCCTCGCAGCAGTAGGCGGCCTTCCCCGGCTCGCCTTCCGGCCACACCAACCCGCCGTCGGTGCCGTCGCTGAACACCAGGATCTGGAAGTGGTTGCACTTCGGGCACGGCACGAAGTACTCGCGCTGGTCGCTCGTGTTCCACGCCGCTTGGATCCTGCTCTCGCCGTCGACGGTCGGCGTCGAGCACATGATTACCTTCTTGTTGTGCTCGAACTCACCGGTACGCTGCATCGCCAGCGATACGGGATCGCCCTCCGATCCTGCGCTGGTAGGGTACCGGTCGATCTCGTCCAGCAACAGATACCGGATCGGACGCATGGCCAGGCCGGACGGCGAGATGGCGCCGGTAAAGGTGATGTGCCCGGAACCGTTGGCGAACACCTTGTGCATCGCCGTGTTGTTTGAATCGCGCGACTTCACCGCGGCGAGTTTCCCCTTGAGCGCGGGTGAATGCCGGAACAACGGTGCGACGCGATCCTTGGAAAGCGCCTTGGCATCCTCCGATCGCGGTTCCACCGCCAGCGTCGGGCCCGGATCTACATCCGCGATGTAGCCCAGGAAGTTCACCATGATGCTCGTCTTGAGCATCTGTGCCGCGGACATCAACACCACCTGCTTGCACGGATGGCTCGGGGTGAGAACGTCCATCGGTTCCCGCTGGTACGGTCGCGTGTGCCACTGGCCGCGCTCCGCCGAACCGGATCCGGTGAGCACCACATTCTCGTCGGACCACTGCGACACGGAGATATCCCGTGGTGGCAGCAACGCCTCCGCTCCAACCTGGTACATCGAGAATGGTGTTTCCATCAATCCCCGTCCGGCTCGAATACGCATCCGGTCGTCGCGCTCTCCGCGATCTCGACTCGGAACAGCTCTGGCAGGTCCGCCTTGATCTGTTCAAACAGCCAGGGCGCCAGGATCTCCGTTGTCGGATTGTCGAGGCCAGGGATCTCGTTCAGCACGCGATGGTCAATCCGGTCAATCACCGAGCCGACCTTCTGCGCGATCACGGCGTAATCGACGATCATGCCCCGATCATCGATCGCACCCCGGCACCACACGCGGACGCGATAGGTGTGGCCATGCATCCGGCCGCACTTGTGCCCCTCCGGAACGTGCGGCAGCCAGTGCGCCGCATCGAAGTGAAAGTTCTTCCAGATGCTGGTCAACCGAACAACTCCTCCTGCTGCGGAATGCCCGCCCACACCGGCGCGCTCTGGGTCGTCTCGTAGTATTCGACCAGCACGTGTGCACGCGATTCCCGCGACGCTGCCTTGTAGCAACCGCCCCAATTCGCCAGTCCGACCTTCCTGCTCACATACGCCGAATCCGCGGACGCGAGCGGCACGTGCTCAACTATGTGCGGGCTCAGCATCCGCAAGCCGTGAATCTTCACGACCGGTTTTCCGTCCCGGCAGATCGTTTCCATCACCTGCTGCATCCGGCCCCACCAAGAGGCCGTTCCAGGCGTTTTGAATTGGCCGGACGAACCCAGTGCCACGCGCGGCCACGCGCCGGCCAAATGCGCCAGGCGTTCGAGCGACTCGTGGAGGTGCCACACCGGGACGCCCACATTCCTGCCGAACGGCCAGTCCTCCAGGAGACGATCGTTCGCAGCTTCGTCCCCGTCGATTACGTCGGGGATGACAGCCCAATCGAAGCCTGGATGCCGCCACCACTGCTCGACCCACGCGTAGTACGAGATCCAATTGACCTCGATGCCTTGCTTCCAAACCGAAAACGCCCCGTTATCGAGCGCGAACGACTGCGCCACTTCCGCGGCAATCACCACCTGCTGCGGATCGGCGTACGAGACGAATGCATGGCGGCGCTTCCAGATCTCGACGGCGACCTGCCACGTCGAATGCCGCCCACCGTGGTAGTGGATCATCAGTAACCCGCGTCCGAGATGGCCTTCGCCATCTTGCGGCGTAGCGCGTTCGTTTCGCCCACGAGGATCCGATGAATCTCTGCTTCCGTCTTCGCGGCGGCGACCAACGGCGCCACGCGGTCCGGGTACGCTGATAGCGCATCCCCGACGATCGCGGACCAGTGCGCCGCGTACTCGCCGGCCTTGGTCGCCTGGATCAGCTTGCCGGCACGCTCTTCATACTCCAACTGCGCCGTCTTCGCCTTGAACGTCTCGCTCACGGCGCGGGCCCGCAGATAAGCGGCAACCGGATCGCTCGACACGTCGGGCTGACCCGGCATGCCTGAACCGCCACGCGGTGGCGGCGCACTGAGCGGTACTACCTGCGGTCGGGTCGTCTGCGTCGCCTGGTGCAGAGTCTTGCCCGCGAACGTGTTCCTTTCCCATTCCTGGTTCGCCCGCTCCGGATCGATGGTCCCGTCCGCGTTCGGCGTAATCCGCTTGGTCTTGATCGCCTTCTGCACGGCGCTGAGGGCAACACCGCGCAATCGTGCGTACGCCCGCTGAGAGATTCCAGTCATTTGGACACCGGGCGGTCAGTTAATCCCACGGCTGCCGCCAATGCATCTTTCTTCCGAAAAGTCGAACTTCGGCCTTGCTTTCCGCCGCCACCGAAGTGATGTATGTGTTCGATGCCACGCACCGCCAAGACCACCAAGCAAACCGCCGCCGCCTGCTACGCCGAACGCCACGCCGAGTGCCAGGACCTGCTGAAACGCATCGCCAGCCGCCTGGAGCAGCACCAGAAGGTCCAGGCCCAGGAACCCGCCAACTGGGGGTACGCCGGCGACCTGGGCCGCATAACCGAGGAACTCGCCTACGTCCTCGCCGGCCTCGGCGACCGCAGCGCGGTGGACCAGAAAGGACTGGACTACTAACCATGCAGAAGCACAACGTCAAGGTCGGAACGACCTACATCGTCAAGGTCAGCGGCACGCTGGCCAAAGTCCGCCTCACCCGCGAACACCCACGCGGCGGGTGGTACGGCACCAACCTGGCCACCGGACGCGAGATCCGCATCCGGACGGCGGCCCGCCTCCGCTCGGAGGTGCCTACGGCGCAGGAAATCAGCCCCGACGAGGCGCGCCAGATCGTCGACGAGATCGAGTTTTGAAACAGGAGAAAGCCATGACCACGTTCGCAATCGCCACCGACAACAACATCACAGCCTTCACCGCCGCCGAGCAAGTTCCCGAAGGCCAAGACCGCTTCGCCACTGAGAAGGAGTTCGCCAAGCTCTCCGCCGACTGGCCCCTCACCCGCTTCCCCGAGGTCTGGAACGCCTTCGCCGGAGTGGTGCCCTTCGATGGGCTCAAGCCGGTCAAGAAGTTCACGGACCGCAAGACGGCGGTCTCCCGGATCTGGAAGGCCATCCAAGCCCTGACGCCTGCACCCGCGCCCCAGGCGGCCCTCGTCGCGCCGAAGAAGGCCAAGGCGACCAAGGGCGCCACCGCGAAAGATGCGACGCCCAAGACGCGCGACGGCAGCAAGAAGGCAATCGTCCTCGACATGCTGCGGCGCGCAGACGGCGCCACGCTCGCCGACATAATGACTTACGCTTCACACTGCACCTCGCTCGCATGATGAGAGGTATTCTCGCTTATTTGGCCCTTCCTTGGTAGTTTCGCTCCTCTGCCTACCCGGGGTGGATTAGGACCGGGGTCCTCGTAGAGATACTCGTTTTTGTCATTG
>JARLGM010000126.1 GCA_031292755.1 Candidatus Sulfopaludibacter sp.
TTCACCGTGTCCGCGGGCCTTGAATGTCAATGTCCAGTATGAGATCCACACCCGGAGCACCCATCGGCGAACCGTGTCAGTCGCCGCCATCTCCGCCTGCCCATCCTGGCAGCCCGTGCATGGGGACGCCGATCTGGGACACCATCTTCCACATCGCCCGGCCGAAATTATCCGGTGCGCAAGGACGTAAGGCCATCGTAGTCTTCACGGATGGCTATGATCTTCGCTCCAGTTTCCACGGACTCTCATCGGCGATCGAGGCCGTGGAGGCCGCCGGCATTACGGTATACACGGTCAAGTACAGAGGACGCTGCGCCCCAACCGGCCGTCAGGGAGCCCTCGCCTGGAAACTGCCAGACCCCGGTATGAAGGAGATTGCCGAGGCGACTGGCGGACGCGAATTCAAGCAGCCGGACCACCTTGATGCGGTCTGTCGCCAGATAGAGGATGACCTGCGGAACCAGTATGTCCTGGCGTATACTCCCAAGGAGTTGGCGACCCACGGAAGCTGGCATCGACTCAACGTCCAGATCGCGCGGCCTAGGCTGAAAGTGCTGGTGCCGGCTCGATATCGCGCGGTGAAAGCTCAGCGTGATTCGCCCCTCGCGCAATAAGAGCCCGCTGCAGCAATAACTAATACAGAATAAGCTTTATCTTGCATAAACAGCCTTCGGGGCAACGGCATGGAGTATTACCGCCAGGTGAAGATCGCGGGCGAGGACGTGGTGGAAGAGCCGGTGGCCGAGCCCGCGCTCGACGCCATTCCCGGATACGACGAAGAAACCCGTTTGCAATACGCCGGCGGACTGCCCGAGGATACGGGCGAAGAAACGCTGGCCGAGTAGTTTGGGTTAGAATGAAGGCCGGAGTCCCCCGCGGACTCCGGCCTTTTTGTTTTTATGCAGACCGGCGAACTGATGAGCGTGAGGGAGTATCTGTCGACCAGCTTCCGCCCCGATTGCGACTATGTGGACGGCGAGGTCGTGGAGCGCAACGTGGGTGAACGTGACCATTCGCGGCTGCAAGCCGCAATCATCGCGTACTTCTACGCGCGCCGCAAGGAGTGGGGCATCGAAGTGTTTCCGGAGCAGCGTGTCCAGGTGTCCGCCACGCGGTTTCGCGTTCCGGATGTGTGCGTGATTCTCGCGGGCAGCGCACCCGGGCAGATTTTCACCACCCCGCCATTCATCTGCATCGAGATTCTCTCCAGGGAAGACCGCATCAACGGAATGCAGGAGCGGATCAAGGACTATCTCGCCTTCGGTGTCCCGCACGTCTGGATTCTGAATCCGCAAACTCGCAGCGCCTGGCGCTGCACCGCCGAAGGCATGTTCGAGACCCAGGAATTGCGCACCGAAAACCCGGAGATTGTGCTCCCTCTCGCCCCTTTGTTCGAGTAGCGGTCTGTTATCCTGCAAGTTTGCGGAAGCTCCTGCTCGCCCTGACGGCGATCTTTCTCCTCGGGCTCTTTTCCACCGAACTGTCTGATTCGGACGCGTGGTGGCACCTGGCCACCGGCCGCTACATCGTCACCCGGCATCGCCTGCCGGTCCCCGATCCGTTTACGTATACCACGGCATCCGCCGCGCCGGCATACCCGGGCGAAGAGCGCACGCGCCGATTCAATCTTACACACGAATGGCTCTCGCAAGCCGTGTGGTACCTCATTTACCGCGGGGGCGGAGCGGCGGCGGTAGTGCTCTGGAAAGCCCTGCTGCTGGCGCTGCTCTGCGGTCTTACGGGACTCATCGCGACTCGTCGGACAAATTCGTGGCTGTGGGGCATCGCGGCGGCTATGGCGGCGGCCTCTTTGGCCATCGAGTTCGCGCACGATCGTCCCAGCATTCTCAGCTATGTGTTCACCGCCGCGTGCATCGCGATTTTCGAGCACCGCAAGCAGCTTTGGCTCGTTCCTCCCCTACTACTGATCTGGGCCAATTGTCACGGTGGATTCTTTCTCGGCTGGATCGTCTGCGCCGCATATGCCGCCGAAGCGCTCCTGCGGCGCGCTCCCGATGCGCGGCGCATCCTCGTGGTGAGCGGCATCGCCATCGCAGCCAGCGGCATCAATCCCAACGGATTCGCAGTGATCGCGACGATCCTCAGTTACCGCCGGAGCGCCATGCAGGCCACCCTCACCGAATGGGCGCGGGCCGACCTGTGGGGGCCGCCGTACGCCTTCGACCTGCTGCTCTACGCCTCGGCGCTGTGCCTCGCCGCCTCCTGGCGCCGGGTGCGGACCGCCGATTGGCTGCTGTTTGCCGCCTTTGCCGCCGCCGCCCTCACTGCGTTTCGCAATGAGATGCTGGTGGGCCTGCTGGCGCCCGTGCTGATCGCCGGCTATTTTCCGTGGAAGCGGCGCCTGCCGGTGGCCGCATGGTACGCCGCGGCCGCGGTGCTGCTGGTCGCATCCGTGGCGGGATGCGTGCGCGGTTCGTTCTTCCAACTCCGCGCGGCGGAGTGGCGCTATCCCGCGGGCGCGGCGGCGTTCCTGCGCGATCGCCACATTTCCGCGCCGCTGTTCAATACGTACGAATATGGCGGATACCTGATCTGGCGGGGAGCGCGCGTGTTTATCGATGGGCGCGCGCTCAGCGAGACCGTCTTTCAGGACTACCGCTACATCCTGGGCACGCCGCCCGGCGATGCGCGGCGCGATCGAACACTGGCGCGCTACGGCGTCGGCGCGATCGTCGTCAATGCCTTCGAGTACAACTCCGGCGTGCTGTATCCGCTGGTGCCGGCTCTGGCCCAGCCCTCGGAAGCCGGTTGGAAGCTGGTCTATCGGGACCCGCAGTCGATGGTGTTCCTGCGCGACGTGCCGCCGGGCGTTTCCGTTTTGGACAAAAGCCTGATCGTGCCCCACCTGGAGGCGGAATGCACCCTCCACGTGGAACGCGACCCCGCCTTTTCCCTTTGCGCCCGCACGCTCGGCGACCTCTTCCTTCGCTCCGGCGACCGCGAGCGCGCCCGGCGCGCCCTGGCGCTCTACCTGGCGCATCCTTATGCCGGCATGGACGATCCCGAAGCGCGCCGCGCCTACACCGGCCTCCTGCAACATTGAGGCGCGATATGATGACTCTCTCATGAGCAATCGCCCGGGCCGGAAGGCCTACCTTTTGATCTCGCTGTTCGCCCTGGCCCTGGTGCTGTTCCCGTTCCTGTTCTGGTACCTCACGTGGTTCGGCCGCCCCCTCACCGACTCCGCCCTGGACGACTACTTCCACGACAAAGACAAACCGCGCCACGCGCAACACGCGCTGGTGCAACTGGGCGAGCGGCTCTCCCACGGCTTCGACATCTCGCGCTGGTATCCCAACGTGCTGGACCAAGCCGCGAGCCCTAACGCAGATTTGCGCCAGACGGCGGCATGGATTATGGGTCAGGTGAAAGGCTACGAGCCGTTTCACGCCGCCCTGCTCCGGCTGATTCACGATCCCGAGGCCATGGTGCGGCGCAACGCGGCCCTGGCGCTCTCCGCATACGGAGATCCGGCCGCCCGTCCCGAACTAATCGCCATGCTCCGCCCCTACACGGTCACTGCCCCTCGGGCGGGCACGCTGAAGTACCGTCTCAAACTGGGGGACTACGTCAATCCCGGGACCCTGATCGCCCACGTCGGCGATGTTGAGGTCCGCACACCGGTGCCCGGCGAAGTGCGCTCGCTGGAGCAGAAGGACGGGGCCGGCGTGAAAGCCGGCGACGCCCTGGCGGACCTCTCGGCCGATAAGAACCATGTCTGGGAAGCCCTGCGCGGCCTCTACCTGGTGGGCCAGCCGGCGGACCTGGAGGACGTGCAGCGCTACACCCATCCCGTCCCGAACATGCCGGACACGGTCGAGCGGCAGGCGGAGCTCACGGCGAAAGCCATCGAGGCAAGAAAGCCCTGATCGTGTCCTCTGAGAGTTGGCATGGAGGCGCGCCGTTACCGAATGTTACAGTTGATCGTGCGCTGCGCCGTACTCATCTTTTTCATCCCCGCACTGCTGGGCCAGACTATCGCAGTGACGGATTGCACGCTGATCGATACACGCTATGGGATGGCAACAGCGCACAGTAGTATCGTCATCACAGGGGATCGGATAACAGCACGCGGTCCAGCGGCATCGACGCCAATTCCGACAGGGGGGCGGATTGTTCGTGGCTCCGGGAAGTTCGTCATTCCCGGGTTGTGGGACATGCACGTCCATGTCGGCGAAATCGAAGAGGACTGGTTCCCGCTTTACCTGGTTAATGGACTGACGGGCCTGCGGGAAATGGCGGCATCGGAAAAGAACGCGCCGCGGCAGCGCCAATACCAGCAGGATGTCGCTAGAGAACGGCGGCTCGGCCCAGAACTATTTTGGACCCTGTTCCCGATGGATGCTCCTGCCATCAACGACGAGCGTCAGGCGCGGGCGGAAGTGGCGCGGCGGGCAGCGATGGGCCTTTCGTACATCAAAATCTACAATGGACTGTCGCGCGAGTCGTATTTCGCGATTGCCGACGAATGCCGGACACGCGGGCTGCAAATGGTCGGTCACATTCCCGATCAGGTCAGCGCACGGGAGGTGGCGCGGGCAGGGCAGGCTTCCGTGGAACATCTCGACGGCGTACTGCTGGCGTGCTCCCGAAAGGAAGCAGAGGCGCGATGGATGGTGCAGCATAACCAAAATGCTTGGAAGATGCTGCTGGACACATTCGATTCGGCCAAGGCGGATGCGCTAATCGAGACGTTCCGCGCGGGTGGCGTCTGGCAAACTCCAACGCTGGTGATGTATAGGATCGCCAGCCTGGCGGAGGACCACAGGCTGCCTGGCGACGCGCCCATCCAATACGCGCGGCGAGACTATCTGAAGGGGTGGCCCCGCGAGGCACTGGGAGGGCCATTTGGAGGCCTGGATGCCGGCTCCGCGCGCCGCCTATTCGCGCTCTATCAGGACCTGCTGAGACGCATGGAGCGACGAGGCGTGCGAATTCTCGCGGGCACGGACACGCCTTATCCGTATTGCGTGCCAGGTTTCGCGCTGCACGAGGAACTGGCGCTGCTCGTGGAAGCTGGCCTGTCCCCGGCGGCGGCGTTGCGCACGGCAACCTGGAATCCAGCGGAGTTTTTGCACGTGAGCCAGGATTACGGGTCCCTCGAACCGAGCAAGGTGGCCGACCTCGTCGTCTTGGACGCCAATCCGTTGATTGCCATCGCGAACACCAGACGGATTCACGCGGTTGTCCGCCGGGGACACCTGATTGAAGCCGCCGAGCTCCATGCAATGCTCGAAGGGGTACGGACGGAAGTGGGGAAGAACGGAACAACAGGACGCTAACTAACGGCGCTCATCCTGAGGTTAGTCAAAATCCCGCGGGCCGCTCCGTGGCCACGCCGAAGCTACCTTCCAGCGCAAGGCCCACGCGGCCAATGGTGCCTTCATCGAACAAGCGGCCGATCAGCGTCACGCCGTGCGGCACGCGGCGGGGAGGGGAGAATCTGGGCAGAGGATTCTTCGGATCCGGCGCCCAATCGCTGCGCGCCTCCGACACCTCGACAAAGCCCGCGCGCAGCGTGAGCGAAGGATGTCCGGTGAAGTTGGAGATGGTCAGCATTTCGTCGCGCAGGGAGGGCACCAGCAGTAGGTCCACCTGGGAAAACACACGAGCCATCTCTTGCGCCACCTTGCGGCGGAACCGGTCCGCCTGCACAAAATCCACGGCGGAGAGGAAGCGCGCCTGCCGGAAGATATTGGGCCAGGCGTCGGGCACCTGCGCTTTCAACTGCCCCACGGCGCCGCTCAGGGTGATCTCTTCAAACGAAGCCGCGGCCTCGGCGAACAGAATCAGATCGAGCGAATCGTAAGGCCAGTCCGGAATCGCGACTTCCACCGGAACCATACCCAGCTTCCGCACCGTCTCGAGAGCGCCGCGATCCACGGCGGTCGCGGGGCTCTCTTTCATCCAGCCCGGAAAATAGCCCACTCGCAAGCCTTGCACCGGCGCCGTGGCGTCGAAATCGAGCTTGCTGGGGACGCTCTCGAGATCTCCCGGATCGGGCCCGGAGATGGCCCGCAACACCAGCATGGCGTCTTCCACGCCGCGGGTCATCGGTCCCAACTTGTCCAGCGACCAGCACAGCGTCATGGCGCCGGTGCGCGGCACGCGGCCATAAGTGGGCCGCAATCCGGTAAGGCCGCAGCGCATGGATGGACTCACGATACTTCCGCCGGTCTCGCTGCCGATGGCGAAGGCCACCAGTCCCGCCGCGGTGGCGGCTCCCGGGCCCGCACTCGATCCCGAGGCGCCTTCTTCCAGCAGCCACGGATTCATGGTCTGGCCGCCAAACCAGATGTCGTTCAGCGCCAGCGCGCCCAGGCTCAGTTTGGCCAGCAGCACGGCGCCGGCGTCGTTCAGGCGCTTCACCACGGCGGCATCGGCGGATGGCACGCGGTCGCGAAACGGTTCGGCTCCGTAGGTGGTGCGCACTCCCGCGGTGTCCACCAGATCCTTGGCGCCCCAGGGAATGCCATGCAGCGGACCGCGATATTGGCCCGCCGCGATTTCCCGGTCGGCCTTTCGGGCTTGTGCCAGAGCCTGATCGCGCATCAGGGTGATGACGCAGCGCAGTTTCGGATCGAAGCGGCCGATCCGTTCCAGATAAATGCCGGCAAGGCGCTCGCTGGTGAGTTTGCGCGTTTCGATCCAGCGTGAAAGATGCGCCACGGGGGAGAAGGCGATGTCCGCATCGCCCGCGGGCAACGGCGGAGTCTCGCTTTTGGCGCGGATGAAGCGGTCGCGCTCCGGACCGGCTTTCTCTCCCGGCAGGACCGGGTCCCAGCGAGTCGCCGGCGCCGCCTCCGCTTCCAGTTTGATTTTGCGCGGGCCCGCGCGCCGCTCGTAAAGAGCTGCCATGGTAGTCCGCCAGCTCTTCGCGGCTACCTCCCGCTCCGGCGGGCTCATCTGGACCTGCACCAGCTTCTCGGCTTCGGAGAAGGTGTCGGAGGACACCGCGGGACCGGCGGCGGGGGTTGTGCCAAATGCCGGCGGAGCGCCGGGCGGCAACTCCGCCGTGGGCTGGGAAGCCTTCTGGCAGGTCGTGGACATACCCAGCAGCGCAATCGCCGCACTGCTCAGGAACTGCCTGCGGGAATCGGACATGAACTATTGTATGTCCGCCTTCCGGTTTGGTGAATTCGCGCGCACTGGGCAACCGGCTGCACGTCAGCATGGCATGGTGGATCGGAAGACGCGGCATTGAATACCGTGCAATTTGAAGCAGATCCGGCCAGATCCGGCGCTTTTTGTAGCGAACGGATTATGGATTGCGTTACCATGGAAGTATACGGCACTTTCATCTGTTGCGAGGTTATTTGAAAAGGTATTTGCCGCTAGGCGCCATTCTTGTGTTTGTTCTCCAGGCCTATACTTCTCCGATGGCCACCATCGTGCTCAACTCAGCGAGTTTGAGCGCGGGGCGACTGCCGTCGGAGTGGGAGATCAAGGTGAATCACGGCCGGCCCGACATTTCCGTCTGCACGGATGTCGAGGGACCGTGCGTGCGTCTGAAAAGTGTGAAATCGTCATTCGGGCTGGAGCGGGCCGTGGATGTGAACACAGTGGAGACGCCATACTTGACATGGCGATGGAAGGTGACCCAACTGCCGGCGGGCGGCGATTTTCGCCATGCCGGTACCGACGATGAGGCGGCTCAGGTGCTGGTGGCGTTCGCCGATCACAAGGTGCTGACTTACATTTGGGACAGTTCCGCGCCCAAAGGAACCACCGATTATGCCAGCAATATCCCGTTGGTGCACGTGTTTGCCGTGGTCTGCGAATCCGGAGGCGCCGCCGCCAATCGCTGGCTGTCGGAGAATCGCAACGTGGTGGCGGATTACGAGCGGGCCTACGGGAGGCCCGCACCGCGCGTCAAGGGGTTGCGGATTCAGATCAACTCCCAGCACACCGGCTCCGTCGCGGAAAGCTACTTCGGAGAGGTAGCCTTCCGAAGCAGCCCGCAATAATGACGCTCGTCACCGGGGCTTCCGGGTTCATTGGAGGCCACCTCGTTCAGAAACTTACCAGCTTGGGAGAGCGCGTACGGTGCCTGGTGCGCCGCCAAGCCACTTTGCCACCCGGCGCGGAAGTTGCCTATGGCGATCTCACCAGCGGCCAGGGCCTCGGCGACGCCCTGCGGGGAGTCGATGCGGTGATCCACCTGGCCGGCGTCACCAAGGCCTTGCGCCCGAAGGATTACGACACCGGCAATGTGCAAGGCACGGAAACCCTGGCCCGGGCGCTTGCGGGACATCCGGTGCGCCTGGTCCACGTAAGTTCCCTGGCAGCCATCGGCCCGAGTTCCGCGGGCGCGCCGGTAACCGAAGATGCGGAACCGCATCCGCTCACCAGTTACGGACGGTCCAAGCTTGCGTCCGAGCGGGTGGTGCGGCGGCTCATACCGGATGCCGTCATCGTGCGCCCGCCGGTGGTGTACGGTCCGCGGGATACCGATGTTTACCAGTTGTTAAAATCCATCTCCAAGGGCCTGGTTCTGGAGATCTCCGGCGGGGAACGCTGGTTCAGCGCCATCTATGTGGAAGATCTGGCGGAGGGCCTGGTCGTCGCACGGAACAGTCCGCGCAGTGCGGGACGCGCCTATTTTCTGGCTTACCCCAAGCCTGCATCGTGGAGCGAACTGAGCGGCATCGCGGCCCGCCTGATGGGTCGCACGCCGCGGGTGCTGCGGATCGCGCCGGGAATCGCCCACGCGGTGGGCTTCTGTGCCGAACTTTGGGCACGGGCCAGCGGCAAGCCGGGTATCGTTTCCCGGGAAAAAGTGGCGGAGGCTCAGTGTATGTTCTGGACTTGCGATACCCGCCGCGCCACCGACGAGCTGGGTTTCGAGGCGCGCACCTCGCTGGAAGCGGGACTCGCCCGGACCCTCGCCTGGTATAAGGAGGCCGGTTGGCTGAGCTATTGAAGCGCAACACCGGTCCGGATAATCTTTCCACATCCTTCTGGGCGGTGGATAAGGTGATCTTTGCCTACCTGACCTTCACCGGGCTTCTGATTCTGGGCTGGTGGCACGAGGTGCCCGGCGCTGCCGTGCTCTTCAGCCTGCACGTGGTCGCCGTGACGTTGATGGTGTATGAGGTGAAAAGGCCCAATCCTACCAGTTGGGTCTTCCGGAACTGGTACCCGCTGCTTTTCGTAGCCTCCTGTTATAAAGAAATGGCCATTCTCATTCCACCCGTCCGGCGGACCGATTCGGACCAGTGGCTGGCAAATTTGGATTTCCGCATCTGGCATGCCAACCCCACCGTCTGGCTGGAGCGGATTTATTCGCCGGGGCTCACCGAGTATCTTCAAGTGGTCTATACCCTCTTTGTGCCGGCGGTCCTGTTTGTGGCTTATTTGCTGTGGAAAAGCGGCAAATATCCAGAGTTCCAATATTATGCTTTTTTAATCGCTTTGGGCTTTCTGGTGTCTTATGTCGGGTACCTAATCGTACCCGCCCGGGGACCGCGCTTCCTGCTAAAATCCTTAGAGCACGTTCCGTTGCAAGGCTTATGGGGGTTCAGCGGCATGCAGCACACGCTGGACCGTCTGGAGTCGGCACATTACGATTGCTTTCCCAGTGGTCACACCGAACTCACCATGCTGGCATGGTGGGGGAGTCGAATGATATCTAAGCGGCTGTTCAAGGTCTATTTTGCCTACACTCCGTCCATCATTTTTGCTACAGTTTATCTTCGATACCACTATACGGTCGACGTAATGGCGGGTGCCTTCGCGGCGGTCTTTTTGATCCTGGCTAGCCCGCTATTCTACCGATTCCTGCGGGAAAGGGTGTAATGGATTGGGCGGACTAGAAGTCGTTGCAGTAGACAGTAAAGGCGCCTCGAAAGAGTTCATCGAACTCCCTTACCGGCTTTATCGCGACGACGCACATTGGGTGCCGCCCTTGCGCATCGCCGTCAAGGAACTGCTGGACAAGTCCAAGCATCCGTTTTACGCCGATGCTGAAACGGAGCTATTCCTGGCGCGCCGGAATGGTCAGGTGGTGGGCCGGATCGCCGGCATCATCAACCGCGCCCACGACCGCTTTCACCAGGAAAAGGCCGGCTTCTTCGGCTTCTTCGATTGCGTGGACGACGGGGCGGTGGCGGAGGCTCTGTTATCGCGCGCCCGTCAATGGACGAGCGAACGCGGCGCGAAGTTTTTGCGCGGACCGGTGAGTCCCTCCACGAACTACGAGTGCGGGATTCTGGTGGACGGCTTCCACGCGGACCCGATGGTGATGATGGTCTACAACCCGCCCTATTACGATTCGCTGATACAAGGGGTGGGCTTGCGCAAAGCCAAAGATCTACTCGCCTACCTGCACAACGCCAACGCCATCGAAACGAAAAAAATCGATCGCGTGGCGGAGAAGGCGTTGAAGACCACGGACGTGCGCGTTCGTCCCATCAACATGAAGGACTTCGCCGCGGACGTGGACCGCGTCTGGAGCGTGTACGGCGCGGGCACCGGAGCCTGGGGGCAAAACTGGGGATTTGTGCCCATGTCCAAGCCGGAATTTGCCGCAATGGGCAAAGAAATGAAGATGATTCTGAAGCCGGACCTGGTTCTGATCGGCGAAGTGGGCGGGCGTGTCGTGGGATTTGCGCTGGCCTTGCCGGACGTCAACCAGGCGCTGAAGCCGGCGAACGGAAATCTGTTCCCCACAGGGCTTCTCAAAATCCTGTATTATCAACGTTTGATCAAAAGTGTGCGTGTTCTCGCATTGGGGGTAGTGGAGGAGTACCGCGCCTCCGGCCTGGCGGCAGGCTTTTACGCAACGCTTGTCCGCAATGCCCGGAGACTGGGTTTTGGCGATTGCGAAATGTCTTGGATACTTGAGGATAATGTACTGATGAATCGCTCCCTGGAGGTGATGGGGGCCAAGCGGTACAAGACATACCGAATCTATGAATGGAATTGAGGACCATGCGCGTATCGACTAGCGACATCACCGGTAAAAAAAAGGGCAGCGGATCCAACGATATTTTTGAAAAATGTCGCAACTTCACTCGTCCGAGTGATCTTCAATCCGCCGGCCTGTATATGTACTTCGAGGTGTTTGGCGAACGCGAGGGATGCGGGCCGGGCGAAGTCCGCATGGGCAAACGCAAAGTGATGATGTTCGGGTCGAACGATTATCTCGACCTGATCAACCATCCCAAGGTCCACGAAGCCGCCACCCAGGCGCTAAAGAAATACGGTAGCGGCTGCAGCGGTTCGCGCCTGCTGAACGGCACGCTCGACATTCACGTCAAGCTGGAACATGAGCTGGCCGACTTCGTCCACAAGGAAGCCGCCATCATTTTCGGCACCGGGTTCCAGGCGAACTATGCCACGCTTTCGGCACTCACCGAAAAGGGCGACGTGATGATCTGCGACCACAATCTGCACGCCAGCCTGGTGGAAGGCGCGCTGCGGTCGCCGGCGCGCACGGTCCGGTTCCGCCACAACGATCTGGAACATTTCGAGCGCTGTCTGGAGAACTGCCCGCCGGAGGAGAAGATCTTCATCGTCTCCGAAGGCGTCTTCAGCATGGAGGGCGACATCGCCGATCTGCGCGGCATCATGAAGCTGGCCAAACCCTACGGCGCTCGCGTGTACGTGGACGAAGCTCATGGCATCGGCGTACTCGGGCCCACCGGAGCCGGCGCGGCCGAGCATCTGGGTGTGCTGGATGACGTCGATATCGTGATGGGCACGTTCAGCAAGTCGCTGGCATCGGTCGGCGGGTTTATCGCCGCCGAGCGCGCCGTGGTGGATTATCTGAAACACACCGCGCGTCCTTTCGTATTTTCGGCAAGCCTGCCGGCGGCATCGGTCGCGGCCGTGGCAGCCGCCCTCCAGGTGATGAAGAAGGAGCCGGAGCGCCGGAACCATCTGCTGCGCATCGCCAACCTGCTGCGCAATGAGCTGCGCACCCGCGGATTCAACGTGCTGCCCGGAGAGACGCCCATCGTTCCCGTTGTGATTCGCGAAGAGCTGGACCTCTGCCGCCTCTGCAAGAAACTACTGGAAGAAGGAATCTACATCAACCCGGTGCTCCGTCCCGCGGCCGCGCAGAATCTGCTGCGCATCTCCTGCACCGCGGCCCACACCGAAAAGCACGTCGAGCGCCTGGTGGCAACCCTCGAGAGGGTCTCGCGCCAGTTGGATATCGAACTGTAAACTCATCGCGGAGGAACGGAGGCGCCGAGGAAGACGCGGAGAAATCAAATTCCTTCTGTCCTCCGCGTTTGCCTCCGCGGCTCCGTTCCTCCGCGTTAAAAACCCTGCTACTGCTTCTTGAGAAACTGCTGGATATTGGCGATGTTTTGTTTGGCGTTTTTGACTTCGTCCAGGTCGGGATTGATCGCGATCATTTGCTCGAAGTGCTGCATGGCGGGCGACAGTTCAGCCACGCTTCCCGTATTCACTGCCTGGGCCATGAAGGTCAAGCCCAACGCGTAATGGGCGAAGGGATCTTTGGAATCGTAACTCAGGGATTTCTGGCAAAACTGGATGGCGGTGTCGTAGCGGGACAGCTTGCGTTCGCAATCGCAGATACCGAAGTAGGCCAGGCTGCGCAGGTCCTTCCAGATGTCCTGCGTGCCGGCGCGCTTCTTGCGGCCCATCCCGAATAGCGATCCCAACACGTAGTAATTCAACTGGCCGGCCAGTTTGCTGTCGAAATCGCTGAGCTTGAGGTACTGGTTGTATTCCGGTTCGGCGTCGGCCCATTTGCCGCTCAAACGGAGGCTGTCGCCGAGCCAGAGATGCGGCTCGGCATTCCTGGGCGCCACGGCTATCGCCTTGCGCGCGGCATCGATGGATTGCGGATACAGCGCCTTGAACCGGTACGCCTGCGCCAGCATGGTTAGCGCGTCAGCGTGATCGGGCTGGCGCACCAGTACGGTATTGAACTGCCGGATGGCCTCATCCACGTCACCGATATCCAGCAGCATGCCGCCATAGTTGGCGCGCGCCTCCAGGTAATCAGGGTCGATGGCGATGGCCTGCTTGTAGTACTGCGCCGCCTTGTCTTCATCGAACAGAGCGTTATAGGTGAGGCCCAGGTAGAAAGCTGCCTGGCTATATGTGGGCTCGATGGCGAGAGCCTTTTCAAAAAGGGCCGCCGCCTTGCGGTAGTTCTCTTCGTAGCCCTTCTGATAGTCTTTAACGCCGTCCTTCAGGTCGTCGACTGCGGCCTGCTTACGCCGCCGGGCGATCAGGATCTTGATGGTCACCGTGCTGGTCTCGCCGGGATACACGGTCTCCTGCCGCGGACCATCCGGCTCGTACCCCATCTTCACGCCCTGCACGGTATGCTGTCCCGGCTTGAGTCCCGGCAGTGTGAGCGATTTGCCGGGGCTTACCACGCCCACCGAATCGCCGTCCAGCAGCACTTCCACGTCATCTTTGTTGGCTTCGAACACCAGGGTGCCGAACTGCGGCGCCGGGGGAGTGGCCGGCTTGGCATTGGCCGGCACGTACGCCAGGCGCATCTTGGGATCGAACGTGCCGCGGTCGCTGGTGGGATTCTGCTTTCCGCCGGTGGCCTCGCGCACCTGCGTGTGGACGTACTCGGCCAGTTCGTCGGCGGTGACCAGCCCGTCGCGGTCGTAATCGGCCGCGCCCGCCATCCCCTGGGTTACGTAATACGTGAATACTCCGTGGCCTCCATCCAGCTCCGGACTTTCAAAGGAACTCTCTCGATCCCGGCTCGCGGTCAGCGAAAAGAGCGAATTGTTCAGATTGCTCAGGGAGTTGTTCAAAGCCTGCGTCTCATCGGGAGTGATGGCGCCGGAGTGGCACGCATCGGTGAGCAGGACCTTGTAGGTGGCCCGGATCTTGGAACCGATCGCCACCCCCAGTTCATCCATGGGGAGTCCGGCCGCGGCAATGTCGTCCCGCCGGAAGTCGTACGGCGCCAGGTAGCCTTTGCCCTGATACATGAAACCGTGGCCCGCGAAGTAGACCAGAACGCGATCCCCTTCCTTGGCCACCGAAGGCAGCCAGGTATCGATCTCCCGCCGGATGGCCGCCAGAGTTGCCTTGGCGCCGGTGAGCACATGGACGTTCTCGGCCTTGAAATTGCCGCCCTCCGGGCTGATCAGGATGGTGTACATGCTCTGCGCATCGCGTTCGGGGAACTGCAGTTGCAGATTGTCGGGAAGGTTCTGATAATGCGAGATGCCGATGACGACGGCGTAACTGCGCGGCACCACCTGCTGCGGCGGGAGGGTGGGCTCCTCCAGCTTTTCGATCTTCAGATCGCGCTTCTGCGGCTGCTGCGGGGGCTGCTGCGCCAGGGCCGCGGCGGAAGCAATCAGGGCGACGGCTCGATGCCAGTTCATCGCATTCACCTGTGCGCCAGCCGGAACTCATAGATTACCGGGCCGGTCAATGGATCGGTGGAGGCGATCACCGCCGTGTCTTTTTGCCGCATGAATAACAGGTCTCGCTGTCCCTTGTCGGCGACCTGCGCCAGATTGTCGGGAACAGCCTCGCCTCGCGGCACCAGCTTGGGACCGGCCGACGTATCGATGCAATCGCCGCGCGCTTTCAGCAGCGTATCGTCGCAGCGCGGGAGCAACGTAAGCGGCTTGGCCGGCGAAGTGGGCGTGCCCAGGTGCGGGACGAGGTCCCCGAGGCGGGCGGGCGTGATGAGCCAGTAGACCACCTCAAATCCGGCAGGACCGGCGATGCGGAACGCGGTGGATGTTGCGGGCACCCGGTAGTCCTTATTCGACGCGATGCGATTATCCTGCCCGGTCTCCTGGCGCGGGAACAACTGTTCATACTTGCCCGAAGTGCTCTGGTTCATAACGTACAGGAAGCCATCGAAATTCGTGCGGAAGCGAAAGCGGACGCGATCGCCCTGGGCCAGCACCAGACCCGGATCGATAGGGTGCCAGTCGGTACCATCCAGCCGCTCCAGCGCAATCTCCATGCGATGCGCTCCCACGCTCATGGTGCGCGACTGGGGCGACGCACCGGGCAGCAGGAGCAGCACAGGCAGGAGAGATTGCGCCATGCGGCGGATCATTTGTGCACCAGCAGCAGATCGGCGACCAGCTTGGAATCGGCGCTGCCCGTGGGGTTCACGACGTAGATGGCGCTCTCCTTTTTTTCGCCGCCGGGCGTAGCGGGCTCCACGGCTTCGACGATCAGGTCGCGCGCATACGAGGTGCGCAGGCGGCCCACCATTTCGTCATCGATCGACGCGCGCAGCACCGGCGGCGCCGCTTCGGGCACCACCGCGGGCGAGGATGCGGGCTTGGCCTTGCCTCCCTGGAGGGAGAGAATCATGTTTTCCAGATCGGCCTGTTTTTCGCGTGTGAGAATGAGGAACACCTTCTCGGTACCCGCCTGTTCGTCGAAAGCAAAACGCGTCTTCGGCGGCATGATGTAGCTGTGGAAGCCTTCCACGCGATTGCTGCCGCCATCCATCTCAGGCGAAGGGAACATCGGACTCCAGGTGCCGCTGGAACCCTGGGCGATGATGTAGAGGTAACCGGGCCCGTTGGTCTCCACCCTGAAGCGGATGCGATCTCCCGAATGGAACTGGGAATCGGTGGGGACCTCCTGAAATTCCCCGCCCGACAGTTTCAAAAGCGTGTACTTCAGGCCGAGCGGCGTGCCGGTTGCCGGCGGCGGCGCGGACGTAGGCAGGCCGGCAGCCACCGTGATCAGTTTGGCTCCGTCCGGCAGCGCGCTGTCCCGGCGCGGCGTGACCGGCGGTTCCGTCTTCGGCTGGGCCGCTACCACAACCCTGGGAGGGCTCTTGGTGACCTTGCGCGGAGCTTCCGGCGGTTTCACCGTCGGCGGCGTCTGCGCCGCCGTGTAAAACAGTTCCCGGGCCGTCATTGCGGGTTTAGGCGCATCTTGCGCGAAGGCGCAAAAACAAAGGAAAATACCGGCGAATCGAGCCATGACACAGTAACCGGTCACCCAAAGACCGGCCCCCTTCTGTCTACGATATCACCGCCAAGGCGGGCGTGAGTGAGGCCGGTCACGGGGCAGTACTAGCCGTCGAGGGTCGCGCCCCACGCCTCCGGGCTCACGTCCCGCGCGTGCCGCGAAAACAGCCAGTGGTGACCCGCCAGGTCCTCCACGCCGTATTGCAACTCCCCGTAAACGGTCTCGTGAAGTTCCTCCACAATTTTGGCTCCGGCCGCGAGGCTGCGCCGGTAGTGCGCTTCCACACCCTCCACGAACACGGTCAGCGACTGGGTGGCAGTTCCGGCTTGAGCCGGGCTTGACGAGCCCGGACGCTCGCCGTGGAGCATAATCCAGGCGTTCGCCAGGTATACCTGCGCGCCGGCTACCGGCTCGCCGTACCGGTAATGCTCGCGGAATCCGAACACGCGGCTCAGCCATTCGATGGCCGCGGCGACGTCCGGATACACCACGTGAGGCAGGATGGTGTCTACCGGCACCGAGCGATTCTTAAGCATTTCATCCCTCCTCCGCCGGTCGGCAGTTGCTGCTACGGCTGGTCGATATTCTACCCCGATTTTTCGCTTGTACTAGAGATCGCCTTTATATAGACTGTCTCTATATGGATCTCCTGCAAGGCACACTCGACATGCTGGTGTTGCGGACACTGCTGCTCGGACCCCTGCACGGCTATGGCATTGCCAAGGCCATCCGCGCCACCAGCGAGGAAGCGCTCGACATCGAATTCGGCTCGCTCTACCCCGCGCTGAAGCGGCTGGAACTGAAGGGCTGGATCGCATCCCGGTGGGAGGTCTCGGAGTTCAACCGGCGCGCCAAGGTCTATCGCCTGACGCCCGCCGGGCATAAGCAACTCAGCGACGAGCATTCCAAGTGGGCCCACTTCACACGCGCCGTGGGGCTGATCATGGGGCCGGCGCCGGAGGAGAGCGAATCATGAGTTTCTGGCGTAGATTACGATGCCTGTCCCCCGCCTGGCGCCGTGGGCAGGAGCGCGACATGCAGGAGGAATTCGACTCGCTGGCCGCCATGGCGAGCCGCCGCGAGCTGGGCAACCTCACCCTGGCCGCGGAAAACGCCCGCGCCGCCTGGGGCTGGCGCTGGCTGGAAGGGTTGCTGGCCGATGTGCGCTACGCCGTGCGCATGCCGGTGCGGCAGCCCAGCTTCACCCTGGTGGCGCTGGTCTCCCTGGCCCTCGGAATCGGAGCCAACGCCGCCATCTTCAGCCTGATGGACACGGTGCTCTGGCGCGATTTGCCGGTGCGCGAGCCCGCGCGGCTGGTGCGCTTCAACCAGGGCAGCTCGATGTGTTACCTGGCCTGGGCGCGCTACGCCGGGCAGGGCGGCCGGGCGATGGAAAGCGTGTTCGGCGAATCGGGCAGCTTCACGCTGCCGATGGATGCTGGCGGAGGGCCGCAAAAAGGCCGCCTCTACCTGGTTACCGGCAATTATTTCCAGGCCCTGGGAGTCTCCGCGCTGGTGGGCCGCACTCTATCCGCGGAAGATGACCAACGCAGCGCGCCGCAACCGGCTGCCCTGTTGAGCTACCGGTACTGGCAGCGAGCTTTTGCGGGCGACCCCGCGGTGGCCGGCCGCTCGCTGCGCGTGGGCAACGCCCGCTTCACGGTGGTGGGCGTAGCGCCGCCGGAATTCCTCAGCCTGTCGGTGGGCGAGGCGCCGGATGTCTGGCTGCCCTTGAGCGCCCAGCCCAGCCTGTTCCCCGGATCCGTCTGGCAGGATCATTCCAACAACAATTTCCTCGTGGTGTGGGGCCGCCTGCGTCCCGGCGTTACCTGGCAGCAGGCCGAGACGTCACTCACGCCGACGGCGGTGCAAATCGATTTGGAACGGAATGGGCCGCCGCAGGGCAAGCAGGTCCGCGACGAGAGGCCCGGCCTGGAGATTGCCGAAAAAGGCAGTTCCCCGCTGCGTCAGTTCGACAAGCCTCTGCACGTCATCTTCTGGATGGTGGGGATGGTGCTTCTGCTGGCCTGCATCAACGTGATGAGCCTGCAATTCGCGCGCGCCGACGAACGCCGCCGCGAGCTCACCGTGCGCCTGGCCATCGGGGCGGGACGCGCGCGCATCGTGCGGCAATTGCTCACCGAATCCGTTCTGCTGGCGCTCGCCAGCGGCGCCGGAGGACTGGCGCTGTGCCGGCCCATCGCCGCCGGCCTGCTATCGATCATCACGCTGTGGGGCAATCAGCCGGTGCAGGTGGACCTCGCGATTCACGGGGAGGTGCTGCTCTTCGTGCTGGGAGTCTCGGTGGCGGCGGCGCTGCTCTCGGGCGTCCTTCCGGCGCTGCATGCCACGCGCGGCGATGTGCAGCCCGGTCTGCAGCAGGGTTGGGGCGCCGCTACCGCGTCGCCGTTCCGCAGGGTTGTGGCCCGATCGGTAGCATCTCTGCAAGTGGCGCTTTCACTGGTGCTGGTGGCGGGTACCTGCCTGTTCGCGTACAGCCTGCACCAGGCGCGCGCGTTCGATGCGGGAATCAACCGGCATCGCCTGCTGGTGCTGGAAGTCGATCCGGCGCAGGCCGGCTATCGGGAGGCGGACACCCTGGCGCTCAACGAGCGGCTGCGCGACCGCCTGCTTGCGGTGCCAGGCGTGGAATCGGCCAGTTACTCCCAAAACGGCATCTATGCCGGGCGTAACTACAGCACCAACATCGACGTAGACGGGCCGCACAGCACCAGAAAGCGCGACCGCAATGCCACGTACGACCTGGTGGGCCCCGGCTTTTTCACGGCCGTGGGAGCGCACATTCTGGCGGGCCGCGATTTCAATGCGCACGACGATGCCGCCGGACCCAAAGTGGCCATTGTCAGCCAGGAATTCGTGCGGCGCGTGCTGCTCGGCGGGTACGCCGTGGGGCGCACGCTCTACGCCACCGATTCCTCCCGCCGGATGATCGCCTACCGCATTGTGGGTGTGGTGGACGATATTCGCAATGAGATCCGCCGCAAGCAGCTTCTGTTCTACCTCTGCCAGCCGCAAACCGGCGTCCAGGCTTTTAGTACGCGCTTTCTGGCACGCACGCGCCTGGCGCCACTGAGCCTGATTCCCGGACTGCGCGCGGCCGTCCGCGCGGAGAACTCCGCCCTGCGCATCGACCAGATCGATTCCGCCGACGACCTGCTGGATGCGACGCTCTCCAGCGAGCGGCTGCTGGCGGCGCTGGCCTGGGGTTTCGGCGCGCTGGCCCTGACCCTCGCGGCCGTAGGGATTTATGGACTGCTGGCCTACGATGTGACGCGGCGCACCAGCGAGATCGGTATCCGCATGGCCATTGGAGCGCGCCGGGGAGACATCCTGGCTCTGGTGCTGCAACAGGTGGCGCTGGTCTGCGGCATCGGTCTGGCGATGGGCGCCGCCGCCGCACTCGGTCTGGCACACCTGGTGCAAGGGATGGTCTTCGGGCTCCAGTCCGGCGATCCACGCCTGGAGGCGTCAGCGGCCCTGGTGCTGCTGGTGGTGGCGCTATGCGCCGCAGCCATTCCCGCGCGCCGCGCGGCACACATGGATCCGATGACGGCTTTGCGGCACGAGTGAGTGGCGCTAGAGCCGCAGACGCTAAATGGCAATTCTCCAGGCGCTATTTGGCAAATTCCTGCCAGTAAATTGCAAACCATTACCCCATAAGCCCAGACACACAACAAGCGTGCCGCCTGCGCAGCACGCTCATTTTGCCCTAAAGTTGCCCGTTGGTCCCCTCTGCCCCTTACCCTCCCTGCTCCTTATCCTGGTGACGGGCCGTCTGTACGGTTGATACCAAAAGTTGGCACCCTTCCCGCTCCCGGAAATTCCGTAACTTGCCCTTCAGCCTCTGCGCGCCAGCATCAGTATTCGCAGTGAAGAGCTTGAACTCGATCTCGTCCGATGCTTTCTTGGAAGCCACCGTTAGAACCATGTAGCCGTGTTCCATACAGTCGCTCACCGTGTCACCTGTACGCCAGTCTTGGTGTTCGTCGCCGTCAGGGTCTGATCGCTGTTCAGCACGGCGTCATTGATCGCTCCGGTCAACTCGCCGATGTTAGCCCATCCCACTAGGTGCCCCTGCACATTCACTGTGATATGCTGGCCGCCCGCTGAACCCGGAGCCCCCACCGCACCCATCTGTGCATCTCGCTGCGCCGCGCTCGTCTGCGACCCATAGGAGCCCACACCCACGCCCCCCGGCCCCTGGCTTCCGGCTCCCCCGGAAGAGCCAACCATCCCCCTACCAGCCACCGCAGCCGCCGCGCCAACCGAACCCCAGATTGCCGCCGCCGTGAATGCCGCCGTGGCCCCAGCCGCGTTTCCTTCCGCCAAATCGGTGAATCCCAGAGCCGTCGAATAAATCGCGTACGTGATTGCCTGTGCCGATAGCGATTCCAGCGTGCTTTCCAGCATCGCCTTCATCGCTTGCCCGATGGATTTCTCGTAAATCACCGAGTGCGCAATGTTCTGTCCCATCCCCGCCGTAAGTTGGTCAAAGGTTTTTTGGCCCTGCTCCTTCAGCCCTTCCAGCGTCAATTTCACAAGCATCGTGCTCTGGTTCGTACTGCCCTGCCACTGCTTGAGCATTGACTCGTTGCCGCGGATCAACTCGCCAAACTTGTTCCCAAATACGCCCTGCCACCCGGTCGTATTCTGTAGCGCCTGAAGATCGGCCCCCTCCTTGTCCAGCAGCCCTTTCCGAATCGCCGCGAACATCTGTGTGATCTGCGCCCGCTGCGCCTCGCTGGTGGCCAAGCTCAGTGTCTTCTTTTCTTCCACCGCCGCGAACCGCGCCGCCTCCGCCTCATACTCCGCTTGAATCCGCTGGGCCGTCGTCTGGTGCGTGCTCTCCACTTTCTCCAGTTGCGACTTCAGCCGCGACAACTCCAGATCTCCGGCCGCCTTCTCATCCGCATCGATCTTCGCCAGGCCGGTTTTCCGCAACGTGTCGAGCTTATTTTCGTATTCCGCATCAAACCCGTAAAGGGTCTCATGCTCCACTCTCAGTTGCTCTACCTGGCGATTAAGCGCCGCCTTCTTTGTCTGAACAGTCTGTTCGCCTTGCGCCGCGATCAGCCCGTCAATCTCCCGCCCCGCTTTCGTCACCGCCGCCGCCGCGTCCTGCCCGATCTTCTCGTACCCGGCCTGCTCCAACCGCGCCAGCGATGCCAGGTTCGCGGCCGTATCCGTGTGCTCCTTTTCCATCTTGGCCCGCCGCGCCGCCATCTCCATCTCCCACAGCGCCGCCCGCACCGCCATCGTCTGCTGACCCTGCCGCAAAATGTCCTGTTGGATCTGGTTCCCAGTCGCTTCCACCTTCTCGTCTTTCTTGGTGTCAGCCTCATCCATCAGCGATTTCGCCAGCTTCCGCATCTCCGCCGGCAGCGCCGCCAGCGCCTTCGCCTCCCGCTCCATCGCCTCCGCCGAAAGCGTACCCTTCGCCTTCGCCTGCTCGAACGCCTCCGTCGCCTTGTTGACCTCGAACTGAATGTGGTTCAGTTCCCCGCCGATCTTGCTGTATTCGTCCTGCGTCCCCGCCATCCGCGATTGCACCGTCTCCAGCACATCGCTCAGCGCGTAGAAGGAATCTCTGGTCTTGACGACTTTGTCTTTCCCGTCAGCCGGCCCCAGTTCGTCCTGCCCGAACTTCGCCAGCGTCTTCGCCAGCTCCTCCGCCTGCGCCTTCATCGCCCCGGCATTGGCGCCCCATTGGGCAAAGAAGCTCAGCATCGAATTTGGCTTGAAGTTGCCCAGCGTCTGGATCAGCGAAGCCCACCCGATTTTCAGGCCCGTCAAAATCGGCAGCGTGTTCCGCCCGATTTCGATATCCAGCGCCTCATGCTCCGCCTTGATCACGTTCAGCTCGGCCTTGTATTCCTTTAGCGCCTCGATATCCGTGGAAGTGATGATCAGCCCCATCGCCGCCGCTTCTTCCGCGAACTTGTGGATACCCGCCGCTCCCTGCGCCAGCATCGGCACCAGGCCCTGCGCGTGCCGCCCCAGCAGATCGATTACCGCGGCCGTCTGCTGGCCCCGCGAACTGAGTTGCGCAATCCGGTCCGCCGTCGCCTCCAGCAGCGGCATCATGTCTTTCTGCCCTGCCTTCACCTGCTCCTGCGAAATCCCCAGCCGCTGGAATACGGCCTCCTGCTGCTTACTCCCCTCCGCCGCCTTGTTCGTATTGACCGTGAACTTCGTCAGCCCCTGCACCAGGTCTTCGTACCCGACGTTCATTTCCTGAGCCTGGAACTTCAGCGCCGACATCTGCTCCGCCGTCAGCCCTGTGACCTTCGTCCCCGCCGCCACTTCCCCCACATACTTGGCGTACTGATCTGCCGCTTCCACCGCCGCCGCCCCGGCCGCCGCCAACCCCGCCGCCAAAATCGCGCCGCCCGCGATCGCCGCTCCCTCCACCGTGCTGATGTCCCCAAGGATTTTGGGCACTGAACGAGAATTCGACAGACGGCCCATTTTAGGCGGCCTTCCTGACTGTT
>JARLGM010000127.1 GCA_031292755.1 Candidatus Sulfopaludibacter sp.
ACGCCAACCACTTCGAACGGGTTGCCGTTGAGCGTGAGAGTGGCGCCGACAATGTGCGGATCGCCGCCCAGTTGGCTTTGCCAGAAGCGATGGTTCAGAACGATGACGGGGGCCGCGCCGGGCTTGTCATCGGCGCCGTCGAACAGGCGGCCCAGCAGCGGGTGCATGCCGAGCAGGGCGAAATACGGCGCGGTGACCGTGAGGCCGGTGGTGGTTACCGGCTCGGCGCGGCCGGTGAGCGTCCGGGCGGTGAATTGAAACGCGGCCATTTCTTCAAAGGTGTGGTTGCTCGATCGCCAGTTTTTGAAGTTGACCCAGGTGACGCTGATACCCTCCGCGCGGGCGGTGCCTTCGCCGAAACGCACCAGGCGTTCGGAGCCGGGATAGGGCAGAGGCTTGAGCAAAACCTGGCGCACCACGCTGAAGATGGCGGTGTTGACGCCGACGCCGAGAGCGAAAGTGAGGATGACGACGAGCGAGAAAGCGGGCGCGCGGCGCATGGCGCGCAGACCGTAGCTGACGTCCTTCCACAGGCTTTCGAGCGAGGGGAAGCCCCAGGCGTCGCGCGCCCGCTCGGCGATCAGGGTGACGTTGCCGAACTCCCGGCGGGCCTGGTCGGGCGACGTATTCTCCCCTTGCATGGCGAGGTGACTCTGGAGTTCTTCGGCGAGATCGGCGGCCATGCCGGGCCGTCCCGCGGCCCAGGCGCGGAATCTGTTCCACCATTCACGCATGCTACGCCTCCGGACTCAGCACGCGGCTCATGGCTTCCACGAACCGCTGCCACTTGGAACTTTCGGCGGCCAGTTGTTTGCGGCCGAGCGGGGTGAGCCGGTAATATTTAGCGCGGCGCGCGTTCGGCGATACTCTCCACTGCGCGGCCAGCCATCCGCGCTGCAGCAGGCGCTGCAAGGCCGGATACAGCGAGCCGTTATCGACTACGAACTCCTGGCCGGACTGCTGTTCCAGGAACTGGGCGATGCCATAAGCGTGATTGGGAGCGGCCTGCAGGCTGCGGAGAATCAGGACTTCCAGCGTGCCCTGCAGGAACTCCAGTGGACCGTCTACGGTAGACATACTATCTATATACCAGATTTTGGCATTACGTAGCAGTAGGCGGTGTACTCCATTTCACTCCAGGCAAGATCGGGAACCGGGTAGCCGGGGTAGAGCGGGGTCGCGACCGGAGTGAACTGTATGCGAATGCGGACACTGGAGCGGCCTTTGGTGAGCGCGCGGGGAAGGAGGAATTCATCGTCCCGAAAGCGGCGGTTGGAGGTCTGCACGATATGTTGCGCAGCGCCGAGTTCCTTGGGCGTGCCGGGGTTGGAATAGACGCAGGTGTTGGAGCCGGCCAGGTACCAGACGCCCGCGGGCTTCCACTGCTTGCCGTCCGCCACGAAAACTTCGGCGCGCTGGTTGGGATAGCTGTAATCCAGCTTCCGCCGCAGGAGCACGCCGAGGTTTTTCGAATCGATCTTCAGGGTGAATTCGGACGACGTTTTGGTGATGCGGCCGCGATCGGTTTGGGCGGGGTAGATCTCGCGGCCCTGCACAGTGTCCGGTCCCCATTCGTAGCGCGAGGTGATCTCGTACGGCTCCGAAGCCTGGGGCGAAAGGTAATGGTGAGCGCGTTCGCTGGCGGGGTCGCCAATCTTCAGGCGGTCGGTTTGCACCAGCGAAGGCGCGGGCAGGCCGTACCAGTAGGTGACGGTTTCGTAATGCTGGGTGGATTCGTTGGTGCCGCCGTGCTCGAGTTGAATGCGGGCGTTTTTGCCGAAGGGCATGAGGTCCGCCAGCAGGAACCGGTAGGCCGATTCGATCCGGTCTTCCGCGCTGACGGCGCTGGCGGCGTTCTTCGCCCCCAGGGGATGGCCGGCGAAGGGCAGGGTCATATTCTCGCCACCCCAGTAGTCTCCGCCACCGCCCCACTCTTCGGTACCAGTGCCCTGCCCCTGCGGAGTCTGGCTGTCGTCGAAAAAGAATCGCGGGTCGCCTTCGAGAGTGTTGAGCACGGCATCGTGCGAGAAGATGAAGCTGGTGCCGGCGAAGGAGCCCGACCACTCGCCGCCGCCTTCGGCCTGCGTAGTGTCGAGCAGCACGAGGTCCTTGCCCAACTCCGGGTGGGGATGATCGCGGTAGGTGGCGTGGAAGTAGGCCGCCTGGTTCGGCGGATCGCGGAATGGCTGGACGCGGACTTTCCATTCGACGCCGGCGATGGCCTGCGCCGGTCCGATGAGCGCGATGCGGGCCGAGCGGAAATAAGGCATGGGGAAGTAGCAACTCAGATAGACGCGATCGGCGGCATAGCGGATGACCATGGGGAAGCTTTTTACGAGGTACTCGCGATTGTCGCGGTTATAGAGGATGCCGGCGCCGTAGAAGAGAGCGAGGGGCGAATCGATGGAAGGCTGCGGACGGCCATCCCAAGTGACCTGCAAGCGGGCGGCGCCGAATGCCTGAGCCTGCTCGCGCGGGACGCTGAACTCGAGCGCGCGCAGCATGGAGGGGCCGTGCCGGTCGCTCCAGACGGCAGCGGAAGCGCCCGCGGGCAGATCGATATGGCCGGATTGTTCGCGGACGCCTGCGGCGCCGGCGGGCGGCGCGATGTCCGTGCCGGCGCGATCGATCAGGCTAAGCACATCGGCGGCGGGCTCGGCGTGGGAGTTCCATGCGGCGATGGGCTGGGAGAGTTTCGCGCCGGGCGTGAACTGGTGATAGATGTAGTAGCCGGTGCCATAGAAGGTGCGGGAATAGGCCATGCGAAAGCTTTGCAGGAAGCCGATGGGCACCCAGCTCAGGTCCGCGCCGCGGGTCTGGGCCCACGTCCAGGCGAGCGGGTTGGGGAACAGGCGCTCGGGCAGAAAGATGGAATTGGCGGCGGGATGCAGGGGATCGGCGGTGCTGGTTTCGCGGACGAGCGTATCGGCGCCATCGACTTCGTAGTGCCAGGGGCTGCCGTGCCAGTGGTTGTAGCGGACGAAGTAGAGGATGCCGGGACCCTGCACGTCGAGCGTGACATTGAAATCGGCGGCGAGTTGGTAGAGGAAATGGGAGGCGTCGGCGCCTTCGTTGCCGCCGCGGCGATCGTAGGTGCTGCGCATGTAGGCGCGTTCGCCGATGCGTTGGTACGGCCAGCGGGCCCAGAGTCGATAGGCATCGAGTCCGGCGGGAATCACGGGCGGCCCGGCGGCGGAGGCGAGGGAAGTGGAGATTAGGAGCAGCAGGAGCCAAGGGGTCGGGGGACACATACCTCTCCGAGGATAGCGGCTTCCCCGGGTCAACGGATCCGCGCGGAACGATCAGCATGGCCGACGTCGCCCAGAAGTACTGCCGAAACGTTGAGATCCAGATGCTCCGTTCGAGTCACTCGATCAAGTTGCAGAAACTCTGGCGGAACTTCCAAAGTCCGATTCTCTGAAGGAAATCCCAGAACGATCAAAGCGCGCCGTGTGAGTCCGCACTTAGGCCTACCAATACTGTTCAGTTAAGATAAACGGAACGCTAAGCATCCTCCGGAGTGGACCAGTTTCCGGGTTGGGGACTTATACGGCCAAACGTGGCGGTGGTTTCCGATAACGCCACATATCGGGAGTTTACCGGAACAAGGCGCCCCTTTTGTCCTTACTGGGTAGGCTTGATCGCGGGGCGAGTCGGTGAGGTAGCGCGAGCCTACAGTCCAGCGGTTGCATCGTCAACGGAATGGACCTCTCGCCAGCTGCCAAGTTTGGCGGGTACTTCGTTGCTTCGCAGCATCCTGTAACCCTGTGCCAGCCACCGTGACGCACACTGTTCGATAATCGCTTTTGTGTTGGTCGTAATGTGAATATCAGCCTCGTGGCAAAGCAGGACCTTCAGGCGTTCGCGATCCTCTATGAGCAGATCCGATCTGCCCGGTTCATAGATGCCGCTTTCTATACTGCTCAAAATCCAGCCCGACAGGTTCGCTGCCGCAACTTCGTTTGGCTCGTAGAGAGTGTCGATATCTGCGTTGCAAGCCCCACCCGTACGTGACCCTGACTTGCTAGGGCAGGCATCACGAAAGAGCGTGCAAATGAAAGAGATTTCGCCCACGAGAGCAGGCTCGCTGATTGGCCCACAAGCTATCTCTGTCAACATAGCGAACACCCAACATGGGCTCCCTACGCCGGAGCCTCGACTATCGACTATCATACGCTTTGAGCCATTCGCGTAGGTTCCGAAACGGGGTTGCTTCCGATAACGGACGATAGACGCCGATACTGGAGACTGAACTCGCCGATTGGTACTGCACCGGCGACGTGTCCAGCCCCGCACAGCATCGGCGGACCGAAAAAGGGGCTTTTTGTGCCGTTCAAATCGAGCCCCCAAGCAAAGGTAGTAAACTACCTGGATTGGACAATGGGCCGAGATAACAGCATCGTTGGTACGTGGAAATTAGTTTCTGCTGTGCTGACCACGCTGGACGGCGCAACCCGTAACCTGTTGGGCGAAACCCCAGGCGGTTTTCTCACCTACACTGGTGACGGGCGAATGACGGCAATCGTTGCGTCCAGCGGACGGCAACCGCTTTCGGTTGCAGATCCGGCCGCTGCGCCCGCCGCGGAACAAGCGGAGGCATTTGCCACCTTTACCGCATACGCGGGACGATACACCTTTTATGGTGACAGGGGCATTCACCATGTTGAAGTCTCATTGTTCCAAAACTGGGCAGGTACGGACCAAATTCGTTTTGCCAAACTGCACGGTGCCCGGCTTACGCTTACCGCGCCACCGATGTCCATCGGCGGCGAACAACTGGTTGTCCAACTAACGTGGGAGCAATTGAATCAGCCCTGAGCGTGGATGGCGTTACCGGAATCGGCGGCGCTAAAGCCTACGCTACCAGGACGACGGTGATCTGGCCGGGACCATGGACTCCGCGGACGAGAATCTGTTCGATGTCGGCGGTGCGGCTGGGGCCGGTAATCAGGACCATGGAACTGGATTGTTCGGCGGGGTTGGGCAATACGGTAAAAAGCTCGTCGAGGCCGGTGAGGATGCGATCAGAGGGGACCACGGCGATGTGGGCGGGCGGCAGGAGCGATACCATGCGAGCCTCCTGTGGGCTGGAAAGCATCACCAGGGTGCCGGTGTCGGCGAGAACGTAATCGGCGCTGGTGATCCCTACGTCCAGAGTGGCGCACAGTTCGCGCAGTTCCTCGCGATCGGTGATGCCGGACCGGACGCCGGGCAGTTCCGTGATGCCGCATTCGGTGAGGAAGGGCGCGTTGGAGGTCACGGCGGTCTTCCCCTGGATGGCCGCGGCTACCACCGCGCACGCTTCGGCGGGGGAGGAGACCTGGTGAGTTTTTCCGGCGAGCGCTTCCACGCGGGTTCTCACGGAAGCGATACGCGCCTCCATTTCGACGTGCGGCAGGCGGAGGCGAACGGGCGGCGGATCGACCACGTCCTGTCCGGCGCTGCGGCCCAGGGCGGTGCGCACGCGATGCAGAATGTTGTCGCGGGACATCAGCGGCGCCTCCACTCTTCGCGGAAACTGCGCGGCGGCGGCGGCGGCAGATCGCGCTGGCTGAGCCAGGCGCGGATGGGCGCGACATTCATAATCGGCGGAACCGTGCGCAGCCAGCGGCCATCGTCGCCGGGCGCCACCAAAGCGGCCAAACGGCCGGCGATGTCGAACAGGCGCGGGTGCGTCATGAGCCAGGCAAAGCCCTGGAAGGCCAGTTTTTCCAGGCGATTCTGTTTCTCGCGCGTTTCGGATTTTTTAACGTCGCTGCGCAGTTCCAGCAGGATCTTGGGAATATCGATCTTCACCGGGCAGACTTCGCCGCACGCGCCGCACAGGCTGGAGGCGAAGGGCAGGCCGGGTTCGTGCGAGACGCCCATGAATTGCGGGGTGATGATGGCGCCGATAGGGCCCGAGTAAACCCACGGGAAGGAGTGACCGCCAATGCGGCGATAGACCGGGCAGGTGTTGAGGCACGCGCCGCAGCGGATACAATACAGCGACTGGCGCTTGGATTTATCGGGCAGCAGCTTGGTGCGGCCGTTATCGAGAAGGACCACGTAGAACTCTTCGGGCCCATCGATTTCGCCTTCGCGGCGCGGGCCGGCAAGGAACGAGGTGTACACGGAGAGCAACTGGCCGGTGGCGCTACGAGCCAGCAGTTTCAGGAACGTGGCCAGATCCTGCGCGCGCGGAATCACCTTTTCGATGCCGGCGATGGCGATATGGATCCGGGGAGCGGAGGTGGTGAGGCGGGCGTTGCCTTCGTTTTCCACCAGCACCACGGCGCCGGAATCGGCCACCAGGAAGTTGGCGCCGCTGATGCCGATATCGGCGGCCAGAAATTTCTCGCGGAGCACGGTGCGCGCGATGGCGGTCTGCTTTTCGGGCACCGTCTCGCTGGGGACGTGGAGCGTGCGGGTGAAGATATCGGCCACGTCGTAGCGCGTCTTATGAAGTGCCGGGGCGACGATGTGGTACGGCCGCTCGTGGGCCAATTGCAGAATGTATTCACCCAGGTCCGTCTCCACCGATTCCAGGCCGTGATGCTCCAGGCGTTCGTTGAGATCGATCTCCTCGGTGGTCATGGATTTCGATTTCACGATGAGGTGGGCGCGGCGTTCCTTGGCGAGCGAGAGGATGAAATCGGTGACCTCGGTGCCGTCTTTGCAGTAGATCACCTTACCGCCGCGGGCCTGCACGTTACGCTCGAACTGCTCCAGGTAGTAATCCAGGTTTTCGATGGCGTGCTTCTTGAGGGCATTGGCCTGGCTGCGGAGTTCCTGATAATCGGGCAGGGCTTCGGAGGCAACGTTATCGATGCGGCCCTGCTTCAGGCGGCCGGTGGAGGTGAAGATGGCCAGTTGCAGGTTGGCGTCTTCGAGCGTGGTGTGAATCTTCTGATCGAATTCGACCGACATAGCGTTAGCGGCTCGCCAGGACTTCGGCGAGGTGCATGGTGCGGACGGACGACCCCACCCGCGAAAGCACGCCTTGAATCTGCATCAGACAACTGGGATCGAGCGAGACTACGGTGTTGGCGCCCGTGCGCAGGATGGATTCCACTTTGGACCGGCCCATGGCGCCGCTCAGTTCATCGAACTTGACGGAGAAGGTGCCGCCGAAGCCGCAGCAATCCTCGGCGGGTTGCATCTCACGCAGTTCCAACCCGCGGACGTTCGCCAGCAGGCGGCGCGGAGCGCTCTTGACTGCCAATTCGCGCAGTCCGTGGCAGCCATCGTGGAAGGTCACAACGTCATCGAAGCGCGCCCCCACATCTTCCACTCCGGCCACCTGCGTGAGAAACGTGGAGAACTCAAAGACACGCTTTTCGAGAGCGTGCACGCGGGCGAGCGACTCCGGCTCTTTGTGGAACAGCTCGGCGAAATGGTGCACGATCATGGAGGTGCAGGATCCCGAAGGCACCACGACGGTTTCCGATCTTTCGAAAGTCCTCAGGAAATGGCGCGCCACAGTGCGGGCTTCGGCGCGATACCCGCTGTTGAAGGCAGGCTGACCGCAGCAGGTTTGCGCTTCCGGAAAATCCACCTGATAGCCGAGGCGTTCCAGCACATCGGCCATCGCCAGGCCGACCTTGGGGAAGAGCTGGTCGACCATGCAGGTGACGAATAAGGAAACCCGTTTCCCCATGAATTTCAAATTGTATCAGGGATGGGCTATCAGTCTGTGGTAAACCACGCTCCCTTACGGTCGCGGCTCTGTAAAACACTGAATCTACAGAGCCGCGCACGTTAGTAAGCGGTCTTTTTCGACTTCTGCCACGGACTGCTATTCATACTTCAAAGCGGACATGGGGCTGGTGCGGGCGGCGCGCAGGGCAGGCACGATGCTGGCAGCGGCCACGGCGGCGACAAGAACCAGCGCGGCCGCCGCGTGGATCAGCGGGTTCGAAGGTTTCACATCGAATAGCAGGCTGGAAAGGAAACGCGTCAGCCACAGTGAGAGCGCCACGCCGGCGGCGGCACCGGCGGCTCCCATGCGGATTCCCTGCCCCACTACGAGGCGCAGAATGTCGGCGCGTTGCGCGCCCAGCGAGATACGCAGGCCGATTTCCTGCGTGCGGGCAGCGGTGGTGTAAGCGACGACGCCATAGACGCCGAACACTGCCAGCAGGAATGCAAGCGCGGCAAACGTGCCCAGCACCAGAGCGCGGAAACGCGGCGGGGCGGTGGATTGAAACAACACGTCGCGCATGGTGCGGACGCGGAATAGCGGCACTTCCGGGTCGAGCGCCGCCACCGACTGGCGCAGGCTTTCGACCACGCCGGCGGGTGGCGCCGCGGTGCGCAGCACTAAAGTCATGGCGGCGGCGCGCGGGGTAAGGGGCTGGAGTTCGGAGATGTAGAACTCGGGATAAGCGGGGGCATCCGCGCCGGCGCCGTTGTAGATTTGGGCGCGGATATCGCCCACTACGCCGATGACTTCGCGCGGGGATTCGCCGAAGGATTCTATCTCCAACTGGCGTCCGATCGGGTTGGCGTCGCCGAATATCTGACGGGCCATGGTGCGATTGATGACGATGACGCGATGCGCCACGGGTCCGTCGGCTTCGGTGAAGGAGCGGCCGGCAATCAACGGGATGCCGATGGCGTGGAAGTAATCGCCGGAAATGGTGTTCATGCGCATACCGCCATGGCGGTCGAGGTCCCTGAAATACATGAAGCCCGATGGTCCGGCGAACGGCAGCGAACTGATGGCGCCGGCGGCCAGAGTGCCGGGAATCGCCAGCGCTTCATTGTAGAGCCGCTGGCGGAATGTCGCCGCGTCGGCGGCGGTCTTATAGCGGGCGTGCGGCAGGCCGAGGTCGGCGGTAAGCACGTGGTCGGCATCGAGACCGGTGTCCACGCTGGTGAGGCGGGCGAGACTCTCGATGGTCAACGATGCGCCGGCCACGAGCACCAGGGCGAACGCGATTTCGGCAGCCACCAGGACACTGCGCAAACGACGCCCAGTGGCGCTGGCGGTGACTCCGCTTTGCTGATCTTTGAGCGCGCGGGCCAGATCGGGCGCAAAGAGCTGCAACAGCGGCGCCAGGCCGGCCAACATACCGGTGATCAGCGCGAGCGTCAGCGAGAACGCGAGGACGCGGCCATCCAAAGTGAGTCCCGCGAGCCGTGGGATGTTGGCGGGCGCAATCAGGCGGATGGCGCTCAGCAGTGCGCTTGCCAGCAGCACTCCGGCAAGCGCGCCACCGAGCGACGGCACCAGCGATTCGGTGAGCAACTGACGGGCGATGCGAGCGCGCCCGGCGCCCAGGCAGGCGCGCACGGCCACTTCACGGCGACGTCCGGCGGCCCGAGCCAGCAGCAGGTTGGCGGCATTGGCGCAGCCGATGAGCAGCACGAACAGCACGGCGGCGAACAGCGTGAGCAGCGGAGTGCGCAGACTGCCGACCATCTTGTCCTGCAACAGCGCGACCCCTTGCGGAGAACCGAAGGTCTTGTACTGAGCCTGCAATTCGCGAAACAGCGCGCGATGTTCGCGGTCCGCTTGCGCGACGGTGACGCCGGGGCGGAGGCGGCCGATCATAGTGAGGAAACGGAATGTCGCGTCGGGCGGCGCATCCGCGCCGAGATCGAGACCGGTGGACAGATGATTGCCGGGGGTCCAGACGGAGGTGTGGTCCGGCAGGGCGAAGCCCGCGGGCATGACGCCGACGATGGTGTGCGGTACGCCATTCAGCTCGATCGTCTTGCCGAGCGCGCCGGGGCTGCCCTGAAAGAGCCGCAGCCACAGCGGGTAGCTGAGGATGGCGACCCGATTGGCTCCGTCAACCTCTTCGGAAGGCTGGAACGTGCGTCCGAGAGCGGGCTGGACCTCCAGAACGGAGAACAGGCCCGACGTCACCACGGCGGCATAGATGCGCTCCACCGCGCCGTTGCGCGAGAGGTTGACGCCGCCGAAGCGAAAGTAGCCGAGAGCTTCCAGGGAGTGATTGCGGCTCCACAATTCCAGAGGATCGGGCGAGGTGGGATAGACGGCGCCCACCTGCACGATGCGGTCCGGATGCGGCAGGGCAAGCGGGCGCAACAGGACGCGATCGACCACGGTGAACATGGCGGTGGCGCATCCCACGCCCAGCGCCAATACCAGGACCAGGGCGGCGGTGTGGCCGGGAGTTTTACGCGCGGCGCGAAAGGCGTAGCGGAGGTCATTCAAAAAATCGTCCATGCGATCCTCTGTAAGCTTGACGCCGCGGGCGGGTGCAGGGTTGGTACCAAATGAAAGCAATTTAACGGCGGCGGCAGCAACTCCGACTGCGGAAGTGAGCTTAGAGGAATCGGAGGGTGATAAAAATGAAACGGATCGTTTACACATCTTGTTTGGCTGCCGTATTGGCGGCCGGTGCGCTGGCTCAGACTCCCGAAGTGGGGCAGCGGAAAGAGAATCAACAGGACCGCGTCGCGCAGGGCGTGAAGAGCGGCCAGTTGACCGCGGGGGAAACCTCGAACCTGGAAAAGAAGGAATCGTCGATCAACCAGGAGGTCAAAACGGACCGCTCCTTAAACGACGGCAAGCTGACCCAGCAGGAAAGGCGAACGGTGAACCGCCAGCAGAACCAGATGAGCAACCAGATCTACAAAGACAAGCACAACGCGGCGCAGCAGCATTACGGTAACAACGAGGTAGGCGCGCGGCGGCAGAATCAGCAGACCCGGATCGCCAACGGTATCCAGTCCGGCAAACTGAATGCGGCGCAGACGGCGCGGCTGGAGAAGGGCCAGGCCGGAATCGGCAAAGAAGTGCGCACTGACCGCGCGGCCAACGGCGGCAAGCTCACGCCGGGCGAGAAGCAGACCATCAATCAGCAGCAAAACCAGGCCAGTAAGAAAATCTACAAGGCCAAGCACTGATCACGCGGCGGCGGTGCGGCGGACAGCCTGGTCCTGTTTTTCGCCCGCCATAAAGGGGTAGAAGATGCCCGCGAGTGCCCCGCCGACGATGGGCGCGAGCCAGAACAGCCAGAGTTGCTGCAGCGCCCATCCACCCACGAAAATAGCGGGGCCGGTACTGCGAGCCGGGTTGACGGAGAGATTCGTAACCGGGATTCCGATAAGGTGAATCAGGGTGAGTCCCAGGCCGATGGCGATGGGCGCGAAGCCTTGCGGCGCGCGCGCATCGGTGGCGCCCAGAATGATCATGAGGAACATGAAGGTGAGCACAACCTCGGCAACCAGGCAGGCGACCATGGAATATCCACCGGGAGAGTGCTCCGCGTAGCCGTTTGAGGCGAAGCCGCCGGCGAGGCTGAATCCGGCCTTACCGCTGGCGATGACATACAGGACTCCAGACGCGGCAATGGCGCCCACGACTTGAGCCACTACATAGGCCAACAGGTCCGAAGCGGGGAATCGCTTACCGACCATCAGTCCTACCGACACCGCGGGATTGAAGTGGCCGCCGGAGATGTGTCCAACGGCGTAGCACATGGTGAGCACGGTCAGTCCGAAAGCAAAGGCCACGCCCAAGAATCCAATTCCCAGGTTGGGGAACGCTGCGTCCAGCACGGCGGCACCACATCCGCCGAATACCAACCAGAACGTTCCCAGAAACTCGGCAGTCGCACGTTTTGCTAAAGGCATGGGAGTAGATTCGCACAAAACCGGACCAAATAACATAAAAATCTGGTTACTGGGGTATGGTACGGTACGCAACAAAATCGGCGTTTTGAAAGGCAGGCGGCCGGCTGAGGCGATGTTGGGGCTTGACCACGATGTAGGCGATGCCGAGCGCATCGTATCGCGCCGGATCGATGGGACCGTTCATGGTGAGCTGCCACCGGGTCCACCACTGCTCGGCAAAATCCCTGCGGTAATTCACCTGCCCTCCGGATTTCCAATCGACGAAGACCGCGCGCAGGGCTTCGACGCGGAAAATCCCGGACGCCAGGCCGTGCCCTTCATCGGGGAAGAGAAAGACGGCATCGCGCGGAGTCGAGGTGCGCGCCCACGCTGAGAGTTGGGCCAGTTCTGGCGTGTGCAATTGCGGATAGGCTACCGGCAAAACCAGGAACGCCGCCACGCTGAGCACCGGGAACCTCACAGCCGCCAAGGCCACGGCGACAAGCGGCAGAGCCAGACAGAACCGCCAGCTTAAACCCTCGGTAAGCACCGGCTGCAGGGGAAGCAGGTACGCCAGCGCGAACCACGCTACGGCCTCCGGCCAGCGGCGGTCGATGGCGGCACAGGCACCGGCGGCGGCGGTGAGGAACTGCATGGCGACGGCCACGAAGAGCAGCGCGCGCATGGGTTGGAATTGCGGCACCAGCAGCCATTTCCAATGCTCCAGAAGAAGCCAGGAAACGGGCATACTCAACATGCCCAGCAACGGTAGGCCCACTAGAAAGAGCTTCAGCTCGCGAGGAATCCGGGAGTGCAGGCGCGCGAACGCGATCGCCGCAATGACGCACAGCATGCAGTAATGCAGGATCCACGCCACATGCCAGGTGGAGACCCAGGAATATGCCGCGCGCATGCGCTGGAGTTGCTCCTGCAGGGGCGTGAGTTGTCCGAACGGCGGCGGGCTGCCATCGCTTTGCGCCATGAGGGCCAGGAGAGCGGCGGAGAGCAACAGGGGTATCAGGCTTTTCCAGTTGCGCGCCGCTATCGCCAGCACGATGAAGAGCGCCCAGAACGGCAGGGCGGTGGGCGGATGGTACAGAAATGCGCAGGCCGCGGCGATGCCGGCCGCCAGGTAGCGCCGATGGGCCGTGAGCCCGATGGCGCAGAAAAGCAGCGGGACGGCGAAGGCACGCGGCGTGGGCTCGTATTCGAACGACAGCACCTCCGGGCCGGTGATGCGGGCGCCCAGCGCGCAGACAGACGCGATTAGGAATGCGGGGGCCGCGGAGAAGCCCAGGGCCGTCGCCATCAGGTAGAATCCCCAGATGCCCAGGGCGCGGGTAACGATTTGCTGCGCGGCCAGCACCTCGCGGAAGCTCTGGCCGCTGAGGGCGCGGAGGCTCCGCGCGATCTCGTCGTAGAGAGTGAAGGCGACCTGCGGCTGCTGCACCAGCAGGTCATTGCGCAGCAAGGTCGGGTCGCGCTGATGTTCCAGGATGGGGACGTAGATCTGGGTGTCCTGTTGCAACCAGGTGTGGCCGGGATAGCGGAAGAAGCTCAGGACGGCCAGACCGAAACAGACCGCGGCCACTGCCGGAGGCTTCATTTGGCCGGCGTCTTATCCAGTTGCTGTTTCACCCACACGCGTTTCGGGTTCAACTCGAGGGCCTTGGTGAAGGCCTGGCGGGCTTCTGCATCCTTGTGCCCGTCGCGCAGGCTGAGGCCGAGATAGGCATAGGCTTCGGCATTTTTCGGATCGAGTTCGAGCGCCTTCTGAAAATCGGGAATGGCGGCCGCCGGACCGCCGCCCAGTTGCGCCGGAAGGTAGAGGTTGCCGACGCCGCGGGCCACGTACACCATGGAAGACTTGGGGGACTTCTCCACGGCTTTGCTGAGCGTATCCTTGGCTTTGGCGCCGTAGCGGAGGCCGCTCATCAGATCGCTCACGGCCTGACCGTAGAGTGTGCCGAGAATGCGCAGGTACTCGCCGTTATCAGGTTTGAGCGAGACGGCCTTTTCGGCAAATGGAAGGCCACGCTCGGCCACATCGTGGGCCGGTTTCTTTTCGTGCAGCTCGACGTCCACGCCGGCCAGGTAGGAAGCAGCCAGAGCAGCCCGATACTGGGTTTCGGCATCATTCGGAGCTTTGGAGGCGGCTGCGGCGCACTCGCCAAGAATGCGGTCCAGGGTAGCGCGATCCTGCTGATCGCGCGCCACGTCGAGCGGCGAAGGCGCGACAGCGGCGGCCATAAATCCGGCTAATATCAGAGCCAACATATCCTGTACTTATTAAATCAGAGAGCAGCGACCCGCCGTTGCGCCAGCAGGAAATACAGCGCCACCGCGACCAGAGCGATCCCGTTCGCGGCAAGTACAGCCGGCGCCCCGTAGTGTGGGACGAACAGACCGGCCGCAAAGTTCCCCATGGGCATGCCGCCGCGAAAGGCGAAATTGTAAACGCTGATCACGCGGCCCCTCATCTCGTTGGAGACGATGAGCTGTACCAGGGAGATGACCATGGCAAACGCAGCCATCATCGCGGCGCCGGAGAGGAATAACATAATGCAACTGAGGATCAGCGATTTGGAAAGCGCAAATCCGGCGATGGTGGCCCCCAAAGAGACCAACATCGACAGTGCCACCCGGCCTTTCCTCTGTACATTCCCCAGACCCGCGACGGCCAACGCACCCACAACCGATCCCATGCCGGACATGGAAAGCAGCAGTGCGTTCGTCTCCACGCCATGGTGAAAGACCTTGTCGGCGAACACCGGAAGGAAAGTCCTCATCGGCACCGCCAGGGCGGTCATACAAAATCCCAGCACGATCAACCCCTGCATGGCGCCCTGTTTGCGAATGAAGCCGATGCCTTGCTTCATGCTGTCCAGGATGGTTTCGGTGGTCTTCTCCGGTTGAAAGCGGGTAGTCAGCATCATCAGGGCCACAATGGGAAAGAGGAAGGACAGGGTGTTGAGAGCGAAGCAGCCGGTGTTGCCAAGTTTGGCAAGGGCAAGGCCCCCCAAGGCTGGCCCCACCATCACCGCCGCGTTAAATTGGATGGAATTCAGTGCGATGGCGTTGGGCATGTCTTCTTTGGGAACCAAAGTTGGTATCAGTGCCGAATAGGCTGGGCCGCCGAAGGCTTGCCCGAATCCCGAAATAAACGAACCGCACAGGAAGTGCCAGACCTTGACCACGTGCAGACCGACGAGGACCGTCAAGGCCAAAGCGACGCCCATCTGCACACACTGGGAGAACATCAACATGTGCCGCCGTTCAAACCGGTCGGCCAGCACTCCACCCAGCAGGGAAAACAGGAAAATGGGGATGGTCTGGAGAATGGGGTCGAGCGCCAGCAGCCGCGCGGAATGGCTCAATTGCCAGATCAGCCAGCCCTGCGCCAACAACTGCATCCAGGTGCCGATGGCAGAGGTGCACGCTCCGATCCACATTAGCCGGAAGTCGCGGTACTGGAAAGCTTTGAAGACCCTTCGAAGCACGAGAAAGATAGTGGCCTGGCGCTGAAACTGGATTGTATCAGTTTTGCGGCAGTCGAGTTGTTACAAGAGCGACGGACCGGGAGACCCATCTTACAGCAACACCGCGTCGATGATCATGATGACGCTGGCGGCGGGCAGCAGAAGCAGGGCCTTTTTGAGCCGCTTGGGGTCGTTCCCGGCGATGCCGCCGATGATAGGCGAACTCACCGCCAGGCCGAACCACCCGAAGGTGACGGCAATGCCCATGGCGGTGGCAGCCGTAGCACCTGTGAATGTGGCGCCCACCACGCCGAGGGTGGTGGGGAAGACCGGAGCCATGGCGATTCCAGCCAGGAATACTAGCGCCTGCGCGACACCCGGACTGTTGCTGCTCAGCATGAAGTAGGTGGTGACGGCCATGAGAGCGGAGGCGCCGATCAGAACGGTCTTGGCATCCAGGTGGGTAAGAATCTGGGCGGCCGCAATACGGCCGATCAGCAGGCCAAGCGCAAAACCGAGCGAGAGGATGGTGAGCGCTTTGCCTTCCGGCACTCCGTGCGCCACCAGGTGCCGCACCAGCCAGTTCCAGACCCCGACTTCGCAGGCTACATAAAGGAACAGCAGGAAGGCCAGACCGAGCAGGCGCGGGTCTGTGAGCAGGCCGCCCACGGCCGAAAATTGAAACGAGACTGTGCCGCTTGGCGGTTTGAACGGTGCGACCACGCTGGCCAGAAGTCCCAGGATTGCCAGAATGGCGGCGAACAGCGCCAGGGCGCGCGGATTCTGGTGGAACAGTTTGGCGCTGATGAGCGGCGTGACCAGGCCGCCGAGGCCGAAGAACAGGTTGAGCCAGTTGCTGATTACGGCCGGATTGTCAGGCCGGATATCGGCATTCAAGGTATTCGCCGCGGTGACCACGATGCCGCCGCCGATGCCCAGCAACAGCATCGCCAGGACTACCGATTGGTAGCCGCCGGCGCCGCGGAGCGTGAGCAGCGCGATGGCGACCAGTGCCAGGCCCGCCAGCATACCCACCTGTTTGCCTTCCACATCCATGAGTGGACCCACGAAGAACGATCCGACCATTAATCCGATTGCCTGAAAAAGTGCGATGTTCCCGTTCTGCTTCGGAGACAGGGAGAAGCGCTGCGAGATATCCGGCAGGATCGTGCCCAACATGGCCGCGATGATGCCGTACACAAATATCGCCAGAATGGCGGCAGTGATCAACATAGCTTCCGAATACTATCACGTTGCATTGCGAATGTGGCGAGTTCCGGTCGCTACGGCGATGCATACATTGACATTGGACAGGCAGAATGCGAACGCAGGTAAGAAGCCGCGCATTTACGAGCACGGCAAGCCAGAGCCAAACAAAGCGGCTGAGATGAGCTTGCCCGGCGCGCTGACCCGTTTTTGCGTCCTGACCCCCTGGCGGTAGGATTGCATCGCGATCGCGCGATGGTGCAACTCTTCGGCATCGCTCAGGCGATGTTCCCTGCGGCGCACCTCGGCCAGCCGGTCTAGCGTGGCAGCCATATCGCGGCCGGGTTCCGTGGTGTACGATTCCTGGAGGGCCAGCGAATGGGACAGCAGCGAGTCCGCGTCGCCGTATTTGCCCTCTTTCAAACGCAACAGGCCAAGATTGCTTTGTGCGATGGCCGTCTGATACCGGCATCCCGAGCAAGGCAAGAGCAGCTCCAGTGCGCGGGTCATGCCGCGGTCCGCCAGCGCCACCTTACCCTCCTGCAGTAGCGCCAGCCCTTCCTGACTGAGCACAAAAGCATAGCGCGGGCTATCCGCCATGCCGAGCGCTCTACAAATGGCTTCGGCTTTGTGAAATAGCGGGATGGCGCGCGCCGGCTCGCCAGAAAACAGGTGGATCTGGCCCACGTTCGCGTAAGCCATCGCCGTATCGGGGTTGTCTTCGCCACCGGCCGCAAGCAGTATCTGCAATCCCTCTTCAGCCGGCGGCAAGGCTTCGGCCATCCGGTCGATGCGCACCTTATAGCTGGAAATCCCCAAAAGGGTATGTGCCAATTGCGTGCTGCCGGGATACCGCTCCCGTTCGATGGCCAGCGCCTCGTGGAAGAGATCCATCGCCCGATCCAATTCGCCCAACACCATGTCCGCGCTGGCCAGCAGGCTCATGTTGGCGACCGTGTTAACGTGTTGCGCACCCAAAGCGCGGCGGCTCATTTCCAGGGCCGTGCTCAGCATCCGTGCGCCCTCGTTCCATTTACCTTCGCCACAGAGCGCTTCCGCCAGATTCGCCATCACGATGGCGGCGTGCCCTTCGAACTGCGGACCCATCTCCTGCCACAACTGCGCCGATTCACCGAGCAGGCGCTGCGCCTCGGCAAAATCGCCGCGCGCCGATGCAGCCAGCCCCTGGTCGTTCAACGTGTCCGCGGGTTGTTTGGATTGCGCCGCCACTGCGATACATCCGATCGCCGCCAGCAATCCGGCCCGCCAGTATCTCATGCTGCTAGTGACGGCGAACGCCGTGGTTGGTTTTGGCGGCAAACTGTAAACATTCTGCGTGCGGCGTTTCGTCCGTTCTGCGCCAAGCCGGCTCGCGCAACCGGAGCGGGCAGTCCGTTATAGCTGTAAGCTGTAGACATGCCCGGCTATCGGATTGAACGTGGGGGACGAGCGTCCGGCTTCTCCGCGACTCGAGTCACCCTGATTGTGATTGCGCTGGTGATTCTGTTCGGCGCGCGCTCCTTCGCCACGTACGTCATCGAAATCGAATGGTGGAAAGAACTGGGCCAGTTGAACACCTGGCTCAGCATGTTGGCATACAGCAGCGTGCCCTTAGCCGCCGCTACCCTGCTGGCATTCGCGGTTCTTTGGATGACGCACGCGCGCGCCCTGCACTTCGCTGGCACCGCGCTGCGGGAGCACAAGATGTATGCGCGCATTTCCGGCGCGGTCTTGCTGTTTGTCGGCTATCTCATCGCAGCCGGATCCATCGATACCTGGACTGTCGTCCGTTTCGCCGGATCGCGCGGTCTGCCCGCCGCGGCCACCACGTGGCACGACTCGGTCTTCGGCCAGCCGCTCTCTTTCTATCTTTTCGATCTGCCGTTCTACATACTGCTGCGCGGCTACGTGCTGGCGCTGGTGATTGTCTGCATACTCGTTTACTGGGGATCGGCCCGCGCATGGCAACTACGCTACAAACTTCCGGACCTCCGCGACGCCCACGAACTGGACCCCGGGATTTTCCGGTTGGAAGGCGGTCTGGAATCGCGCTTCCTGCGCGGCGCCGCCGTTGCTTTCCTGCTGGCCATGGCCCTGCGCTTCTACCTGGGCCGCTACGAAATGGTGTACAACGAGCATGGCAGCTTCCTGGTCGGCATCGACTATGTGGACCAGAACGTCGGCTTACCCATGCAGTGGCTGCTCATCGCCGCCTGCCTGTTCGCATCCGTCTTCGCGTGGATCGGCCGCTGGATCTGGGCCGCCGGCATGGCAGTCGCTTTGGTAATCGCCTTCCTCGTGCCTCCGGCGGTCTCCGCTCTGTACGTGAAGCCCAACGAAATTTCACTCGAACGGCCGTATATCGATACCCATATCCACGCCACGCGCTCCGCCTTCGGCCTGGAGCAAAAGGTCAAGGAAATCGAATTCCAGGCAGTTCCCGACGCTCCCATCGACACCGCAAAGTATAAGCCGCTGCTTGACAACGTGAGGCTCTGGGACTGGCGCGCCTTTCACGACACCATCACGCAGCGCCAGGCCCTGCGCACTTATTATGTTTTCCACGATAGCGACGTGGACCGCTACACCATCGATGGCCAGTACAAACAGGTCCTGCTTTCCCCGCGCGAACTGGACATCCGGCAACTTCCCGACGCCCGCGCCAACTGGATCAATCCCGCGTTTATCTATACGCACGGCTACGGTCTGGTGCTTTCCGAAGTCAGCCGCATGACTTCCGACGGTCTGCCCGTGCTCACCATTCAAGACGCGCCGCCGAAGATCGATACGCCCAGCATCAAGCTGACGCGTCCCGAGATCTACTACGGCGAAGTCACCCACGAGCCGGTGTTCGTCAATACCGCGCAGCAGGAGTTCAACTATCCGTCAGGGGAAGACAATGTCCGCTCGCGCTACGAAGGCAAGGGCGGTTTCCCCATCTCTTCGTTCTTCATGCGCCTGGCAGCCGCCATCCGCGAGAACGAACCCAATATTCTGCTCACCGACTATCTGACACCGAACAGCCGCATGATGCTGCGCCGGAAAGTGCGCGAACGTCTCCAGGAACTCGCCGGATTCCTCGAGTGGGACAGCGACCCATACCTGGTGATCACCGACGCCGGAAAACTCGTGTGGATGGTCGATGGCTACACCACCAGCGACGCGCATCCCTATTCCCGCGCCGTCGAGGTGCCCGAAATGGGTCGCGTGAACTATGTGCGCAACGCCGTGAAGGCCACTATCGACGCCTATGACGGCCAAACGCACCTCTATATCTTCGCCCCGGACGACCCCATCATCAATGCCTACCGGAAACTCTTCCCCGATCTCTTCCTGCCCGCGGCGGCCATGCCCGCGGACCTGCGCCGCCACGCGCGCTATCCGGAAACGCTGTTCCGCATCCAGTCGGAAATTTATCTCACCTACCACATGCTCGACCCGCAGTCCTTCTACAACAAGGAAGACGTCTGGGACCTGGCCCTGCACGCCACCGGCCAGGAGGCCGGCTCGGTGCCGGTGGATCCGCAGTACGTCATGGCGTCGGTGCCCGGCGAGGACAAGCCCGAATTCATGCTGATGATCCCGTTCACACCGCACAGCAAGAACAACCTGATCGGAGTGATGGAGGCGCGCTGCGACGGCGAACAACTGGGTCGGATCGTCGTGCTCCTGCTCTCCAAGCAGGTGTTGATTCAAGGGCCCATGAACGTAGCGGCGGCGATCAATCAGGACCAGAACATTTCCAAGGATCTGACCCTGTGGAACCAGCAGGGCTCGCACGTGCTCCGCGGTCAGATTCTCGCGCTGCCGGTGGGCAACAACTTCCTGTATGTCGACCCCATCTACATCCAATCCAACGAAGCCAGCATGCCGCAATTGAAGAAAATCGTGCTAGCGGTGGGCAATCGATTGATTTATGCCGATAGCTACGTCGAAGCGCTCGCGCAGCTCTCCGGTGGAGCGCAGCAGTTGATCCAACAGGCGACGGCGTCTCCCTCCGCGTCCCAGGCCATTCCCGCCGGCAATTCCGGCGCGGACGCCCGCCTCCAGCGAGTCCGTGACCACCTCCGCCGCTACCGCGACCTCGCCGCTCAAGGCAAATGGGCCGAAGCCGGCAAGGAACTCGAAGCCATCGAAGCGGAAGTCAAACAGTAGGGAAGTACCCTTCTTTGCTATCTTTCGTTATAGTACTGGAGCTTTGGTCCTGATGCTAAGTGTGTTGCTTTTCAACAAAACGGCGGTATTTAGATTTCCAGTGTGAATCCGCTGAGCCGCATCGCCGTATTAGAATTCTGTTTAAATCGCAGAATATAATATAGTTATATTCATATTCAATCAGAATTGGTGAGTTCTGGTACCTTTCCTTGACTTGTCCTCATCCCTCGGAATATCCTGATCAAGCACTAGTAAGTAATAGAACGACCTTTGCTCCTGAAAACTCGTGGGAAGGGGAAAAATGAAAAAAGCTTGGCAGGTCACCCTGCTTCTAATTGCATTCAGCGGATTCGCGGCAGCGGCCCCGCTCTGCTCTGAAGTTGCCACGACAGCGCAGTCCTTTCAGGCGCTCGGGCGGACCGGGTGCCAGTTTGGCGATAAGATCTTCTACAACTTCACCTACACCTACACCCTCCAGGACGCCAATGGCAACAGCTACGCGGGGGATGCAAACAACCCCAACGTGACTGCTGCCGACGTCAGCGTCGCGTTCAGCGACCTGAACGGCGATCCTTACGAACCCGTCGTCAGTTTTACATCCTCCCCGTCCTGGCAGGTTTTCGGGGGAGTCGCCGGTGACATCCGCATCAACTACGATGTGCTGGCCCCCTCGCCCCACAATGCCTATGAGGCCACACTAGCCGCAAACGGGTCGTTGACCAACGTAGACCCGGCAAACCAGTTCGCTCCGTATATCTCGATCGCCGAGAGTTTGGCGGTGAACGGGCAGGCTGGCGGTGTCAACCTGGGGCTGGAACTGGACCCGCCCGCGACAACCACACCTACCCCCTTCGCAACCAGCCGGTCCGACAGCCAGTCTTTTTCAGACAGCAGCATCCTGGCGATCAGCAAAGATGTATTCCTCAGTTCCGGGTCGGGAACGAATGAGGCAATCTTGACCCGGATCGATCAAGGCCTGTACGAGGTAGGTGCTGCCCCCGAACCGTTGAGCGTCGCGCTCCTGGGCGGCGGACTCGTGCTTCTGGGGTTGGTTGGGCGGTCGAAAGGGAAAGGCAGGCAACAATGATTAAGAAATATGGAATCGCTTTAATTGCTCTGCTGCTCCTCGGTGCCGCGGCAGGTTCGGCTGCTCCCTTATGCGCCAACGGAACCATGGCCGACTACCTGGCTCTGGGGAGCGGGGGATGCACAATTAACGGTGTCCTGTTCAATGACTTTTCTTACAGCGACACATTGGGCACCGATTCGTTCTATGTCAGCGGGATCAAAGGCACGGGTGTCGTGCAAAGCGAGTCTATCGTGACGGTAGCCATCGATAGCCTCGACACCGGCCTGGTGTTCAATGGCAATTGGGTTGTGAATCACTACCAGACGATGTCATTGAGCATTGGTTTCGATGTGAGTTCCGCGGCATCTATCGATCAGTTGGAAAGCGCATTCACTTCTACGAAATCGGGAACTCAGAATGACGGCCCGACCTCGACGCAAAGCGCAATTTGTAACGGCGGGACGTGCAGTGCTACGAATTTCACCAATCTGACGGTGCCGATTACCGGCACCACCTCCACGCTGGCGATTTCGAACTTAGTTACGGCTAACGCCCAAGGGTCGGCAACCGATTCGACGAACAACTTCCACCTCTCGATTCTCCAGGACCACTTCGGCACCCTCGCCGGGGATGCGCCTGAGCCGGTCAGCACAAGCCTGATCGGCGGTGGAATGTTCGCCCTTCTTCTGCTGCGAAAGCGCCGCAAGTAGACAAATCCAGCGAATTTCAAGTCTGCCGTCATCGCGTGTGCGCGATGACGGCATTTGTATTTCAGGCCTATGCGGTCCGCTGCATTTCAGCCTTATCGCCGGCAATGGCAGCCTGCGCGGCGGCCAGACGGGCGATGGGCACTCGGTATGGGGAGCAGGACACGTAGTTCATGCCCACGCGATAGCAGAACTGCACCGAGCTCGGCTCGCCGCCGTGCTCGCCGCAGATGCCGATTT
>JARLGM010000128.1 GCA_031292755.1 Candidatus Sulfopaludibacter sp.
CGGCCATCGCCTTTCCTACTTCCGTAAACTCCTCTGGAACCTCGATTACCATCTTGGGCATCACACCTCCTGATATTAGGCCGAGCTTGGCATTCTGTTCTACCAAATTCACGGCCTAATGTCCAGCATGAGAGCCACACCCGTGCTGGATCTGGTCGAGGCCGTGATGCGGGATGCATTCCAGGGGCTGGGAAAGCCTGAGCCTCTCAGATATGTGCTGGCGGGCTGCTGGTCGCGTCGTGTCAGCCTTACTGAAGCTGAATCGCCCCGGTGCTCGGAGCCAGCCGTGTCCTCCAGCGACGGCCTGACTGACCGGCATTGGGCTACACGGCAACCCACTGGAGCACTTCGAGCGTGAGGGTGTTCAGCGAATTGGTGATGCGGTCGGATTCCAGGTTGACCAGGGCGTAACGGGCGGTTTGCGGGTCTGGGGAGCGCAACAGGGCGTTGTGGTCCTCGCGCAGGTTGGGGAAGTCCGCGAGCGATGCGGGTGCGCCGTGCAGGGCCGCGCTGAGCAGGGAAAGAGTGCGGACGGTATCGGCGGCGAAGGGGTAAAAGGCCTGGCGCGCGGGGACGGGACGGCTGCGGGCCAGGCCGGCTTCCAGCGACATGACGGCGTGGATGAAGCGGTGGGAGTTGGCCAGGATGGCGTCCAGGGTGGTGACGCGGTCGAAGCGGGCGCCGGGCTCGCCGCGGAAGCGGGCCACGGAGGCTTCCAGGTTGGAACGCGCGCGGCGGGCGGCCAGGCGGGCGCGGTCCAGTTGCGCGGCGCGGGAAACGGCGGGCTGCGTATAAGCGTCGCGCACCGTTTCGAAATAGACCCGATAAGCGTCGAACATGGCCGCCAGTTCTTCGGGCAGACGGGTGCGTTCCCAGGTGGGCCAGAGGGCGTATGCGGTGAGCGCGATCGCTCCGCCGGCGACGGTATTGAGGCCGCGCGCGGCGATCACCACTCCGGGCGTGACGCCCGTCATGGCGATCAGCAGCACCACCAGGGCCGTGAGGGCGATGACGAAAATGCCGTAATTGGCCGGGCCGAAACAGCGCAGCAGAAAGGCAAAGATGCCGATCAGGACAACCTGCACCGCCACCGACGGGGAGAGTACGTGAAACAGGACGGTGGCGAAGGCGAGTCCGATGAGCGTGCCGGCCACGCGCAGAATGCCGCGGCTGAAGGTGCCGGTGAAGTCGGGCTTGAGGACGATGGCGATGGTCATGGGGCACCAGTAGGCGCGGGTCCAGCCGGCGGCCGCGCTCACGATTTCGCCGAGGGCCACGCAGACGGCCAGGCGCAGCGCGTGGCGGCGGAATCCAGCGAGAGGTTGGCGCGCAGCAGGGCCAGCGCGCCGGTGAGGCGCAGCATCCTGGGCTGGGCGGCTTCGCTTTGTGCGAAGGCGGCGGTGCCCTCGGGCGCGATGTGGTCGGCCAGCTCTTCGGCGGAGCGAAGTTGTCCGGCCAGGGCTTCGGCCTGCAGGCGCGCGTCCCGTAGTAGTTCGGCCAAACCGGCCTGGGTGCTGCCGCCGGCCTCGCGCAGGCTCCCGGCCAGGGTGCGCAGTTGCTCCAGTTCGGCGTGCGGATGGCGAGCTTCGCCGCCGGCAAGGGAGGTTGCGACGGCCGAGAGCACGGTGCCGGCCAGTGTAAGGCAGTGCTCTACGATTGGGGCGGCAGATTCGCCGCCGGGCTCGCGGCCGATGCGCACGCGCAGACGGGAGAGCATCATCAGGGCGAGCCGGATGCGCTCAGCCTGGCTGAGCAGGGCGAGGCAGCGCTCGGCTTCCAGGGAACGGTCGCCACTCAGGCCGGCGAGCGCGGTTTGGGCTTGCGTGCTCTGGTCGCTGGCGGGAGGCGCTTGGTGGATCTGGGGCGCGGCGGACGCGGCGCGGCCCAGCTCGGCGAAGAAGGCGGACAGCGCGCGGCGCTCGGGCTGATACCGGTGAAGCGGCCACAGCGCCAGCGCGAAGGCGGTCTGCAGCAGTCCGCCCGCCAAAGCAATGGCCCCGGACTGGAGCGCTTCCCTGGAGGACATGGGGCGCGTGGAAAATACGATGAGGGTCACCAGCGCGATGCTCCCGATATCGGCAGCCGTGGTGCCCACCGCCACCATCAGTCCCGCCAGAAAGCCGAAGACGGCGACGAGCGCGACCACCACGACTGCCTGTCGCGCGAACAGGCCGCCCGCGAACACGGCCAGGGCGACCAGCAGCGAGGCCGCGCACATGCGCCGGGCACGGAAGCGGTACGGGTCCGAACCATCGGAAGCCGCCACGTTGAGCGCGCCGATGCAGGCGATCAGGCCGCCCGCGATATTGGCCAGGGCAACTCCCGCACCTAGCGGCAGGGCGATGGCCACGGCATTGCGCAAAGCCTGGACGGGCGCGATTTTAGAAACTTCAATTCGCGTGACGGTGCGCCAGAACGAGGTCGCGGCGCTCACTATCCGCGCAGGTACTTGTTAAAGAAATCCAGGGTGCGCTGCCAGGCGAGCTTGGCATTGGCTTCGTCATAGCGCGGCGTAGTGTCGTTGTGAAAGCCATGCTGGGCGCCCTGGTACACGTATCCGGTGTAGGTGACGCCATTGGCCTTCAGGGCCTCTTCGAAGGCCGGCCAGTTGCCCGTGATGCGCGTGTCCTGAGAAGCGTAGTGCAATAGCATGGGCGCTTTGATTTTCGCGGCCTGGTCGGCGGGCGGCTGGGCGCCGTAGAAGGGGACGGCGGCATTGAGATCGCTGCCCATGCGAACGGCCAGGGTGTTGGCGATACCCCCGCCGAAACAGAATCCCACCACGCCGATTTTGCCGGTGCAATCCGGGCGTGCCTTGAGCCAGCGGGCGGCGGCGATGAAATCCTCGGTCATTTTGGGCTTGTCGACTTTGCCGAACGCGGCGGCGCCCTTTTCGTCGTCGCCGGGATACCCGCCCACGCTGGTCAACCCATCCGGCGCGAATGCCATGAAGTTGGCGACAGCCAGGCGGCGCGCGACATCCTCTATATAAGGATTCAGGCCGCGATTCTCGTGCACCACCAGCACGCCCGGCAATTTGCCGCCTTTGGCGGGACGCGCCAGGTAGCCGCGGATGCTGCCATTGCCTTGCGGCGATTCGACGGTGGCGGATTCGGTTTTGATGCGGGCGTCGTCTTTGGGCACCTGCTGCGCCCAGGCGTAATTGGGGCGGAGGCTCTCCCAGATGGCGGTGGCGGTGAGGCCGCCGACGGCGAATTTCTTGGCGCTCTCGATGAAATCGCGCCGCTCCATTTCGCCGTGCACGTACTTGTCGAACAGGTTGAGCAGTTCCTGCGGATAGTCGCTGGCTTTCTTCCGTTCCATGTGATGTCCCTCGCTTGGGCAAAGGATATCACGAATGGGCCGGCGCGCCGCGCCGCCTGAAACGGTGTAAGCTGATTGTTCTTATGATGAGCGAGAGCTTGACGCGGCGGCAGTTTGTGCGGACTGCCGCGGTCGCTTCCCTGGGCACGCTGTTGCCGGCCGCCACGGCCACGAAGGTATCGGTGCTGGCCGATACGGAGATCGGCACGGTGCGGCCGCAGTTTCACAGTCACTTTGCCGAGCACCTGGGCTCCTGCGTGTATGGCGGCCTCTGGGTGGGCAGAAACTCGCCCATCCCCAATATCGACGGATACCGGAAAGATGCCGTCACCTACCTGAAGGAGTTGGGAATTCCGGTGCTGCGATGGCCGGGCGGCTGCTTCGCCGACGATTACCACTGGCGCGACGGGATCGGGCCGTACGGCAAGCGGCCCAAGCGGGTGAATCTCCACTGGGGCGGATATGTGGAAGACAACAGCTTCGGGATTCACGAGTTCATGGGGCTGTGCAAGTTGATTGGCGCCGAGCCTTACATCGCGGGCAACGTGGGCAGCGGGAGTCCCGACGAGCTGCGGAATTGGGTGGAGTATTGCAATCACCCAGGCGGCAGCACATTGAGCGACGAACGGATCGCCAACGGTGCGCGGGAGCCGTTCAACATCCGCTATTGGGGCGTGGGCAATGAGAATTGGGGCTGCGGCGGCCCTATGACGCCGGAGCATTACGGCGAGATGTACCGGATTTTCACCAATTACATGCGGACGTTCGGCGGCACGCAGCTTTTCCTGGTGGCGTGCGGGCCGAATGGCAACGATATGCGGTGGTCGCGCAATCTGCTGAGTACGATTGGCGCGGGGCGGCTGCCGAACGGCTGGTCCACACATTTCTACGAAGGCGGCGACCTGGCGCCCACCAAATTCACGACCGATGCCATGTACAAGCAGTTCCGCGTCTTTCCGAACGTGGAGCAGTGCATTGTCGCGCAGCGGGCGCTGCTGGACAGCTACGATCCGCGGCGGCGCTGCGGCGTGATTCTGGACGAATGGGGGGTGTGGGACCAGATGGTGCCGGCGGAGGAGCGGAGCAACGGCAGGCTGTGGCAGCAGAGCACCATGCGCAGCGCGGTGGGCGCGGGGCTCGGGTTGAACATCTTCAACCGGCTGGCGGACAAGCTGTACATGGCGAACATCGCCCAGATGGTGAATGTGCTGCAATCCATTCTGCTCACCGATGGACCGGAGGGCAAAAACACGGTGCGCACCTCCACTTACTACGCGTTCCAGTTGTTCAAGGCGCACCGCTCCAACATGGCGGTGAAGGTGGAAACGGAGAGCAGCGACCCGCTGAGTCTTTCCATGTCGGCATCGAAGAGCGCCAGCGAACTGGTCGTGAGCTTCGTCAATCCGAGCGCTACCGCCGACCTCGAGGTGGATTGCACGGTGCGCGGTTTCCCGGCCCGGAGCGGGACGGCGCGGATCCTGCATTCCGCGGATCTGAACGCGTGCAACACCTTCGAAAATCCGGATGCGCTGGCGCCGAAGGCGCACAACGTGGCGGTGGAAGGCGGGCGGGTGCGGCTGGAAGCTCCGGCGCTTTCGGTGATCACCGCGATCCTGCACGTGTAACGCCGCCAAACACCTTCTTGTCGCCTGCGCCAGATGCCCGTTAAGGCGAAACAATCAATCCCCATTCGCGCCTCAAATCCCCCCATATAACCCTGGTAAGCAACCGTTTAGCAACCGGCCGTAGGGGTCCCCGGCAGTTTCGCTTTACAATCGCTAATCATGGCAGACTTCCAGGTATTACAACCCGAAACTACTTATACAGGTACGCGCATTCAGCCCCTCAAGACGGGCCTGCCGAAGCGCACCCAGTCGCTTTGCCCCGAGTGCACCGAACTGATCGATGCCACGATCTTCGAAGAGGGCGGGAAAGTCGTCATGGAAAAGCGGTGTCCGGAACATGGCGAGTATCGCGACATCGTCTCCTCCGACGCCCGGCTGTACCTGAAGATGGAAGAGTGGAGTTTCGGCGACAACCGCGGGATGACCAACCCGATCGTGGGCGACGCCAAGGAATGTCCCACCGATTGCGGTCTGTGCAATATGCACACCAGCCACACCGGCCTCGCCAATGTGGACCTGACCAACCGCTGCAACCTGACCTGCCCGGTCTGCTTCGCCAATGCCAATGCCGCGGGATACGTCTACGAACCGGATTTCGCCACCGTGCGCCGCATGCTCCAGGCGCTGCGCGACCAGAAGCCGGTGGCTACCCGCATCGTCCAATTCTCCGGCGGCGAGCCCACCATCTACCCGCGTTTCCTGGATGCGCTGCGCCTGGCGCGCGAACTGGGCTTCTCGCATACCCAGGTGGCCACCAACGGCCTGAAGTTCACCAGCCTGGAATTCGCTCAGCAGTGCAAAGAGGCCGGACTGCATACCCTGTATCTCCAGTTCGACGGCGTCTGCGACGATATTTACCGGCGCACCCGCGGCGAAGCGTTGTGGGAACAGAAACTCCAGTGCATTGAAAATGTGAAGAAGGCCGGACTGAAAATCGTCTTCGTCCCCACCATCGTCAAGGGGTTGAACGATCATCAGATCGGCGACATTCTGCGGCTGGCGCTGGAATACATCGAATGCACCAGCGGCATCAGTTTCCAGCCGGTAGCGTTCACCGGCCGGATAGCCCGCCACGAACTCGAAGCCAAGCGGTTTACACTGGCCGATTTCGCCCACGCGGTGCAGCAGCAGACCGGCATTTGCGATCCCTACGAGGATTGGTTCCCGCTCTCCTGCGTGACTCCGTTCTCCAAGCTCCTCAGCGCCCTGCGCGGCGAAGAGACCACCACCTTAAGCTGTCATCCGCACTGCTCCCTGGGGACTTACCTCTTCGTCGACCAGAACCGGAAGGCGGTACCCGTTACCCGGTTCGTGGAAGTGGGCCCCATGCTGCGGGAGATGGACGAACTGGCCCGCAAGGCCGGAAAACGCCGGTTGAAGTTCTTCACCAAGGTGGAAGCTTGGAACAACCTGCGCAAATTCTTCCACGCAGAAAAGGCGCCGGAAGGGCTGACGTTCAACAAGTTCCTGCAAACCCTGCAGGGGATGACCGACAAGCGGCTGGGCCGGGGCGAAAGCGAGCAGCAGGGCTTCACCTACCGTACGCTGATGCTGGCCGGCATGCATTTCATGGATTCCTACAACTACGATGTGGAGCGCGTGAAGCGTTGCGTCATCCACTACGCGGCTCCCAACGGCCGCATTTATCCGTTCTGCGCCTACAACTCCGGCCCGGTATTCCGCGAACGCATTGAGAAGGAATTCGCCATTCCGTGCGAGGATCCCGCGGAATACAAGCGGCTGATTCTGGAAGGCCGGCGAGACCGCTCCTTCGTTCCCGAACCGGAACTGGTGGGCTAGGGTCAGAAACAGACCAAGTCAAGGGCGATTTGAGAATTGCGAAAATGCCCGCTCCCGTGTCCGCTGACAACAACGCTGCGGATTGAAGTCTTTAGCCCTGTGCCGCACCGAGGCTTACGGAAATCACTGCAGCTCGCCCCCAAACAAAATCACCACTGCAGGTCAGTCAGCACCAGTACGCTGGGTTTACCCAGGATGCTGCGTAACCCCATCATCAGGAAGACGACGGGTTTCCATGTGGGCGCCGCCAGTCCATGGTGAAGCCTTGTCCGTAGAGAACTGATGGTTGAGCCCGGCACCTTACCCAGAGGATCGTACATGTGCTTATAGAATCGCACCATGTTGATTAGATTCATCGTGTTCTTCAGACGGAATACAGCGCGCTGGAACCTGGCTTTGACGCTGCTCGCCGCCAGGTCGCCGACGAAGCAGGGATGCAGGGAAAGGAGCAGTGTGGGCCGGTGGCGTCTCAAGTACGCCGCCATCGTGGGTAACACGCTGTACTCTCCCCCTTCGATGTCAATCTTAATAAAGTTACAGTCGCCGATCCCGTTCCGCTCGATCCAGTCCTGAAAATTCATGCCTTCCACCACCCAGCTCGTCTTTCCGTCCGAGAAGAGAAGACTCGACATGGTGTCGCCGCCATCGCCGCGGCTGCCGAAGGAAACCTTACCCGAAACCGGAGTGATGCAAATGTTGAAGAGTTGCACGTTGTCGGTGATCAGCCGGTTGTCCTCTATGTTTTCCACCAGTTCGGCATATGCCACCGGGTCGGGCTCAATCCCGTAGGCGCGCCGGGCCAATTGGCAGCCCTGAAGAAGCGTGGGGCCGATCCAGGCTCCAATGTCGATGTACGAGTGCTGTTTATCGATGAATCGCCGGAAGACAGCCTGCGTGTCCGGCTCCCAAATGCCTTCTTGGTACCTGCCCCAGAACGCATCGTTCTTGCCGCACCGGACGTGAACGGCAGTGTTTTCTATGGTGACTTCCAGTTGTGAGTATTTCAGCACTTCCGGGTCCTTTAGTATAGAATATCACGACACGCAGGCACCCCAGAGACCCGTTTACCGGTGCACCCGCGGCGAAGCGTTGTGGGAACAGAAACTCCAGTGCATTGAAAATGTGAAGAAGGCCGGACTGAAAAGCCGGCCCCTTGTTCGTCTCCCGCCCGATAGCGCATACTGGTTCTACCGGCACCGCGCCGGTGTGCCATGGCCAAGCCGGCGGTTGCCCCCGAAACGGAAGTCATTGAACAGGAACGGCTGGTTCCTCTCTATCGCGTCGTTCTCCTGGACGATAACGATCACACCTACGACTACGTGATCGAAATGCTTCAGACTATCTTTATTTTCACCCTGGAGCAGGCCTACCGCCATGCGGAAGAAGTAGACCGCGCCGGGCGTACCGTCCTGATCACCTGCGAGTTGCCGGAAGCCGAGTTCGCGCGCGATCAGATCCACGCGTATGGCGCGGATTGGCGGCTGGAGCGCTCCAAAGGGTCCATGTCGGCGATTGTCGAACCCGCCCAGTAGAGCTACGGCACGTGCCCTTGTTATGATAAAGAAATGACGTTTTTCCGCAGTATGCTCTTATTGTGTCCAGCCGCGTTTATGCTGGCACAGACCCCTCCTCGGCCCGCCCCGGCCAATGCCACACCGGTACCCAAGGCGATTGTTCCCGCCGTGCCGGGACCGCCCAAGGCGCCCGCGGAAGTCTCCCCCGACACGGTGGTGCTTACGGTTGGCGACACTAAGATGACTGCCCGTCAGATGGACCAGATCGTCGACACGCTGCCCGAGCAGTCGCGGCCTATGTACCGCTCCGGTCCCGGCCGCAAGCAGTTGGGAGACAACATGGTAAAGGTGCTGGTGCTGGCCGAAGAGGCCAAAAAGAAAGGTATGGACCAGACCCCCGCTTTTAAGACTCAGGCGATGTTCCAGATGGCCAATGTGCTCGCCGGACTCTTCTATGCCGACATGAACGCGCACGTCACGGTGGATGACGCCATGGTGCGGAAGTATTACGAGGACCGTAAGGGCGAGTTCGAAGAGGCGCATGCGCGCCACATCCTGATCCGGATGAAGGGATCGCCGGTGCCGTTGAAGGCCGGCGCCAAGGATCTTAGCGACGAAGAGGCCCTCGCCAAAGCGCAGGACATCGAGAAGCAATTGCAGGCCGGTGGGGATTTCGCCGCGCTCGCCGCGAAGGAATCCGACGATGCCAATTCCGCCCAAAGCGGAGGAGACCTGCCGTCCTTCCACCACGGCCAGATGGTGCCCAGTTTCGAGCAGGCAGCTTTCGCCCTCGATCCCGGCAAAATCAGCGACCCCGTGAAGAGCCAGTTTGGGTATCACATCATCAAGCTGGAATCCAAATCCACCAAGAGTTTCGAAGATGCCAAGCCCGAGATCATGAAAAAGCTGAAGCCGGAACAGGTTCAGAAAGCCATGGATGATCTGCAAAAGAGAACCAACGTGGTTCTGGATCCCGCATACTTCGGCACCGCCAAGCAGTAAGCGTGAAAACCCGAAAGCTTGAATTGAATTGTCCGGTCTGCGGTTCCGGCAGCGTGTTTTATAGTTGCACGCCGAACTGCTGTTTTAACCATGTGTGTGCCGATTGCGGCGCCACGTTCGAGCCGGTAACGAAAGCCAGGGGAGGGAGACTGAACGGCGTTGTGCCGCCAATCCCCCTGCCCGAAGCGGCGGATCCCACCGCGGCCTGCGCCCGGTGCGATTCGACGGCTGTTTATCTCACGGACGACAACAGCCTGGTTTGTGCCAACTGCGGAATTCTGCTGGAACTGGAACTTACCGAGGTCGCACCGGGCTAGTACTTCCAGGATTGCGATACAAACATTAAATTCATTGCCTGCACGTGGATGCAATGCTATCCTAAGGATGACGTGGATTGATTTAGGGTTTCGAGCCCTGCTAATTGCAACCACGATAAAAAGTGCTAAAGGCGAGTCGGTCTGTTCAAAACATTCTGACCCTGGCGCCTTTTGGCTCCAGGGTTTTTTGTTTGTGCGGTCCCCTTCGCCGGATGCTGGAGGTTTCTAGTGAGCGTCTGGCCCAATGCAGTTCCCGCCAGCCTGTCCCTTTCCGAAAGCGAAGGGGCTCTGGTTTCCGTTTCCATTCAGGTTGCGCCGCGGCATCTGGAATCGCTGCTGGAGGCGCTGGCCTCTATTGAGTTCCCCATCAACCCGCAGATCTATCATGAACTCGGAGTCAGCGCCGTGGTGGAGTTTCCCGCCTATGAGAACCACCTGGGCGAGGTGCGGCAGGCACTCCGGACATCCGGCTTCGATCCGGACTGTTTGCGCGTGACCGGTATGTTGGACGCAATTCGCGGGCGCGCGGCGGGTCAGAATCCGTAGCGCTCTTCGCGCCATGGGTCGCCGCGCATGTGGTACCCGTTGACTTCCCAAAAGCCCGCTCGATCCTGCCCGGTCAGTTCTACGCCGGCCACCCATTTCGCGCTCTTCCAGGCGTAGAGCGACGGAACGATGAGTCGCACCGGACCGCCGTGTTCCACCGAAATCGGCTCCCCGTCGTGGAGAAAGGCCAACAGCGCATCCTCGGCCAGAAAATAATCCAGTGGAAGATTGGTGGTCCAGCCGCGGTCATATCCGTATACCGTCACGAAAGCCGCCTGCGGCATGGCTCCGCCGCACTGCTCCAGCAGGGTGCGCGTCGATACACCTTCCCACAGATTGCCCAAACGCGACCAGCGCGTGACGCAATGGAAGTCGGCAAAAACTTTCACGTGTGGAAGTTTTACAAACTCTTCCCAGTTCCAGGAGATTTCTTTCCCCACCAGTCCGCTCATATGGAATTTCCAATCGGCCTTGTCCATCGCCGGCGGTCCACTGGCATCCAGCACGGGCCACTTCCTGGTGCGGGATTGGCCTGGCGGAATTCGCTCGCTGCGGCGGGTATCGGGACTCACGATGACGTCCGCGGGCAGTCCCACGGGTGTTAAAACTTCGTCGCCCTGATTCTTGGAACGATCCATTCCGAACATGAGTACCATTCTACTGTCGATATGGTACGTGCAACCAGGTTGCGCGAAGAGTGCAGAGTTTTACTTGTTGCGCCTTCCGAAAATTGCGGCATAATACTTGAATCAGTTAGAGTCGGAGTGGAAGAGTTGGTGCCACAGGTGCTCAGAGCAATATCGATGGTGCCGAGGTTGATCGAGGGATATGGGCGCGGGAGCAGCGCAAGATGGGTCTGTGGAGTGATATTGCTCACTCCCGCAGTGCTGGCCGCCCAGGAACTCATGCCGGCCGCTTCTCCAGGCGGAATGGTCCGGCTCTTCACGACCGATGCCGCTGTCCTGGAATCTCAGGAAGCGCGCAAAGACCTTCCCTGTGTTGTCACTCCTACCAAGCCGCTACTCGGCTTCGACATGAAATTTCACACTGGCTATGAGGTCAGTGTTCCGCTTCGCGAACTGGCGGGTACCGAGAACACCCTCACCATGGTGTTTCGCGTCACACCCAGCGACCGGCCGGACGATTCCACCTACTTTTCCCAGCATGTGGCAGTGCCGGCGATCGACGAAGACGAAAGAGGCCCCGCTTTCCTGCAAGGTGAGTTCAACGTGGGAGAAGGGAAATACCACGTGGACTGGCTGATGCGCGAGCGCTCCGAGCGAGTCTGCTCCTTCCACTGGGATTCGGAGGCCAGCCTGGCTCCGAAGGACAAACCCATGTCGCTCGATATCGCGGCGAACGCTATCCGGCCTATGGACACCGAGCCGTTCAAACAAGAACCGCCGGTGCAGCGGGACCAGCACGATCGACCTTTGAACGTGAAAATCATGGTGAATTTCGCCCCGCAGGATTCCTCGTCAGCCACGCTGCAGCCGCTGGATACCAATGCGCTGGTATCGATTCTGCGCAGCATCGCGCGCGAACCGCGCATCGGAAAGTTCTCGATTGTCGCGTACAACATGCAGGAGCAGCGGGTGATTTACCGGCAGGAAAATGCCTCCACCATCGACTTTCCGGCCATCGGCAAGGCCCTGACCTCGCTCAATCTGGGCACGGTGGACCTGAAGCGACTGACGCAAAAGCATGGCGACACCGAGTTCCTGTCCAACCTGATCACCGGCGAAATAAAGGATGCCAAAGACGAGCCCGACGCGGTGATATTTGCCGGGCCCAAAGTCATGCTCGATAATGGCCTTTCCGCCGATACACTGAAACAACTCGGTGACGTTAAGTTCCCTGTTTTCTACATGAATTACAACCTGAACCCACAGGTTAATCCATGGAAAGACGCCATTGGGTATTGCGTGAAATATCTCAAAGGCGTTGAATTTACCATCAGTCGCCCGCGCGACTTGTTTTTCGCCTGGACCGACATCATGGGACGCCTCGTAAAGTTGAAATTCGCTAGAACGGGAAGTGGAAGCGGCGCGTCTCAGTAAGTAACATGCGGGTCTTATCAAGTGTAATGCTGGTGGCGTGCGCGGGTTTCCCGGCGCTGGCGCAGCAATTCTCTCCGGCTGAAAACCTGGGACCGAACATTCCCACTCCGCCGGCCATCGTCGAGCGAATGCTGGACATGGCACGTGTCAAGCCGGGCGAGATGATTTACGATCTGGGCAGCGGCGATGGCCGCATCCTGATCACGGCGGCGCAGAAATACGGCGCACGGGGAGTCGGCATCGAAATCGATCCGGATCTCTGCGAGAAAGCCCGGGCGAAAGTGAAATCGCTCGGCTTGGCGGACAAGATTTCCATCGTTCACGGCAGCGCGTTGCGCACGGATTTACGTCCCGCCGATGTGGTGACGATGTATTTCCTCACGCTCTCCAACGAAAAACTACGCCCTAACCTGGAGAGGATGCGCCCCGGCACACGGGTGGTGTCGTTCCAGTTTCCGATTCATGGCTGGAAGCCTCTGGAGGCGCAGATCGTGAAAGTAGCGAACGTAGATCGCACCATCTACGTCTACGAAATCGGCCGCACCCATTAGGTCGCCGGGCTGAACCTGGTAATCCACTTGCCCCGTGCCGGCGGATTCTCCGCCCTCAAAAGGACCCTGTACAATTTTTCGCCCCATGCGTTGCGTAATTGTCCATCTTCCAGCTCGACCTCTTCAATGGCAGGCGTCAGCGCGGCGTCGTAAGCGATCTGTAACGTACCCTCCAGCGACAATTTCCCGGGCCCCTGCTGCGTCACGTGGCAGGGCGTCATCAGTGTCAGGGTGATGATTTTGGCCGGCCCGGTGAGCGCGTAACCGTCCACCAGTTCGATATCGCCACGGGTGCGATCCAGCCGCACTGAACGGACCCATCGTTCCAGATGGGCCTGCGGCGGGTAGGCCGCCGCCAGGTTCGATCGTAGCTCCGCACCCTCGTCATCGGCATGATAGGACACGTCGCCGGCAGAGAACTGCCGTCCCGCGGACTGCATTACGCCGTCGATCGTTGGACAGTTGTGAAAGGCCGACTGCATGGTCCAGATTTCGTAACGTTGCGGGCTGAAGGTTTTGGCCGTGTAGGTCTCCACGCCCACATCGATAATGGCAGGCTGCCCGTTCGCATACACCACGAAATTCCCCACGTCGTTGTGGTTGTGGCTCTTGCCATTGTTGCCTGCCTCCGCCGCCAGGTAAAGACCCTGCGTGGATCCTTCCTGCCGGCGCGCGGCCATCACGCCGATGCCCGCCATCCAGGCATCCCGCAACAGTGCCTGCGCCCGCGGCGCCCTGCGGAGTTCGGCCAGATCGAACAGCGCCGGTAGCTGCCGCCCGATGCTGTCGCCGGGCAGCCCGTGCTCATCCCGCAAAAAGGCAGCGAACGCGCCATGCTTCTTCATGGCATCGTCGTTGAGCCGCTTGCCGAAGCGGTAGACCAGGTCGCCGTTGGTGAAGACGCGCGCCGGTGCGTCGGAGAAGTTGGTGTACCATTCGCCGGCGATGTGGGCGCGGCAAATGTAGAGGCCGATCTGGTGTACCAGCGGCAGGTCGAAGCCGTTCAGCGCGCCGCCGCTGGCCTGGTGCAGCAGGTCGAGGCAATCGAACAGGGAGGCGCCGGCGCGGCCCCAATAGCTGGGACCCTCGTCGCAGCCGCCGTCGCCGGCATAGCTGTTCAGAAAATTGTCGAGGCAGCGCAGGATCCGGTACACGGCGGCGCCCCGGCGCGTTTCGTCGCGCTCCACCAGCAGCGCCGCGGTTAGCCAGTTGGAGCAGATCCACGGGTCCCAGTTATTGACGGAATGGCCGGAGAAGCCCATCCAACTGAAGTCGCGGGTCTGGGCGGGCGTCAGCACACGCCGGCCGGCCTCCAGGCGGATGCGCTCGGGAATCAGCGGTGACACCTTGCTCAGCGCGCCTTCGAGCAGGTAAAGAGTCCAGGCGAGCAGGCCGGCAGTCTCGGCGGCGAACAGGTCCACGATGGGCTCGGCGACGTCGGGCAGCCCCACTCCGGCCTTCTGCGCGCCAAGATGCGCGGGCACGCCCCAGAACGTCTCTTCACAGGTGAGCCACACGCCGTTGGCGATCTCGTCGGTGAAATGGCCTTTGCCTTCGAGGCGCTCCGCCACCACCAGTTCCTGCAGGCGATTGCGCCGCCGGTTGCGCAACGCTTCGTAGCGCGAGCGATTGCCGTTGCGTGCGAACTCCAAAGCCATGCCCGCGGGCAGGACTTCCCACGTGCCTTTCAGCGCCCGTTCCCCGGAGGCAATCAGCGCCGCCCGGGCATCTTCGGGTACCGCGTCCCACCCGTCGCGGAAGGGCTGATACTGCTCGCGCGGCAACAGCCTGGCGGCAACCTGATCGGGCGTCCACCGCGAAGTCAGCAGATTCCGCGGGCCGGCCGGCTGCGCGGAGGCGCGTCTCTGCGGCGCTGCCAGCACCGCCGACCTTGACACGAAGGCACGTCTGGTAAGCATTCCTGAACGCGTTTATAGCATATGGCAACATGTTACTGTGCCGCTGAACGACGAATCGAAACAGGCCATTCTGAAGGCGATCGCCGGTCACCCCGAGATCCTGCAAGCCGCGATTACGGGCTCACTGGCTCGTCAGGAAGAAGACCGGTTTAGCGATCTGGATCTCCTGCTGGTCGCGCGAGACGCGAGGGCTGTGCGAGACGTGCGCGCCTGGTTTCCCGTATCGCTTTCCATCCTTGTCTGCGCATTCCACCTCGAGCACTATGGCACGATTCTGCTCGAGGGTTTCGACAAAATTGACCTGGCAATCTTCTCCGAAGTCGAGCCAGCTTCGTTATGGATCGTTCACGACTACCAGGTGGTGAAGGGCGGCGGCGACTTCGCGGCGCAACTGGCCGCGGCCGCACTTCTGTCGCGGGAAAGCAGGGCGGCGCACCTGAATCCGGACGTCAGCCTGGACAACATCCTTCTTCTCCTGCTGACGGCGTTGCAGCGCATGCGGCGGGGAGAGGAGCTGAGTGCGCACGGCTTCGTGGCCATGGCGGCCGACATGGCGGTTTCCCTGGAGAAGCGGCTGTGCGGCTTGCAATCGACCGACGACCTTCTCGACCCGCGCCGCCGCCTGGAGAAGACTCGCGGCGAACTCGCCCACGCTTTGCACCAGTGCCTGTTTCATCCGCCGGACCGCGGGATACAGGGTCTGGCCAGATACCTTTCGCAGCAGTACGGCAAATCGATCGGCGACGCACAGAAACGCGTATTACAGCACCTGTTGGACTGACTCCCGGGCGGATCTGCTGTTTTGGCGCGATGGATCCATTCCGCCACCGCCCGAATTGCAGAGGGATAGACGGGACCCCGTTCAGCAGAGCGAGCCCGCCCAATTCTGTCCACGGTTTGATAGATTGGAGCGTCAAAGGTGCGAGGCAGTATGCGAATTCTATTTGCGTTAGCGGTGACGGCGGTGTTGGCAGCACAGAATGATCCTGCTGTGGATGCGTACCGGACCTGGGACGCGACGCAGCATGGGGTGGACTCCAGGGCACGCGCACAACGTCTGCTCGAGGTTTCGGCAGAGTGGGTGGCGAAATGGCCGAACAGCGACTTCGCATGGGTCGAGCGGCGGGAGGCGCTGGTGTCGCTGACGGCCGGGATGAACGTATCGACGGTACCTCGCGGCGCGGAATTGTGGAAGCAAGTGGACGAGAATATCATGCGCCTCCGCCCGCCGCATATGTTCGCTGCGTCAGCGGCATACGATTGGGTCACTGCCGGGGTGAACGTGGAAGCGGCGGAAAAACTGCTCCTGGACGAGATTGCCTGGCAGGATGGGCAGCCGCGGCAGGTTCCGAAGGCGAGTCCCACGCTGGCCGATCTGGTAGACCAAGCCCAGTTCACCGGCAGTAGGTTCGTGATGTTGTATACGCTGGCCTGGGCGCAGATTCACTTGAAGCAATTCGATCAGGCGCGGGCGACGATCGAGAGCGTCCAAAGCTGGCTGGAGGGCGATTTCCGGCTCCACTACGATACGGACCCATTGGAGGCATTCCCGGACTATGAGGCAAAGTACTTCCAGCTCTCGGCCGATCTGGCGATGGCAGAGGGGAGGAAGGTGGACGCGCTGGCGTTTTATCATGCCTACCTGGCGAACCCGTATTACCGGCGCGGATACGGGGCGCCAGGGCCAATGAATTCGCTGAACCGTTTATGGAAAGAAATCGGCGGGAGCGACGCGGGGTGGACGGCCTTCAGCGCCGTCCCGCCGTTGCCGCCGGACGTGCCAGTCGGGCGGAGGGGTGGCCGGTTTCCCTCCTGGGCAAACGTTACGTATTTCCCTTGGGTCAAGGTTGACTATAAGCTGCCGCCACTGCAAATAGCCGACCTTATGGGACGGACGTGGACGAACCGGGATTTTCAAGAGAAGACGACGATCGTCTACTTGTGGAGTTCGTTGTGCTCACCCTGCTGGCCGGCCCTGAATGCTGTGCAGATCCTTGCCGATGAGGTCAAAGGGCGGCCAGACGTGCAGGTTGTGACGTTGAGCGTGGACCAGGACCGCGACAAACTGGTGGTCTTTATGCAGCAGAAGGGCTACACCTTCCCGGTGCTGGCGAGCAAGCCGTACGTGCAAACCGTTTTGCCACAGTACCTCGTGGGACAGTTCTGGATTGTGGACGGGAGCGGGAGCGTGCGGTTACAGCGGGGCAGGAGCGATATCTTCGCCGGCAACGAGGAGGCTCACGTCCAGGAGCTGTTATACAAGGCGCGGCAATTTTGGAAATAAGCGGGTAAGTCACTGGAAAGTGCCAGGGGTTAGCCGCGGCGTCCCGGCGCGCTGGGAGGCGGCAATTCCGCGGGGAGTTGATCTTTGCACAGCTCCAGAACCTGTATGGCCGTGAGCGACGATTGCGCGGTGGTGTTGGTGGAAACGCCCGGCGCTTCATCGATGGGGTTCAGTACTCCCGGACCCTCGACGTGTTGCGTGGCATACGCGCCACCGGGCAAGCTCCGGAAGCCACCGCCGCCGCGAAGCTGGCTCACCGCGCGCGCGATGAATGCGGAGTTCCGGGTTTTCCAAAATGCGTAGGCCGCCATGCGCCCGGCGCCCGCATAGGAACCGTCGGCGCCTTCCGCGCCCGTGGTCATGTCCCGCGCCACCACGTTCTTGGGCGCTCCGGTCAGGCGGCAATACTGCAAAAAGGCCTTCTGCCAACCGGGATGGTCAATCAACTGGTTCAGCTCGAACGCCACCTCGGCGCCGCCCTGAATCACCTGCAGGTTGTAGGTTCCGAAGCCGTCCGGCACCAGCGGGTAAAGCATTCCGGTCTTGGGATCGTAGCCATACAGGGTATTCGGCCCGGTCATGAAGCCGTAGGGCATTTTGGCAATGCAATCCATTCCGGTGAGGATCTTATCGCGATATTTGGTGTCGCCGGTGCGCTCCCATTCGGTCATCCAGTTGCCCGCGCACGCCAGCCAGTCGGGACCGCCGCGGATGCGTCCGGGATAGGGGATCGCTCCGGTGCGCGGGGAAGCCAGGCGCATAGGGTCGATCTCAGTCACCTTGTAATCCACATCCACCACGGCGTGCATCAGGTCGCCGGTGCGCTCATCGGTGGTGAGATAGTAATGAAAGCGCCGGAACGCGGCCTGGCTGATGCGCGCCTCCTTGGCGCCGCAGCCCCAATGCCGCACGTTGTGGCGTGAGCCCAATCCGGCGAATCTTCCCGAATGGTACGTATCCACTTCGCTGGTGTGGCGCGTCATGGCTTCCGCCATGCGGAAGTTCGCGGCACGCCCGGTGCGCAGGAAGCTGTACCACAACCACATATCGGTGCCCAGTTCGGTGTTGTCCCAGGCGTAGCCGCCGATATCGTAGCGCCAGGTGTGGCGGGCGGGGTCGTAGGCGTGCATCACGTCGCCGTAATCCCAAAATCCGTACCAGTGGCGCTGTTCGATTTCCTTTTTGTAAAGCTCCAGGGCGCTGTCGAGCTGATCCTCCACCGTGCGCTTCAACGGCGTCGAGCGGTCCGGCAGACTCCACACTCCGAACGCCGCAACTGCGTGGTAATGCTCGGGCGCGCACACCAGCAGAGGCGGAGAGGCATTCAGGCGCGCCTGTTTCACGGTCTCCTCTTTACCGGGGACGGCGGCGCTCGGATAGAGCGTCAACTCACTGGTGCGGCCAACGCCGTTGGCGGTGCTGAACCCCGGCTGCACATCTTCGTAGCTGGCCTGCAGGCCGTGGTTTTTGGTGTCGTAATGCCGCAGATCCATGGCGGGCGCATCGGGCGACCACAGCCACACCCGCAGATCCGCGGCTTCGCCGGTGGCATTCCGCACTTCTAAAGACGCCGGATGAGACTGCCAGAAATTCTTCACCGCGACCGCAAGCCCTCCGCTCACATCGCCGGCGAATACCAGGCCGGAAGCGCGCTTCCCTGCCCCGGCAAACACCCAGCAGCTTTGCGGATTGGTGCGCTTCTGAATCTGGAAACCGTCGGCCGTCGGCTGCACGAGTTTGTACGAATCCCAAACCGCCCAGTTTTCCAAAAGATATTGCCCCTGCTGGTTGAACTCTTCTTTATTGGGAATGCGCTGGCCGGCAAGCTGCCTGGTATAGAGATCGTTGCCGCCGAAAGTACCGGGCGCGGGGGCCGGCGCGCCGGGCGCCATCAGGCCGCGGGCGCCGGTTGCCGGCTCCAGAGGTTCCGCCCACAACCCCTCGCCTTCCCCGGAAAAGCGCACGTGCCGGTTGTGCACTTGTTCGCGCATGGGCACCGCGAAGGCTACGCCCAGCCCGCCGATGAAATCCTTCTCCTGAGCGCCGTCGAATACGATGCTGTGGACCATTCGCACGGCCGCCTGTCCGCCGAAGAAATAGAGCCGCACAGTGAACGGCAGCCACTCGCGGCTCCCGCCCTCGGCCTTGTGCACACCTTCCGTCCTGATGACGGCCCGCAACGGCCCGGTCTGTTCCACCGTTACTTTTTTTATCGTGCTGCCGAAATGCTCCAGACGAACCACGTCGGGGTTCGAGCGGTCTTCCAGCGTGCACACCAGGCGGCCCTGGCGCGCGACCACGCGACCTTCCATGGTCATCGAGTCGATGAAGGCGGTGCCTTCTCGCGCGATGCGGCATTGCAGCTTGCCGGTGTCGATATCGATGGTGTTCGCACTTTGCCGGACGGTCACCGCCGCATGGCCGGCATTGCCCGGCGGATTTCCCGGCGCCAGCCGGAACGGTCCGGCAGCGCCGGCCGCGGCAACAGTCGCCAAACCGCTCCACTTGAGCGAACCGTCCGGCCAATACGCCAGCGGCCAGCTCTGTAGCGGCAGTGCGCTACCGTCGCCCGCCGTAAGTGCCAAGCCCTGGTCCTTCCGAACGGCGCCGCGCGGCCACGGCACGCCCCAGCTTACGCCGGTTTCCGTAAGCGGTGCTCCATCCAGCCAATGCAGGGAGACCGGCCCCGATTGCTCCGCCGGCCCTTGGGCAGAAGCCGCGCGCTCCAGTGCCGCCAGCCCCAGGCCGGTAACGGCTGTCGTGGTAAGAAAAGCTCTGCGTTGCATGATGCTCCTTCCATTATCGGCGCTCCTCTCAGAACGTCAGCCTGGCGCTGAACTGCAATTTGCGAGGCGAATTGGCCATGGAAGTGAAAATGCCATAACTGGCGGAATCGATGGCCGTTCCCGGCGCCGCAAAATGAACCGCGTTGTTGACATTAAACGCATCCGCCTGCAACGCCAGTCTGAACCTCTCGTGAACCACGAACTCTCTGCGGACGGAGAGGTCCAGATCCGCGTTGTGGGGAGCGAACAACCCGAGCGGCGCCGCGCGTGGAATGTCCCCGACGGTGTAAGGCAAAGGGTCGACGAAGGCCGCCTTACTCAGGTAGCTCGTGGTAGTGATATTCCCGGTGCCGGGAGTGCCGTTCTGCCACACGCTTCCGGAGAACCCCGGCACATAATTCGGATAGCAACTGCCCAGGATGCCGCCGCTGACACAGGAGCCGGTAATCGTCAAAGGGGTCCCGCTGGCAAACGTGAAAATCCCGGAGACCTGCCAGTGGCTGATCGCGCCGTTCAACACGCTGGACCCGCTGTTCAGTTTGTGGCCGGAGCCGAAGGGCAACTGATACACGAACGTGGCACTCGCCACGTTCACGCGATCGATGCTGCCCGGCCCTTTTTCCAGGAAGTCCTTGTTCGGATCGCGCGCCCCCGCCAGATCGTCCAGTTCCTTGCTGAAGGTGTAATTGAACATGAACGTCAAGCCGTGAGACAACCGCTCGTTAAGTGAAATCTGGAGCGAGTTATAAGTTGAATTTCCGACATCCAGCCAGGGATCGGAGATACCGCCGTACTGCGGGAAGGGCTTGAGCGCCTGGGCGACCGTGCCCGTGAAGTTCGGGAACGGTGTATGGAAACCGGGGAACATAGCCTGAACCTGCGCCAGAGAGGTCGCGTTCAGGGTGGAACTGAGTATCCCCTGCAGGGGAAGATACTGCACCGGAATCTGGTTAGTAAATGGTCCATTGACTGCGGCGCCGGGGAGCCAGTGGCCTGCCGTGCCGCTGTAAGCCACGCTTAACATCAGGTTCTGGGTCAAAGAGCGTTGCACATCGAAGCTCCAATCTTCGTAGTAAGGAGCCTTTCCGCCGAAGTTAGGATCTCCGTATGTCATACCAATGGCCGTGGAGGGGCCTGCCCACGGCGCCCCCGCCGCCAAGGCAGCCGCCGCAGTGATGAAGCCGACTCCATAACTGGGATTGATGTATGGCGGGGCATACGCGATGCCCGGAACGCCGTTATCCCAAATGTAGGCGGGCTGCCCGGTGACCACAGAGGACTGTGCATTGGTGCCGTTATAACCAACCTGGCCCAGCCCTTGCCGTCCGTTGGCGCGGCCGCCCACACCGCCGGCGTGCGCATAAAAAATGCTGTAGGCCGCCCGAATCACGGTCTTGTCGGTCACGCGATAGGCGGCCCCAAGCCGCGGCCCGGGGTTGATGTTGTGCATCAAAACGGGAGTGGAGCAGTGGCAACTGTCAGCGCCGTTACCCGCGAATTGCAGCGCTCCCGGAATGCCGCCCGCCACGGGGTTGGCCACGTTCGGGTTGAAGAAAGACATCCTGTCCGCCACTTCCGTGAACGGACTCCACATGTTCCAGCGGAGACCGAGATTCAAAGTCAAACGCGAGTTGACTTTGAAATCGTCCTGAACATAGAGAGCGTATGTCTTGTAACGGCCGCCGGTCTCGGCCACCGAATCCTGCGTGTTACTGCTGCTGCTCACCATGCCCAGCAGGTAACTGGCATACCCCAGGCCGGTGGTGGGGCTGAGCGCTCCGTTCACGAACTGCGCTGTCTCGCTGTTGGCGAACGTAAAGCCGGCGTTCAAGGCAAAAGTCTCGTTATCCTGAAGCGTCTGCCACTGAAAGCCGAAGGTAAGATTGTGTCTTCCTTTGGTCCACAAAACATTGTCCTGAAAGTCAATGGTGTTCTGCGCTTCGTTGAACACATGGGAATTGGTTCCACGCCAACTTACTGGAGAGTTGACCCCGCTGAAGCTGATGTCCGGAAACGCCGTGCTGGCGAATCCGGCCGGCAGACCTGTGAGGCCTGCCTTCCCCGGATAATTGCCGTTGGCGGTGGGGTCTGTGAGCGGAATGAACATCCGGCTGAAAGAGAGGCTGGCCTGATTGAGGAGGGTCGGAGTGATCACGTGAGAATCGTGAATCTGGCCTACGTTCGAGTATTCGATTACGCCCCGCCCGTCCGTATACGGCGTGGGCAGCGTCGACGTGGAGATCGGCGTCAGGCTGCCGACGATCGGCCACGCATACTTCCCCCAGGAAAACAAAGCAAAGAGGCGATTCTTGTCGCTGACGTTGTAATCCACTTTGTCCGTGTTGCTGTCGTTATTGACCGTGCTCGGCAGCAGTGCCAGGTAGTTGTTCGTAATACCGGCGTTGGTGGGGGGAGGCAGGTAAGATTGAAACGATTGCGAGACCTTCGAGATGCGGCTCGTCGGTATGGTATTGTTCGGGAACGGTGTCCGCGGATTGGTTCCTGTCGCGCTGTTGGGATCGTAAATGATCTGCGGGAACGCGCTGAAATTGCCCGCCCGCCCGTCCGTGGTCGGTATGCTCTGGTAACCCACCGGGTTCGTGGCCGAAACAAAGCGGTAGCCATCGTAGTTACTGAAGAAA
>JARLGM010000129.1 GCA_031292755.1 Candidatus Sulfopaludibacter sp.
CGGGAGGGGCTCGAACCCTTGCACTACTCCACCCTCGCGCCCGCCATGTATCACGTCTACTTGCAGTCTGACGATATGGAGCGTTTGCGCGGCATTGTGCCCCGCATTGTGGAGGAGGCACGGCGCGCGCTCGATGAGGAACTGGAGCGCCTCAACAAGGCCTCCCTGGGCGAGCGTCTCAAGGTGGCGCGCCGCAGCGAGCCGAAAATCGCCGTACCCGAGGGCGGCTGGCAGATCCGCATACTGGAAAACACCGATGACGACGTCGGCCCCGGCGATATCGTCATCTACTCCGACCTGTCCCTGCCGGCCAAGGCCGAACTCGGCGCCGGGTCCATGACCAAGCGCATCGCCACGCGCCGCCTGAGCGGCGTCGAGACCACCGCGTCCCCGCGGTACGAAAAGGCTCCCGAAGCCCCGCCCGAGCCCCAGAATGATGGAACTACTTTGGCCATTATCGAGTATGAAGATAATGGCGGGCGAAAGACGTTTCGCATGACCAGGGACCAGATTGTGGTGGGACGCGGCGGCCGGGATTACTGGACCGACCTGAAACTGGACACTCGCCCCGACGTTTCGCGCGAGCACTTCCGCCTGCGCCGCGATCCCGAATCCGGCCAGTTCTTTCTGAAGGATTTGAGCCGTCTGGGCACCACCATCAACGGCGAAAAAGCGCCGTGCAGCATGGATTTTTCCGGCGCCGAAAAGCGCGATCTCAATGTGGAGGCTCCCGTTCCGCCGCAGGCGCGCATCGGGCTCGCCGACGTGCTGTACCTGGAATTCAAAAGCGCGCAGAATGGTTAAAGTGAGGCTCAGGAGCGCGGGCGCCAGCGACCCCGGGCGGGTTCGCCACAACAACGAAGACGCCCTTTATGTGGACGCCGATCGCGGTATCTTCTGCGTGGTGGATGGGATTGGCGGGCAGGCGGCCGGCGAAAAGGCCGCCGAAATCGCCGTCGCCCGTTTGCGTGCGCGCCTGGAACGACAGACCGGCACCACTGAGCAGCGCATCCGCGAGGCCATCACCATGGCGAATAACGAAATCCTGCGCGCCGCCGGTGAAAATCCCGAATGGGCCGGCATGGCCTGCGTGCTCACCGTAGCCGTTTTGGAAGAAAATACGGCCGTCGTGGGCCATGTGGGCGATTCGCGCCTGTACCAGATGCACCGCGGCAAAATCACCAAAGTCACGCACGATCATTCGCCCGTGGGCGAGCGCGAGGATAAAGGCGAATTCACCGAAGCCGAAGCCATGCGCCATCCGCGCCGCAATGAGGTGTTCCGCGACGTGGGCTCGGAAAAACACGCTCCCGACGACCCGGACTTCGTCGAGATCCGCCGTGTGCCCTTCGATTCCGATTGCGCCCTGCTCCTCTGTAGTGACGGTCTCAGCGATCAGGTGCCCTCGGCCGAAATTCTGAAAAGCGTGGAGCGCCACTCCGGCGACCCGGAATCGGCGGTGCGGGAACTGATCGCCACGGCCAATCAGGCGGGCGGTAAGGACAACGTCACCATCGTTTTGGTGGAAGGGGAGGATTTCACGGCGCCAGTTCCGGCCGCTCCCGAAAAATCGGGCGGCGCTCTCCGGTGGGTCCTTTTCGCCGCGGCGCTAATCCTCGCGGCGGCCGGTGGATTTCTGGCCGGCCAGAAACTGGCGCCTCGCCCCGTAGCCACTCCAGCCGCGCATCGAGTGCTCGTGGCCGGCGACGGCACCCCGTTCAGCAGCATCACCGCTGCCCTCACCGAAGCGCGTACCGGTGATACCGTAGTGGTGCAGCCCGGCGAGTACCACGAGCAGGTGCGTCTCAAAGGAGGCGTTACGCTCCGCAGCCGTGTCCCGTTAGACGCAGTCCTGCGCGCGCCGGCACTCAGCAGCGGGCCGGCGGTGATCGCGGAAAACATTCAAAACGCGCGTATTAGCGGGTTTCGCGTGGCTGGCGACGCACAGTCGCCGCTTTCGGAAGGCATCGTGCTTATCAATTCAGGAGTGGAAATCGATAACGTGGAGGTGCACGGCGCCGGCATCGGCGTACAGGTGCGCGGCGGCCATGCCGTATCCCTCAGCGCCAGCGTTGTCGAGGACTGCCTGGCCGAAGGCATCCTGATCACCGGCGGCGCCGATCCCTGGATTTCGCACAGCATCTTCCGGCGGAACAAAGGCGCCGGACTGGCCGCGCGCGACGGCGGAAAGCCCGTGCTGCGCGACAACATTTTCGAAAAAAACAGTGTGGAACTGCCGCCCGAAATGATGGATTCGGCCAAAGCGAACAATCAGTTTCTGGATGTTGTTCCGGCGCGCCGCCCGGCGCCCGCGAGGAAAAAAGAATGATCCTTTCGGCCAGCCGGAATGTCGGAAAGTACCTGATCCGCCAGAAATTGGGGCGCGGCGGAATGGCCGACGTGTACCTGGCGCAGGATACCGAACTGGGGCACCAGGTGGCACTCAAGCTGATTGAACACAGCCCCGACATCGACACGCGCGACGCCATCGTGGCCGAACGCCGCGGCGCCGAATTGCAGGCGCGCCTGGCCGAAATCGATCCGCGCGTGGTGCGCGTCTACGATTGCAGCGATACCGACGGCTACTTCTTCGTCGCCATGGAGTACATCGACGGGCAGGACTTGGCCGGGCTCATGGACCGCGGCCCGCTCACCGTGGAGTTCGCCGCCGATGTCGCCATCGCCGTGGCCGAAACGCTGGAGCACGCCCACACCCTGCGCATCGAACTCGAAGGGCGCGATTGCTGCGGCATTGTACACGGCGATATCAAGCCCAAGAATATCCGCATCGATGCCCGCGGCGAAGTGCGCGTGCTGGATTTCGGCATCGCCAAGGCGCTCTCGCTTTCCCGCAAACTAACCCGCAATGAGTTCGGCAGCGTGCCGTATGCCTCGCCCGAACGGCTCGAGACGGGCGAAGTGAGCGCACTCTCCGACCTGTGGTCGCTGGCCGTAATGCTCTACGAAATGGTCACGGGGTTGCAGCCGTACCAGGCCGGCTCTACCGAGACGCTGGAGCGCATGATCCGCTCGAAGATCGCTCCACCGCCCGCGCCGGACCCGTGCCCCGAGCCCCTGCGCCGGATCATGATCAAGGCCATCGCGCCCGATCCGGAAGCTCGCTATCAGAGCGCCCGCGCCTTCGCGAACGACCTTACGGCGTTTCGCCGGGGACTGCCGGTCCTCGCTATGACCGAGGATCTGGACGCCACGCGCCGCACTTCCCCACGCATCGACGACGAAACGCGCCGCACCTCGCCCCTCGCCGCCGGCGTGGACGACGAGACCCGGCGGAGCACTTCAGCGTCTGCCCCCGCCCAGCGCAAGCCCAGGGTCTTCAGCAAATTCACGAAGGTGGTGGGCGTGTTGGCGCTGGCCAGTGTGGCCTACGGAGTCTACGCAGGCATCGCCGATTATCTGCTGTATCAGCATGGCCGCGAACTGGCTCGCCAGATTTCCGCCGAGCAGTTGACCGACCCCGACCAGATCTATACCCGCTGGACGGAACTTTCCAAGGGCAATCCTTCGTCTCTGCTGTTGTATGGACCGCGTAAGGCCGTGAAGCAGAAGCTCGTGCAAGCCGCAAGCCGCACGATCGCCGCGTACCGCAATAGCGAGGCGCAACCGGTCTATCAAAAGGATTGGGAGCACACCCGCACCCTGCTGTCCGAAGCCCTGCAGATGGACCCGGACGATACCGTGCGCGGCGAACTGCGCATCGCCGACGGCCACCTGGCGCGGATTAACGGCACCACGCATAAAGACCCCAAGGCGCTGGGAGATGCCGTGGAGGACTTCACCGAAGCGCAGCGCCTGCTGCCGAATTCGCCCGACCCGGAATTGGGACTGGCGCGCGTCTACGTGTACGGGCTGAAGGATATGGATAAGGCTTCCCAGGCGTTTCAGGAAGCCGAGCGGCGCGGGTATCAGTTGGGCAATCGCGAAAAGCTGTTTCTGGCGGATGGCTACCTGGAACGCGCCGACCGCACCTTCTGGGATTCGCGCAACGTCAAGGGCCTGCCGCAGGAAAAAGACCAGGTCCAGCGTTCCGTGGAAGACTACAAGCGGGCGCTCGCGCTGTATCAGGAAATTGCTCCCTACGGCAACGCCAGCGCCAAGATCAGCCGGGTGCAGACCAGCCTGGAGAGTGCGGAGTACCGGTTGAAAGAGATCGAAACGGGCAACAGTTCTCCTTTAGGCTTTCTGCGACCTTTGCTATGGCGGTTACGCGGAGTACATCGGTAGAGCGTTCGGATGTGCGGCGCGGCCCGCGAAGTGGCGCGCGCACCTTTCGCTGGCGCATTCAGGAATTGCTGACGCTGCTGGCCGCGAGTGCGGCAGTGGCTTTCGGCCTGCACTTGGTCTATCGGGCCAAATCGCAAGGGCTGGCGGAGATCGACTCGGGCCTCGCGGCGAAGCAACTTCTCAATCTGAATGACTTGAGTGCGCGCGAAGATCTGCTACCCGCACTCACCCAGATGTTTCCCCAGACCGCCGACCGCAATTTCGTCGCGCGCAAAATCTACTACATCGTGGGCGGTCTGCCGAATGTCGGCGCCATCGCACGGGTTCGCGTGACCGCGGAGGAATTGTCTCACGAGCGCGGCCTCACCGGCTTTCGCGCACGCCTGGGAGATCGCGAGTCCATCCCGCTGCTCACCGGCGACCAGTTGCGCACTCTGAAGCCTCTGTTCGTAGTGCGCCGGCCGGCAGCGTTTCGCAGCGCATTTTATCGCTGGACCGCGCTGTTCTTCGCCGGCTTCCTGCTGGCTCATCTGTTCTGGAGTTTCCGCGGACGTGCCGGCGATCAATGGCTCCTGCCCGCCGTCCTGGTGCTCAGCGGCGTGGGACTGATCCTCATGATCAGCCTGCGCGATCCGGTCCGCGATAATCTGCTGTTCATGGATTTCGCCCAGGGCGTATTGGCGGGTTGTATCCTCATGGCGCTGGCGCCGGAACTGAACTACGAACGCCTCTTCGGTAGCCTTACTTTTGTGCCCCTGCTGGCCAGTTTCGCCCTTTCGGCGCTGCTGATTCTCTTCGGCGCCGGTCCCGGAACCAGCGATGCCAAAGTCAACCTGTTCGGCTTCCAACCGGTGGAGATCATCCGCATTCTGCTGGTGTTTTTCCTGGCCGGCTATTTCGCCAAACGTTGGGATGTGCTGCGCCATGCCCGGGAAACGCGCGCCTCGCTGGCGCCGCTGACGAAGTATTTCGACATTCCACCGGTCGAATACACGCTTCCCGCGGCGGTGTGCGTGGCGCTCTCACTGGTGTTTTTCTTCCTGCAAAAAGACATGGGGCCGGCACTGGTGTTCGCCTGCCTCTTCCTGGTGCTCTATGGCATGGCGCGCGGCAGCGCGTTTGTCCCCGTGATCGGGCTGGCCATGGTGTTCGCCGGTTTTCTGTTCGGATACTTCATCGGCGTGCCGCACACCGTGGGCGAGCGCGTGTCGATGTGGCTTTCGCCCTGGAACAACCTGGTGCACGGCGGCGATCAACTGGCGGATTCGCTTTGGGCCTTCGCCACCGGAGGCGTCACGGGCATGGGCACCGGCAAGGGCGATCCGCAACTGGTGCCGGCGGCCCACACGGACCTGATCCTTTCCGCGCTGGGCGAACAGTGGGGCTTCGTAGGCATGGCCGCGGTGTTCGTGCTCTACGGCGTCATCGTCTGGCGCGCGCTGGCCATCGCACGGCGAGCGGCCTCGGATTACGAATTCTTCCTCGCCGCCGGCTTGGCCGCCGCCACCGTGCTGCAGGTTCTGCTGATCTCCGGCGGCGCGCTTGGCGTATTACCGCTTTCCGGCGTAGTGACGCCCTTCCTCAGTTACGGCCGCACCGCGCTCATCACCAATTTCCTGGTAATCGGTATCCTGGTAGGCATCTCGGGCCGTACCGATCAAAGCGTAACTCGGTTCGCCATGCCGTCCCGCGTCGCCGGCATCCTGTTCGCAGCGGCCGGCGCGATTGTGCTTGCCAAAGCGGCCTACGTGCAGGTGCTGCACAGCGCCGCCGTGATGGGCGAAGGTACCCTGGTGGTACAAGCCGACGGCGCACGCCGTTATCAATACAATCCGCGCTTCCAGGAAGTGATGCGCGGCATCCCCATGGGCGCCATTTACGATCGCAACGGATTGCCGCTCGCCACCAGCGATTGGGCGGACCTTGAGAAGCATCGCGCCGACTACCAGCAGCTTGGCATCAATATCGATCAGGCCTGCCCGCGCGGCGAAAGCCGCCATTACCCCTTCGGCGGCCTAGCCTTCGACCTGCTGGGCGACCTGCGCACCCGCCTCCGCTGGGCCGCCAGCAACACATCCTTCGTGGAGCGCGATTCCGCCCGCCGCCTGCGCGGCTACGACGACCGGCCCAGCCTGGTCGATGTGAAGAATCCAAAGACAGGCAAGATCGAGCGGGTGGTGCGCTATGACTATCGCGAACTCGTCCCGCTTCTGCGCCACCGGGACGATCCGCAAGATCCCGCCGTGCGCAAGATTCTGGACCGTCCCCGCGATGTTCACATGTCCATCGATGCGCGCCTCGAAGTGAGGGTCGGTGAGATTCTGAAGAACCAGTTGCAGCAGGCGCACCAGGACAAAGGCGCCGCCGTCGTCATGGATCCGGCCACAGGCGATCTTCTCGCCGCCGTGAGTTATCCGCTGCCGCAGCTCGATCCCGCTGCCGGGGAAGTTTCCTCGTCGCAGCCGGAATCGAATCCCTACCTGGATCGCGCGCGGTACGGCCTCTACCCGCCGGGTTCGACCTTCAAAGTGGTCACCGCCATGGCGGCGCTGCGCAAGGATCCCGGCCTTACCCACAAAACCTATGAGTGCATCCGCCTGCCGGACGGGCGCGTGGGCAACTTCATCAAGGGATCCAAGCGTCCGATCCGCGACGACGTGCAGGATACCGTCCCGCACGGCACCGAGGACATGGAGCGCGGCATCGTGGTCTCCTGCAATGCGTACTTCGCGCAGTTGGGAACGTACGACGTCGGCGCCAAGGCGCTGCTGGACACCACGAATCTGCTGGGTATTGCGGCGGCATCGCCCAATACGGAAGCGCAATTGAAAAAGTCGCTGCCGCAGTCGTCGTACGGGCAGGGGCAGGTGGTGGCGTCGCCCTTCCAGATGGCGCGCGTGGCGGCCACCGTGGCCAACGGCGGCTCCATGCCGGAAGGGCGATGGATTACCGACGAGACCAATGCCCGCCTGCAGCCCGCGCAATTGGTGCTGGGCGCGGACGCGGCCCAGACGCTGGGCAGGTTCATGCGCGAAGTGGTGACCGCCGGCACTGGCCGGCGCGCGGCGGCCGTCGTCCCCATGGCAGGCAAGACTGGCACCGCCGAATTGGCCGGCGCGCCTTCGCACGCCTGGTTCATCGGCTTCGCTCCCTATGGCGGGAACTCGCGCAAAATCGCCGTCTCGGTGCTGGTGGAGAATGGAGTCTACGGTGGCACAGCCGCGGCCCCGGCCGCCGCGGAGATCGTCAACGCGGCCGTCAAATTGGGTTTGATCCAGCCATGAGCCTGTTTTCAGAATTCGAAAAGACCATCGATCGCGGCTTCCGGCGGTGGACCGAAAAGATGTTCGGTCCCGCGGAATCGAGCCAGCTTCTGCTGGTGCATCGCGCCATCCTCGAGGAACTCGAAGGCAAGGTGCAAGTGGTCTCCCATGGGCGGCGCATGTTCCCGTTCCCGCGCGTTACGGTAACGTTGATCTCGGCCGATGCGGAGCGCCGCGCCCTGTACCAGGCCGCTTTCGGCGGGGAAGACCGGCTGGAAAAGGATGTCCGCGAGTCCCTGGAAGGCGCGCAATGCGAGGTGCCCCGGGGCTTCGCCGTCGAGGTCAAAACGTCCGAAAGCGGCGGCGGGAATTTCCAGATTGCGTACGGTGTGTCAGCCAGGGAGACGCCGGTAGCCCCGCCGGCGGGCGCCGGCCGCCTGGTTGTGGTGAAGGGGAAGACGGCGCAATCCGAATACCCGTTGGAGAAGAACCGAATCAACATTGGCCGCCTGGCGGAGTTGACCGACTCCGAACAGCGCGTGGTGCGCCGCAACGATGTGGTGTTTGAAGAAGGCTCCGATGAAGCCGCCGGCACGGTATCGCGCAAGCACGCCCATATCCGTCGCGAAGAAGGGGAGTATCGCATCTGCGACGATGGCAGCGAGTTCGGCACGCGCGTCTTCCGCGACGGCAGATCGATCGAAGTGCCCGCCGGCAATCGACGGGGCGAGAAACTGCGCGCCGGAGACGAGATCTATTTGGGTCGCGCCTGCCTCCGCTTCGAGCAGTAGCGGCGGTAACTTCAGAACTGCGCGTTCGCCAGAGCGCGGCTGGTCTGCAGCACCGCGGCCATGACCCGCTCGTAGTTCATGCGCATGGGGCCGAGGACCGCGACCTTCGCCGGCAGCCCGCTGGCCATCTGCACGTTCATCCCGATCAGCGCCAGGTCTTTCATCGCCGGATGCGCTTCTTCCAGGCCTACGTGTACGGCGAGCTCGCCGGCCGGCTGTTCCAGGAAACGATCCAGCAGTTCCATCACACGCGATTTTTCTTCCAGCGCGCGCAGCAGTTCGCGCAGTTTCTCGCGCGTCAGGTGCAGATCCAGACCCAGCAGGTTGGACGCGCCTTCCATATGCACTTCCGGAGAGATATCCACCTCCAGAAGCCCTTTTTGATACAGCACCTGCAGCTTGCGCATCACCGCATCGTAGAGGGCGCGCTCTTCCAGCATGCGCCGCAGCAGTTCGCGCCGCGCGTCACCCAGACGCCAGCCGGTGAAGTTCCGATTCACGTAATTGCGGATCGAAAGCAGTTCGTCCGGCGGCATGGGCTCGTCCAGCGTCACCACGCGATTGCGCACGGTCTGATCCCGCGTCACCAGTATGATGAGCACACGGCTCTCGGCCAGCGGCACCAGTTCGATCTGATCCAGTTCCTGAGCCAGCGCCGGAATCACCGCCGCGATTCCCACGTTGCGCGTCAATTCCATTAACAGGAAGCTGGACCGCTCCACTCGCGCGCCCAAGGTATGAAGGCCCATGAACTCGGAGCGAAGCCGCTCCGCATCCAGCGGGGAGATCCGGCCGGCGGCCAGAGACCGGACATAAAAACGGAAAGCCTTCTCCGTGGGAATCCGCCCCGCGGAGGTGTGTGGCTGCGATAGAAAACCCTCTTCGGCCAGATCCGACATCACGTTCCGGATGGACGCCGGACTCAGTTCGCTATTGCGGCGCTTGGATATTGTCCGCGAACCCACAGGTTCACCGGTTTCAATGTAGGCACGCACAATAGAAGTGAGAACCTCCTGGTGCCTGGTCTGGAGCGGCGCGTCCGTTCGCATGGCGTTAAGGTTACAAGTCCCCTACAACAATTCTAACGGCTTGAAAGTAAAGAGGTCAACGAAGAATTGTGAATTGGCCCCATAAACCCGGATAGCTGGTAGAATAGCCATTCCATTGATGAGGAGGTCGGCGTAGTGGCCGCGGTCAAGTTCCTTCTGAGTGCATTCAGCTACCTGTTCGAGGGCCTGCTGGCCCTTTTCCTGACGGCCATCGCCGGTTTGGCCCTGGCATCCGGCGCCCCGCTGCATTTGGGGATGCTCCCCTGGACCGGTTCCACGCTCGATTATGTTCTGCTCTTCGGAGGCATGTGCGGCGTGATCGTAACGATTCTCGCCATTTTGGGCAGACTCCGGCCGTTGTTCTTTGTCTGGACCCTGGTGGTCGTGTTCTTCATGATCAAGGGGTACATTTTCGGCGGTTACCGCGTCGATCCGGCCAGCGCCAAGACGGCGGGTTATCTGCTGCTGGCCGCGCTACTGAGTGTGCTGGGCGGCGGCTTTCAGATGTTTCGCCGCCCGGACCGCCGGTTCTGAACCCACCGATGCATCGCGCCGTCATCTTCGATCTCGGCAAGGTTCTGGTTCACTTCGATTTCAAGCGCGGATACCGCGCCCTGGAAGGGCTCTGTCCCTACACCGCGGCGGAGATCCCCAAACGAATCGGCGCCACGGACCTGGTAGAGCGATTCGAAACCGGCCTGGTGGAGCCACGAGATTTCGTCGCGCAACTTTCCGCCATTCTGGATGTGCACGTGGGCTACGAGCAATTCTGCGGGATCTGGAGTTGCATCTTCAACGAAACGCTCATCCCTGAAGCCATGCTGGAGGGACTGGCGGCACGCTACCGCCTGGTCCTGCTCTCCAATACCAACGCCATCCATTTCGACTCGATCCGCAGCCATTACGCTCCCCTTCTGCGGCACTTCCACCAGTTGATTCTGTCCTATCAAGTGAAGGCTATGAAGCCGGCTCCGGCCATCTTCCGGGCCGCTATCGACGCCGCCCGCTGCCGGCCCGAAGAGTGCTTCTACACCGACGATATCCCTGACTATGTGGCAGGCGCGCTCACCTTGGGAATCGATGCGGTGGTCTTCGAATCGGCGGCCCAGATTGAGCGCGAACTGGCCGCCCGCAACATTCGATGGAAATAAAAAAGCCGGGCCCATGAAGGACCCGGCGAGGGCACCTGAAGCCCACCTCGGAGGTAGCGGGCTTCAGGGTGGAGGGGCTTGTTACGCCAGCAAACCGCCGTGTCCCAAGCACGCTACTTCCCAACCCGTGACGTGATAGCGCGCCAGCAGTGGGGGCAGAACCAGATCCACCACGTTCGGCTTGGCTGACCGGAAGCATCCGGGAGCGGAAATGATCGGCACCTCGTCTTTGTAAGAGAGCAACAGGAGATTACCCGGCTCCACCGGAGCCAGGAACCGTTCCACCGTTCCTCCCACCCGCAGCATGGCCTGCCCGATCACGTCTTCCGGTCCCGCGGGAGCCGTGGTGGATGCCACCAGGATCACGCACGGCTTCGACCGGAGGAGGTGTTGCATGCAGCGGGCGACGGAGTTCTCATCCTCTGTGCACGCTAAAACAAAATTCGCATTCACTCCGAAGCGTTCCAGCCTCTGGCGCATGATGTTCTCAAACAACTGCCGGGCGCGCTCCCCACTGATCGGATCGGTGTAGAGAACTCCAACACTCGGGGTGCGGACGGGGCGGGCTTGCAGAATCGGACCTCGTTCCTTCAGAATTCCGATGACCGCTTCGAGTTGCTCTTTGGCCACGGCGAACGGAGCGCTCTTTACGGTGGCGATACGCTGTCCCGCTACGGCGTAGCTGAAGTTCAGTGCCGTGGCGATGACCACGCTGGCGGTGCTGTTGATGGCCTTCAGAAGCTCATCGTCCACCAGCAGGCAGCAGTTTTCGGTGGCCAGCAGGTTGGCGCGTCCCCCGGCTGCCAGGCGGATTTCGAAGCTCCCGCAGCCCATTTCGCTAGCCACCTGGCAAACCGCGTCGTCTTCGCCGATTTCGCCGTCCTCCAGTTCGGTGACCCAAATGGTCTCCATGCCTTCCGATTCCAGTACGCGGACGTCTTCGTCGCTGATTACATGGCCTTTAGCAAGCAGTTTTTTGCCGCCTGGCCGGAACACGGTGCAGCAGAGTACTCTGCCGGTGGAAGCTTTCACGTCAACGGTTTGTGCTTTCATTTTGGCGCCCTCGTAACCCGGGTGGATTAATTTAAGGTTTGTTTATCCTTAAACAGAATCATACATCCGGTACCTGTTGAAAACACGGTCTATTTCTGCGGTCTTTTGTGGGGAGTGATGCGAATCCCTACTTTGAGGGTATTTACTTCAGGGATAGTGGGGTAGGAATCTGGATGAATTGATCGTCGGCGGAGGCCGTATGCGCCCACTGCTGCGGTTGCGATTCGGACCAATGTTCCGGCCGTAGCACCCGTAAAACCGCTATTTCGTCGCACGCCGAGAATTTCGAACACCGCAGGCAGTCTTTCCACGCCTTGAGCGGAAGGACGCCTCGTTCGACTACATGGAAGCCTACCCTGTTGAAAAACTCAACAACGTAAGTGAATGCAAACACTACGTCCAATTCGTAAGTGTCCGCTTCGCGCACCAGCGATTCCACCAGAATGCGCCCGACGCCTTTGGTCTTGGCGTGTTCGTGCACGGCCAGCGAGCGGATTTCGCCCACCGTGGGACTGTAGAAGTGGAGCGCGCCGCACCCCAGGAATTCCGCGCCCTGCATCACCACGATGAAGTCGCGGATGGCTTCGGACAATTCGAACTCGGTGCGCGGCAGCATGATGCCCCGGGCAGCGTAGGAGTTGATCAGGTCGAGAATCAGCGGGATGTCGCGCATCACCGCTTTCCTTACAGTGAGCCGCTGGCCGCCGGCCGGTGCATCCACGAAGGAATCCGCGAACAGAGCGCTGATCATGCCGCTTGTCCCTCCTGCAAAACGATGCGGGTCCCGTCCGTCTCGCCGGCCAGCAGCCGGCCCAGAATATTTTCCGTAGCGCCGGGCGCAATCCGCACCTCGCCCACTCCGCTCCGCAGCGCGTCCAACGCGGCGTTCAGCTTGGCCTGCATGCCTCCGGTGGCGATGCCCGTGGCAATCAGCTCTTCGCTTTCGCGCGCCGTCAGCAAGCGGCGCACCTGTTTGGAGCCGTCCATCACTCCTTCCACATCCGTCAGAAAGATGAGCTGGCCCGCGCCGAAAGCCGCAGCGCAGGCTACCGCCATCTGGTCTGCATTCACGTTGTAGATGGCGCCGTGCCGGTCGCCTGCCACGCACGCCACCACCGGAACGAACCCATTCCCCACCAGCAGGTGCAGCAGTCCAGGGTTGGATTTGGTGACGCGGCCCACAGCGCCGAGCGCCGGATCCATCTGTTCCGCCTCCACCAGGCAAGCGTCGATCCCGCTGAGCCCAACCGCCGGTGCCCCGGTGCGATTGAGACTGGCCACCAGTTCGTGATTCACCGTGCCGGCAAAAATTTTCAGCACCGCATCGATTACTTCCGGCCCGCTGACCCGCAGGCCATTCACAAAGTTGCTCTCAATGCCGCGTTCGGCCAGGTAGCGGGTCATCTGCTTTCCCCCGCCGTGGACCACCACGATTTCGGCGCCATGGCCCTGCGCCTGCGCGATCTGCCGCGCCAGCCGCGCGCGCGACTCGGGCGCATCCAGCAAGGTCCCGCCCAGTTTGACCAACAGCTTCACAGCAGCCCCTCGGTTTCGGAAAATCCCAACATCAGGTTCATGTTCTGTACCGCCTGCCCGGCGGCGCCCTTCCCCAGGTTATCGATGGCGCTCACCACCACGGCGCGGCCGGTAGCGGCGTCGAAAGTTACGCCGATATCGCAGAAGTTGGTGTGCGCCACGGCGTGCAGGTCCGGCGCCCGGCCGGCGCGGTACAGGCGCACGAACGGCTCTTGCCGATAGCGGCTCTGGTAGATGGCCAGCAGGTCTTCGGCGCTGTGCACGTGCACGGCGCGGAAGTAAATGGTTTCCAGAATGCCGCGATCCACCGGGATGAGCTGCGCGGTAAAGCTGAATTCACGCTCCTCCAGGCTGGAGGTCAGGAGGACTTCGGGGACGTGACGGTGTTTGAGAATCGAGTAGGCGGAGAAGTTCCCGGTCACCTCGCAGAAGCTGGTAGTGAGGCTGGCCTTACGCCCCGCGCCGCTGACGCCCGATTTGGCATCGCACACAATGCCCGCCGCGCGATCCACTACCCCCGCCTCGATCAGCGGCCGGATGGCCAGGTTGGCCGCGGTCGGATAGCAGCCTGGATTGGAAACCAGGCGCGCCGCTGGAATGCGCTCGCGGCAGAACTCCGGCAGCCCGTAGGTGGCTTCCGCGAGCAGTTCGGGCTGGGTGTGCGCGGCCTTATACCACGCGGCGTAATTCTCGACAGTCCGTAGCCGGAAAGCGCCGCTCAGGTCGACCACCACGCGGTCCAAAGCTAAAAGCTCCGGCGCCAGTTCCATGGAAACTTCCGGAGGAGTGGCCAGGAAGACCAGAGCAATCCCTTCGGCTTTAATGATTTGCGGGTCGCAGGGGATGACGGGCGGTCCCGAGGGATGGAGCAGGCCGGAGTGATCACCCGCGTCCGCGCGATGCTCCAGCAGGACTGGCTCCACACTGGGGTGGCGCTCCAGAATGCGGACCAGTTCCGCGCCGCTGTACCCGCGATATCCGACAACGCCAACCTTGAGTGCCATGTGTATTTATTCGCCGCTATGAATAAATATACCACAACAAGGTTACGTACGAGGGTTAGATTAGGTATTCGCCATACTTCACCACCAACACAACCGGAGCCCACTACCAGGACGACACGTAGAACGTGTACTGGCCTCCGGACGCCAGACCCGCAATCTGCTGCTGGATGATCGGCGTCGCGGTCATCCTCCCGGCACGCCGTTATCAGTCTTGCGCCAACAGAATTCGTCGACGAAGCGCCAGCCCCACTGCCGCCGGTGAGCGATGACGAGGTCTTTCACGTACAGACTGCGCTCCTCGTCGCCGGCGTGCTCCTTGCTATTGAGGAAGTAGGAGCCGCCGCGGCCAGGATCGCCGCGATGTTGGCGGCGACGTCGCAGAACCACCCGGTGTACTCCTCCGGGGGCACACTCGCCAGCGCCGCCACCCTCAACTGGAAGAACCACCTGCTGGCCTTCAACCCATTTCGCCTCTTCGACATCTGGAAGCCATCACGGTTCGCCAGTTGGCAGCCTTACCCGGCGGCCTCGGCATCAAGGTAGGCGACGTCATGGCTGGAGTCTACGCAGCCCTCATCCCGGTAGTCCTGGGCCACCTCGGCCTCTACTGAAGGTACCGGCGTCTCAGAAGACCGGCGCTCAATAACCCAGCACCCGCCAGAAGCAAACTGGACGGTTCCGGCGTTGGCGAATTGGCGCCGCCCAAGTCGTCGATCTGGAAGGCCGAAAGCGTCGCCTGATTCCCGCTTGCTGTCGGGTAGATCAATTCCATGCTCGTCAAAGTGGTGCCGGCCCAAGACGATGGCAGTAGAAAGGTCTGCGCATCCAGCCGGAACTGGGGGGTGCCATCGGTCTCCGAGACTTGGTTGTTCCACCAATTCACCGCCGTCACGCCCGACCCGGCGCCGGTCAATCCGTCCAGTCCGTTGTTGTTGTCGTGGTAGTCGCGGACCGTCTGGCCTATCGATAGGGTAAATGTATCCGTGGCGCTGACGCTGTTCGTGAAGACAACCGTTACCTGGTTGCCCGTACTGCCATTGAACAGGTTGATCAGGGTATTCACCTTCACGTCGCTGCTCAAAGGGTTGGCATCGCCGGTTGAGAGCGTCACCGATCCGGGCCAATAGTTGCTGAATGGGGTAACGAAGCCCACCGTCACGTTCTCCCCGCCGGGGTCGCTGAAGGACAGGCCGGAGCCCGTACTTCCAGTTCCCGATTCGGAGCCTGCGGCCACCGGGGGGTTCCAGGAACTCCAGGGCGTATAGTAGCTGGAAAGATCCACGTTGAAAACAGTGTTGGCCTTCAGTCGGAAGCCGGCCGTAAGACTGATTATCGCCGCAAGCGCAAAAAATCTAAAGAACCTAGGCATCGTTCGGTTTTGTTCCTCCTCGTGCAGTCTAGGTGCTGCCTTGGCTACGGCGCAACGTTTTTGGGTGCATCCACCCCCGCACCCCTCAATTGGCGGCCTTTTTGTAAGGTTTGCACCACCCGTGATACACTCCTCCCAGAGCATACGCGCATGGAGAGTAGTGCTTCCGCCAACTCCCTTTCACCGGCGAGTCAGCCGTCTGCGAAGCAAATCCGCGAGCAACTCGCGCGGATTTTGCGAACGGCTGACTTTGTGAAATATCCCCGAAGTTCGGCCCTTCTCACCCACGTGGTGGAAGAAACTCTCGCTGGCCGTGGCGCTCAGATCAAAGAAGCCACTGTCGGCGTGGAGGTCTTCGGATGCCCGCTTGGCTACGATTGCAAAGCGGATTCCGTGGTCCGCACGCAAGCCCGCAGCGTCAGGAAGAAATTAGCCCGGTATTACGCCGGTGAAGGCGAGCGGGATTCGGTGCTGATCGAGATCCCTAAAGGCGCGTATGTCCCCGAATTCCGGAGCCTCCAGGAGAAGATCGCTCCCGCCGGGCCGCCCTCGCCGAACCGTCGCTTCAGCCCGCGCCTTGTTGCCGGGTTGCTGGTACTGGCTGTCGTGGCCGGCGCCGCCGCCCTCACCATTCAGATTGCTTCGGCATCCCGTCATCCCCACCTTCCGGCTCTGGCCGTCCTCTCTTTTGTGGACCTCGATCCGGATCGCCGCTTCGACACTCTCGCCTTCGGCATTACAGAGGACCTGCAGCGGGACTTGGCCCGGGTGTCTGCTCTTCGCCTCCACGCTACACCACCCGCGGCCCAACTCGTCCGTGAACGCTCGGACTATTCTGCGCTCAGTCGCAAACTTGCCGTGGACGCTTTGCTGGAGGGGGAGGTAGCCCCGTTCGGGAATCGCGCGCAGATTCGCGTTTCGCTCATTCGAGCTTCCGATAATTCCATTCTGTGGACCGACCATTTTTCCTCCGATCTGCCTGCCGGTCCCATCGAGCGGCAAATTGAACAGAATGTGGCCAATGCCCTCCGGGTGAAGCTGCCGCCCGTTCTATCCGCAAGGCCGGAAAACCCTCAGGCGCACAACCTCTACTTTGCCGCGCGGGCGCTCTGGGCCACCCGAGAAGCCGAAAAGACACGGCAGGCGATCGGTCTTTTCCAACAGGCCCTCAGCATCGATCCCGGCTATGCGCTGGCCTATGCCGGTATCGCCGATGCCTACGGATTGATGATGGCCCATGGGCAAATCGATTACAGCACGGCGGTGGGCCGCGGGGAGCAGGCCGCGCGCAGGGCCCTCGAACTCGATCCCTCACTCGCCGAAGCCCATGCCGCACTCGGCCTGATCGAATCCGCACGCTGGCAATGGAACGCCGCCGCGGCGGAATATCAAAGGGCCATCGAACTGAACCCCAGCTATGACCGCGCTTTTGAGCGCGCCGGAGTGAATCGATTCGAGCTCGGCGATTTTGTATCCGCCGAACGCTTGCTGCGGGAATCCGAACGCCTCAATCCATATAGCATGGCTCTCCCGCTAATCCGGGCCGAACTTTATTATTACTGGCGTCGCTACAACGATTCGGAAGATCTGATTCGCGATGTCCAGAGAGCCGAGCCACACAATGTGACCGCATTTCAGCTTCTGGCTCACGATTTTCTGGCCCAGCACCAGCCGCTGCCCGCGCTCCAGGCCGCCCGGTCGGCCGCCGCACTGTTTCCCGATAACCTCTTGTTCGATGGGGAACTGGTACCCTGCCTGAACGCCGCGGGGCGTTCGGCCGAGGCCGCGGAATTACTTCGCGCGGTCCTGCATCCCCACGGTACCGACCCGCTGGACAACTACGGACTCGCTTTGCTCTATGCCCGCATGGGCAACAAAGAGACCACTCTGAAATACCTCCAGGACGCTTGGGACAAGCATGTGCCAGACCTGCCTTCCATGCGCTGGGATCCCGCCCTCGATATTGTGCGGGACGATCCACGCTACCGTGCTCTCGCCGCGAAGATATACGGACCTTAGAGACGGCTCACGGCGCAAGAGCATATTCTCATCGAAGAATGAGCCCGAAAAACGGATTTACTTTTGCGCCACTACCAACGAGGCTGTAGCGTCCATGGGCGTGTTGGTTAAATATTCATCGGTCGCCAAAAAAGGGAGGCCATTTGGCCATTTTCACTTTGTGGCTGATAGCCGTGGTCGCTACCATCAAATTAAGAGCTTTTGAATTGCTTATGGAACACCATTTGTTCGATCTGAACGGAAAGCTGTCGGACCTCGGCTGGGCGCTTCGCCGTCTTGAGTTGCTGGAGCAAAGCCAGGAGTGCGTTGTCGGAGGTATCCGTGGCGGCGACAGCGTTGCCTTCATTCCGCTTCGCCCACCGGGCTTGAACCGCCTTGCGTGCGCTCTCGCTCCTCTGCTCCGGGGTGAGTTTAGCGGCCCGTGCAGGACCACCTCTCTTCCCGCCCTTCCGCCCGAGAGCTACGGCGGCCGCGTTCTTTCTTGCAGTCTTTGCCGGCACATGTCTACTATACGTGAGCGGTCACGTATAATGCCGAAAATCAAAAAACCGCCAGGAATTCTGGATCATCTAATGAAACGGTACCGCCAGGGCCGTCGAAGGGAAAAGAGATCGAATGACGACTCCTGACCCTTATTGCGATTTCTCTCGATGGCCGCGTGCTGCCCGTCCTACCTCTCCGCCACCGAGCGCTGCGCGAGTTCGCCGAACAGCGGGAGCGAATACGCCTCGTCGTGCGACGCCTTCACCATCATGAAAATGGACGCCCCGATCAGTGCGAGCTGCACCAGCCGATAGAGGTGAAGGTCGTTGGGCATCAACCAGAACATGGGGCGGATCACGAAATCGGCAATCAGCGTCGCCACAAACAGGTAGATGCCCTGGAAGGCGTGAAACCGGACGGCGTGGTCGTTGCGGAACTTCACCGACGCCAGCACGATCACGGCACAGATCCAGCCGATGGCCGGAACATAGCAGAGGATCGACGCCGTCCGCGGCGACATTCCGGCTAGCGGATCGGGGTGCGCGGCGGCTGCTGCCGGACCTGCGGCGTCTCCCCCGGGCTGACGCCTGCCGCAGCGGCCGCAATAGATATCGTGGTCCCCGACCTGGTTTCCGCACTGGCTGCAAAAAGGCATCCGCTAACTGATACGCTCCGAGGGCTGAATCTGTTCCGGTAACTCCGACATGCTACCATTTTGGCAAATGAGAGCGCTGCTACCAGGCATCCTGCTCCTGGCAATCGCAACCACCCTTCCCGCGGCCAAGGTGCTGGAAATCTATTCAATCGACGTGGAGGGCGGCCAGTCCACGCTGCTCGTCGCGCCCAGCGGGCAATCCCTGCTGATCGACACCGGATGGCCGGGAATGAGCCACCGCGATGCCGGCCGGATCGCCGCGGCGGCCAAGGCCGCAGGCGTCCACAAGATCGACTACCTGCTGATCACCCACTACCACACGGACCACGTGGGCGGGGTGCAGGGTCTGGCCAAACGCATGCCCATCCTGAATTTCGTGGACCACGGCCCGCAGACCGAAACCGGCAAGGACGCCGGGATTCTGTTCGACGAATACCGTTCCTTTCGCGACAAAGGCAACCACATCGTGGTCAAGCCCGGCGACATGATTCCCATCAAGGGGATCGACGTGGAAGTGCTCTCGGCCGCCGGCAACGTCATCGCTTCGCCGCTGCCCGGCGCCGGCGACCCAACCCCGGAGTGCGCGGGCTACACGCGTCCTGCCGCCGACCGCACCGAGAACGGCCAATCGGTCGGGGTGCTCATCACCTTCGGCACGTTCCGCATGCTGGACATGGGCGACCTCACCAAAGACCGCGAATACGACCTGGTATGCCCCAACAACAAGATCGGGATCGTCGACCTGTTTCTGGTCTCGCACCACGGCACCAATCCGTCCAATTCCCTGCCCTTCATCCGGGCCATTGCGCCGCGCGTTGCCCTGATGAACAACGGCCCGCAAAAGGGCGGCGATCCGGAAGTATGGCAGACCTTGCGGGACACCCGCGGCCTGCTGGACCTGTGGCAGCTCCATTACGCCGTGAACAGCGACAAGGCCCACAACTCGCCCGACGCCTTCATCGCCAATGTGGACACCATCTGCGAGGCCAAATGGATCAAGGTGACGGCCGAAAAGAACGGCACATTCCACGTGGTCAACAGCCGTGACCAGTTCCAGAAGACCTACGTCAAGAAGTAGGTGTTACTTCTTCTTCGCCGGCGGCGGAGGCGGCGTGCCTTCCTTTGTCTTGGTCTCGTCCAGCGGCGAGGGCGTATCGACGTTGGTGTCGTACTTGATGACGGCGTCGGCGGAGTACTTGCGGTAGATACGAAACTCTTTGTCGTTCTTCGACCAGTAGTCGCCCATATTGCCGGTCATGGTGGCCTTTAGCGGCAGCAGGAAGGTCTGGCCCGAAATGTCCTGATAATCGTAGTCCAAAATATCCTGCGTGCTCTTCACCGGGAAATCGCCCGGCATATTTTCGGCCTCCACAATCAGCCGCATCACGGCATGAGTGGCCGGGTCCACCGCCACAAGGCCGCGGTAGGCGGCAATGATGCTCTGATGGTTGTCCACCGTGATCCGGTACTGCGAGCGCTCCTGCTGCACGTGGAAGTTGAACTCCATCACGCGCTGGCCGCGCAGCGTACCCCAGTGGTCCCATTCGAAGCGCGCCTGGGTGGCGGGCTCGAACAACTCGCGGAGCATACTGCCGAAATCGCCGAATGATTCCGACCCGCCTACGCTCTTGCCGTTGTCTCCTATGGGCGTGCTGTTGTGCAGGATTGTCTTGTACTCTTCCTTCTGGTCGAAATAGCTGAGCCGCTTGGTGACCGTGTCGATGGCCTGCCATCGGGGCGCTTCGCCCGCCGTACCCCATCCGCGCGTACCGGGTGGCAGGGCCCCGTAGCGCCGGGTCACCTCCGTGCAGATGAAGTCGGGCAGGTTGCGGCTGTACGCCAGGGCGTACTCGCGCGCCGCGTCGAGTGCGGCGGCCTGTTCTTCGGCGGATGGCGGCGGAATCGGTTTGGGCTTTTCCGGTTCCACGATCTTAGCCTCGTTCATGCTCTGCGACTGGTCTCGCAGCGCCTGCAACTTTGCCATGGTCAGCGGCCCGATCTTGAACTCGCCCTGCAGATTCTCGATCGCGCGGTCTTCCAGTTTGTCGCTGAGCTTCACCTTTGCCAGAAATCTGGCGATCTCCTGATCGGAATACTGCCGGTTCCGGTCGCTATAGGCGTTGCGCAGGAAAAGGATCAGTTTCTCGACTGACATGGTCTGACCCATCGCGACCAGGCAGACCGCCAGAAAAGCAGCCAGAAGGCGGGAACCCATACTTTTCCATTTTCGCACGGCGGGAATCAGTGTTTCACGGGCGGATTCGCCGTCAGATCGCCATCGTACTTGATGAGAGCATCCGCCGAATACTTCCGGTAAGTACGGAATTCCTTGTTGTTTTTGGTGATCCGGTCTCCCGCGTTCATCAGGATCTCGGCTTTCACCGGCAGCAGAAACGTCTGGCCCGAGAGATCCTGGTAATCGTACTCCAGAACGTCGGACGCTCCCTTCAAGGGAAAGTCGGGTGGGATGTTCTCGGCGATCACGGCAATGCGCATCACCACGTGAGTGGTGGGGTCCACTTCGAACCAGCCATGGTAGGCGGTGACGATGTCGCGGTCCTTGTCGTACATCAGGTGATAGCGGGAATTCTCCAGCGCTACGCGGTAGTCGAAAGTCATCACGCGCTGTCCGTGCCAGGTATGCCAGGCGCCCCACTCGAACGATGCGGCGGTGACCGGTTCGAAAACCTGGCGCATCATGCTGCCGAAATCTCCGAAGCTCTGCGAACCGCCGGCGCTTTTCACGTCCTGATTGGTGGAGACGGAGTTGTTGACCATCACCAGTTTGTAGTCTTCCTTCTGTTCGAAGTAGCTCAGGCGTTTGGTGAGTTCGTCGCGTTTCCGCCAGTCGGGCGACCCGGCCGAGACCGGCGGCGCGTCGTAGCGGCGCTCCACTTCCAGGCAGATGAAGTCCGGAAGATTCTGGCTGTAGCTCAGGGCATACTTGCGGACATCTTCCAGAATGGCCTTTTGCTCTTCGGGCGGCGGAACGGGGATTGGACGCAATGCCGGCGGCGGAGCAGGGGGGGCGGCGGCCGGCAGGTTTTGCGACTGATCGCGCAGTTTGCGAAGGGCCGCCATGGTTTTCGGCCCCAGGCTCAACTGCGTCTGCAATTCTTCCAGACGGCGGTCGTCGAGCCGCTCGGTGAGTTTCACCTTCGCCAGGTAAGCGGCGAGTTCGGCATCGCCGGCTTTATGCTGCGAATCGGTAGCGATGCTTTTGAGTGCGGTGGACAGCTTTTCAACGGTGTAAGTCTGGCCCGCCGCCGTGAGGCACACGGCAAATAACAGGGCCAAAACGCGGGAATGCATGTCTCATTCTCGCATGTCCTACCGGTAACTCTTGTCGTCGAGTTTGGTAAGGTCCAGGCTATCCGGCAGCACCCCCACGGTAATGATGGCGAAAGTGAACACGCTGGTGCCGGGTTCCAGGTGCCCGCCGAATGCCTTGTCGGGATTGGCCAGCGTCACGTGCGCGTGAATCTTTCCGTTCATGATGTAACCGTTCATGCCGATCAGGTCGGCGGGCGCCGTGGGATCCTTGACGAACATGTTCTTAGAAGGGAACGTGCGGTTGCTGACCTGGT